>NZ_JAVRBN020000002.1:0-354882 GCF_034531305.2 Nostoc sp. ChiQUE02
GGTTGAGCAACGCGAAACCCAACATTAATAGGAGTGTTGGGTTTCGTTCCTCAACCCAACCTACAAATTTTTTTGCACTATTTGCACTATTTTAGCCTTGTCACGCCACTACGTATATTTCAAAATTTAAATATGAGTCCTATATATAGCAAATTGATTTATTGAAGAAGGCAGGCAGTTATTATTGAAGTCCATCAGATAATAGCAATTTCAAGAAATTAAAACTTTGTTACAAAATCAGCAATTTACTTAAATTGAAGTTAACCAAGAACCTTTCTTTAAGAAACAGCGAGAGTTTGTGTATACGTGGAACAAAATTAGTTTAATTATTATTAATAAAATTTAAGTTATATTAGCGGAAGTACTTGATGTTGTAAAATAAGCAGTGGATTTTGTCGATTAACAAATTAAATCTTAATTTGGCAATTTTTGGTAATCAAGACCAAAACAATTGGACATAATCAGGATTTTCATTTGCCTAAACTAATATTAAGGATGGGTCTAATTGACGAACCACTCATTTTGGTATTATTGCTTTTTCCTCTTCGGTATCACTCTTGCTCGATACTTTCTGATCGCTGGGGGAACATACTTACTCTTTTATTTAGTTCTGGGGAAGTCTCTCGCCAAGAAAAGTTTGCGTTTGAAACCGTTGATGAGTTCTTCCATTAAAAAGGATATCGAGTTATCAGTACTCTCCGCAGTGGTTTTTGCTATTAGTGGAGCGTTTATCATTTCAGAGTATAGTTTAGGAGCAACGCTGTTATACACTGACCTATACAAGTACGGACTGTGGTATTTAGTAGTTAGCTTTATTGCAGTGCTTGTTCTTCAAGATACTTACTTTTATTTTATCCATCGGATGTTTCACCAGCCTCTGATTTTTAGATGGATGCATTATGGACACCATCGTTCAGGAGAGCCAACACCTTGGAGTTCCTCTGCCTTTGACTTACCAGAGGCGATAGTCCAAGCACTTTTCTTTGTAGGTGTAAGCTTTATAGTTCCGCTACATTTCATCACCTTAGTTGCTGCACTTATAACTATGACAGTATGGGCAGTGTTTACCCATCTCGGATTTGAGGTATTTTCCTCATCTAAGAGTTACTGGATTGGAAGATGGCTTATCGGCTCTATGCATCATTCAATACATCATAATAAGTATAAAGTACACTACGGTTTGTATTTTACGTTCTGGGACAAACTGCTTGGTACTGAAGATCCTAATTATGAAATCGAAACCCACACAAGGGAATTTTAATTTTCTATGAGTCATTAGTCATTAGTCATTGGTTATTTACTAATGACTAATGATATTAAATGCGTAACAGCTTATTCACGACCTTGTGATTCATCTTTATTTTTACTTTTTTGATGAGTAAACCGAATTCCTACAAAAATATCGTAAATAAACTCTAAAAAGTCTTTTTTTTGTAGTAATCCTGAAGTTTGATAACAGCCTTTTTCATCTAATAAAGGCTTCATCAGATAGTATGTAGACTGATATTTATACCAGGGAATACAAGTCCATAAATGATGAATTAAATGGTAATTCTGTCCTAAAATCAGGATATTAAGAATTGGACTGGGGTATACACGAGCATTTTTCCAGCGATCGCGTTCAGTAAAGGGACGATGGGGCAGATAATCAAAAAACAAACCCAGTATTAAGCCTACTATACCAGAGGGTACAACCCAAAAATTGAGAACGTACATTAAAAAATGATATTGAACTGAGATATAAACAATTGCAACAACTATTGAGCGACTGATGAACCATTCCACTAGCTCATATTTGCGCCACAGTCGCCGTCGAAAGAAAAATACCTCATGGGACAAGAATCGAAATGCAATCATCCACAGTGGGCCACCTGTAGAAACAAAATGATCTGGGTCATCTTTGGGATGGTTGACATGAGCATGATGCTGCAAATGTACTCGCGTAAACACTGGGAAAACAAACCCTAGCATCAGGGCGCTACCATGCCCTAGCATGGCATTAATTATTCGATTGCGGTGAGCAGATTGGTGACAAGCATCATGAATTACTGTCCCAGCACAATGCAAAGCAATAGTGTTAAAGCTAAAGCACAGCCAGTCTGGCCAGTGCCAAAGCCAGTAACCACAGTTAGATAACACCAGCACTGTCACAGATGCAAAAAACAGTAGTAGCGTCGGATTGAAATCACCAGGAGGCGCTAGCAATTCCTTAGGTGGAACTTTCAGCAGCTTATGTGTTTCTGAAGTTGCTGTTCTGACTTCTGTATTTACTACGTCTTTAAAGATGACTTCCAAGTTGTTGCCATTTAGTTTTTTATAGTCATCAACGGCTGGGTCGAAGATGATTAGGCTTTTGTCCGGAATGTCAAAAAAATTAGGATCTAAAGAGGTCATAATTTTCCTGGTCGTGATTCGTTGATAAAATGGGCATGAAATCTCAAACTCAGCCAGCACAGAATAGATTTCTTGCCCCGATTAGAGAGATGAAACCCTAAAAAACTAGACGATACTCTTCTGTGTTCAGATTAGGTATGGGGTGTAGAAGATAGGGGATAAAAAAATTTTGAATTCCTTGTTACACTACACACGTCAACAAAATATTTGATTTTTCATTTCTGGAGTTAGTCCTGTTACTCATAATGCCCAGCGACAACGGCATACATATATTTTGGTTTAATCTCGACATTTATCGATTCTCCAAGGCAATACTTTTTCCGATGTCCTGAAATTATGCTTTGTTATTGCTTTTGTGAAAAATGATTTTCAACAATATAAAGAATACAGTTATTTGAATGATAAACGCAAGACTTTTGCCCTAATTTGACGTATAATGAAAATTCTTTAGTCATAGATATCATACTTTTAACAAAAATGTATGTTTTATTTGCTCAAAGAAAAATTTCATCCCTTTTCCTGACCAGTCCAATAAGTATATATACTAGCGATCGCTTTCTTCCCTTTCGATTCCGTGCGGTTGCAGTTTGCTTCTTTTAAGCAAAACGCGATCGCAGGAGTGTCCTGGTAGCCAGAATATAAAAAACTTAGCGCCAACCATAACACTTATTTGTGGAGCATACCATTTACCACTCTGAATTCAGAGTTTGACGCTACCGAAAAGATCAAATTCCTATACTAAACAATAAAAATTTTTCTATGCGTCATTTATTACTAGTTTTGACCAGTATCCTAACTCTCAGCGCTTTAGATACTCGCACTATGGGAATAGCAGGTACAATGCCTGATTTACCTGAGATGCGCTTAGTTCAAAAGCTTAACTGCAATAATCCTCAAACTCAAACAGCAATTAATGAATGCACGAAATTGTCTTATCAGAATGCAGATAAAAAGCTGAATCAAGTTTATCAACAATTGCTACCTACATTAGAAAGGTCTAGAAAACAGAAATTGATTACTGCACAGCAAGCATGGCTCAAGTTTCGAGATACCAATTGTGAGTTTGAGAGAAGCAGATATGAGGGCGGAAGTATTGCCCCTACTATTTATTTTGGTTGTCTGGAAAATACTACAAAATTGCGTACCCAACAATTACAAGAATATCTCAAATCCGACCCTTAAGTGAACTAGGGGCACACAGCTAGTTGTGCATCCTTAGCTTGTAACTGATGCACAAATGCGTAACTGCTTAAGGCAGAGTACGAGAAAGGCTATAGTTAGTCGAGTTGCTTGAGACGGTAACCTATACCATGAACTGTTTCAATAAAATCTTCAAAAGCTCCGGCTGCTTTGAGCTTTTGGCGTAGGCTTCTGAGATGAACTTTCACAGCATGTTCTTCTGGAGGAGACTCTAGCGACCAAATATGTTCAATAATTACGCTACGGCTAAGGACACGACGACCATTTCGCAGCAATAACTCTAATATTCCGTACTCTTTTGGGGTTAAATGTAGCATATTTTCCCCATAGTTCACTTCATAAGTGCTGGGGTTGAGGTGCAGATTGCCCCATTCTAAAATCGGCGGCGATGAAACATTACCCCGACGAAGCAAGGCGCGAATTCGTGCAAATAATTCTTGCAAATCCACTGGTTTAACGACATAATCATCTGCTCCCGCATCAAGTCCGGTGATTTTATCGCTAACAGTATCACGAGCAGTGAGCATGAGAACAGGCATACTGTAGCTGTGCGATCGCAACCGATGACATAAACTAATTCCATCGAGTTCTGGCAACATCACATCCAGCAGCAGCAAATCATAATCCAGCATTTTGGCTTGATTCCATCCTGCTTCACCATCTGTCACCACATCAACCATATAACGCTGGTCTGTAAGGGCTTCTGCTAAAGTTTCGGCAAGGCGTACATCATCTTCAACTAAAAGAATTCGCATAATTTTTTTTTAACCATACTAGTTATGTTTAAAACTATCTGCGAACTCTCCTTGAGAAAATATTGCAAAAAGTAACAATTTTTAGATTTCGTTGCTTCTTTCCGATTTCTTTACCATTTCCTGAGCGATTTCCTTACTTTTGTTATGTAATTTTCTATTCTATGTAGGTTTCTAATAACCTCCTTTAGACGTTCCCAAAGAACTCTATGTTTAGCCAGGAGATTTTCAGAAAATGGCTTTTGGACAAAGTTCACATTTAGGTGTCAGCCTGTTTGAAGACACTCACTCAATTGAAGGAGTACCTGGTTATTCACCAGAAGAACTTGAGGCTATCATCAGCGTTATATACAGACAGGTTTTAGGAAATGCGTATGTGATGGAAAGTGAGCGGCTCACTGTTCCTGAGTCACAGTTTAAGCGCGGTGAAATCAGCGTCCGCGAATTTATCCGTCTGGTAGCAAAGTCTGAGTTATATCGTTCCCGGTTTTTCAGCAGTTGTCCTCGTTATCGGGCAATTGAGTTGAACTTTAGGCATTTACTTGGTCGTGCTCCTATTGACTTGGAAGAAATGCGATCGCACAGTAATATTCTGGATGAATTTGGCTTTGAAGCTGAAATTGATTCCTATCTCAACAGCAACGAGTACCAAGATACCTTCGGGGAAAACATTGTGCCTTATATTCGAGGCTATAAAACTGAAGCCTGTCAGAATATAGTGCAGTTTACCCATATATTCCAATTAGTCCGAGGTGCTTCTAGTAGCAGTCTGAAAGGCAACTTGGTAGGTAAAAAACCTCGGTTGAATAGCTTGGTGATTCAAAGTACTCCTACCGCCGTGGTTTCACCAGCCAGCGATGGGGCGACATTCCGCAATCCACCACTTGGTTCTAGAACTCGTCATGGTGTAGCCGCTAGTGATGAAGGTAAAGTGTATCGACTGGAAGTCACTGGTTATCGGGCAAAAACAGCAAACCAGATTTCTCCATTTCGCCGCAGCAACCAAGTCTATCTTGTGCCCTTTAATAAACTATCGCAAGAGTATCAGCGGATTCACCAGCAAGGTGGTGTGATTGCCAGTATTACCCTTGTGAACTAGTAAAGTTTTGCGGCAATTACAAGTCATTCCCAATTCCCAATGCCCTTAATATTATGCCTATTCCGTTGTTAAATTACTCCCCTTCATCTCGAAATCACCGTGTATCTGGATTTGAGATTCTTGGCGACGAGCAACCGAGAATTTATACAGCCGAATATCTGCCATCGTCAGTAGAAATGGATGCCTTGATTATGGCAGCCTATCGCCAGATTTTCCACGAACAACAGATGCTAGATAGCAACCGCCAACCTTTTTTAGAATCCCAACTAAGAAACGGTCAAATCACAGTCAGGGATTTTATTCGAGGGTTAGCAATATCTGATGTATTTCGGCGGCTTAATTACGAAAGCAACAACAACTATCGCTTTGTGCAGATATGCGTACAGCGATTCCTTGGTCGTGAGGTTTACAATGAACGCGAAAAACTAGCCTGGTCGATTGTGCTAGCCACCAAAGGTCTACAAGGTTTTATCGATGCTTTGGTGGATAGTGGGGAATACATTGCTAACTTTGGTTACAATACAGTCCCCTATCAACGGCGACGGATTTTACAAGGACACTCTCAAGGGGAATTACCTTTTGCTAGGATGGCTCGTTATGGCGAAGATTATCGTGACAAATTGCCGCTTCCTATAACAAGAAAGCAGGTTGAGCCTTTTAATTTACAAACTTTCCTACGCAGTTCTGACAGGGATGTAGTGTTATGGCTCTTAGCTTCGCTACTGGGAGTGATTGTCTTATTTACTTGGCTAACTGTATTTGGTTACTTGCCAAAGTTCGGCGGATACTAGCTGAGAATTGAGTAAAGTGCGATCGCTATTATGAGCGATCGCACTCAACTTTTCAAAAAGGCAAAATAAGCAATTAAGCGTTTTTGTTTCCACCTAGAGCGCCTCTGCATAAGAAAAACACTAGTTATGCAATAAGTTCATTCATTTAAAAATTGATGTAAATACTGCATTCATATCAAATTATTTGAAGCAAAACAATGTTGCCGCCACAAGCGCATAAAAAGATCCAATGTTGGATAAGAAGCCGTCATTTAATCTGTTCAGGTCACTTTTTTATATTTGAAACTATAGACTATTCTTGCGTTGAGAGATTTACCGAGTGTATAGCTGTTTTAGGAGGAACATTAATTTCCGTTGAGCCAGTTGACAAAATTTGGATGGGCGATCATCGACAGGTTTTTCTTTATCGTGTCAAAGCCAGTTTGTTTACGCCTTGTCATCAGTTAAGGCAATACTGGTTTAAGTATGGTGGTTTATACACTAGATTTGATAAAAATTGTTAAAGTTTTTTTGATGTCTAGCAACTTCTACAGGGCGAACGCACAGTATTTCTGAAACCCTTGCTGGATAAGGATATTGACAAAAAAAATAGGCTAAATTTAAAAACCCTGAAACCCTTGCTATTAAAGGATTTTTATACTTTAGATGCGTTTGCCCTAGCAACTTCTATGACTGCGTTACGATGTGAGGTAAGAGGTGATAAAAAAGTGTTTCTATGACCGTAACTACAGCGAAGTGGACAATAGATGAGTATCACCACACGATCGCGGCAGGTATTTTAGATGATCGGCGTGTGGAACTGCTCACTCTGCTTTCATCTTTAACCAGCCGAATACTTGTTCTACTGTCAACTCTAAATCAATACCATCTAGAACAGCCAATCTATCTTCTCTCTGACAAAATACTGGTTGTTGATGTGGTTTAAAGACAAGGATTGAGCGGTCATCAGGATCAATCAACCATCCTAGCTGACAACCATATTTTAGGCAGTGCAAAATATTGCTTGTAACTCGATTGGAACTCTGATCTGGAGAGAGAATTTCAATTGTCCAATTAGGAGCAATTAGCACATCATCTACAAGTTCTCCGTGCTCGTCAAACTCAATTTGTTGCCAACGAATAACCGCTACATCTGGAACAATTGACCGACCACCAAAAGTACAACGCAGTTCTGGAAAAGCATAAGCGATTTGCTTTTTCTCTGTGACTTCGTTAATCCCATTAATCAACTTAGCCTGAAGTCGGGAGTGGCGGGTTTTCGGCATTGGTTTCTGGAGAATCTCACCATCAATGTAAATACTTGCAGGCTTTGTTTCTGGTAACTTGAGAAACTCTTCCAGGGTTAGGGATGCAGATTTTGCAACACTCATTACTTCTGCCACTCCGAAAGTATTACATTCAGTTTATCAATGTTTGAAACTAATGGATGAGCAGAAAACAGTAAACTAAACCAGATGCCTCGAATCACTCTTATCCATGCTCATGCCGGATTTTAGTATTATCAATCTCGCTCCAATCTGTATTGGCTTTAGCATTATTGCCTTAGGGACAATTTACTATTTTCTTAACTTAGAAGTAACTAGACGGCAACGGGCAGAAGTGATACTGCGGCAACAAACTGAGCGAGAAAGACTCGTAAACCAAATTGCTCAACATATCCGTGAGTCTTTGGAGTTGGAAGAGGTTCTTACTACCACCGTTGCAGAAGTGCGTGAGTTTCTCCAAGCAGATCGGGTGTTAATTTATCGCCTTTGGGAAGATGGCACAGGTAGCGCAATTACTGAAACAGTTTTACCTGAATATACAAAAATATTAGGAGAAACCTTTCCAGAAGAAGTGTTTCCTAGAGAATATCATCAAGCTTATTCATTAGGAAAAACCCGCGCGATCGCTAATGTTGAACAAGCAGATGTAGAACTGTGTCTGGCAGACTTTGTGAAACAGTTCGGTGTCAAAGCCAAGTTGGTAGTGCCAATTCTACAAGAGAATCGCCAAGCAGATAAACAACGCGACAGCAAAACACCTGTTTCTACCCCTTATCTTTGGGGCTTATTGATTGCTCATCAGTGCGATCGCCCCCGCATCTGGGAATCTTGGGAAATTGAGTTAATGAAGCAACTTGCAACCCAGGTAGCGATCGCTATCCAACAATCAGAACTTTACAAACAGCTGCAAACACTCAATGCTGAATTAGAACACCGCGTTCAACAGCGGACTCAAGAGTTGGCTAAAGCTAATGTCTCCCTCAGAGCCGAAATTGCCGAACGTCAACGCACCCAAGCCGCGCTGCAAGCTCTAATTACTGCCTCTCCTCGGGCCATCTTCACACTTGATTTAGAAGGGAATGTGAAAATCTGGAATCCTGCTGCGGAACGGATGTTTGGCTGGACGGAGGCGGAGGTGATAGATCGTCCTAACCCAATTTTTTTAGACGACCAATTAGAAGAATACAATACTCTCCAACAAAGTATATTGCAAGGTACAACTTATACCAGAGTAGAATTGCGCCGTTTTAAAAAAGATGGCACTGCGATCGATATAGTTTTTTCTGCTGCACCCTTGCATGATAGCGACGATAGTATCAACGGCATGGTAGCAGTGATTGCTGATATCACACACCAAAAACAACAGGAAGAACAGGTTCGCTTGCTGCAATCTGTAGTTGTAAATACCAATGATGCTGTAGTTATCACTGAAGCGCAACCGATTGGTGAACCTGGGCCAAATATTATTTATGTTAATGAAGCATTCACCCGAATCACAGGTTACAGCCTGGAAGAAGTTTTAGGCAAAACGCCCCGTATTCTTCAAGGAGCGAAAACAAGTCGCGCTGAACTAGATAAAGTCTGGACTGCCCTATCTCGTTGGGAACCAGTCACTGTTCAAGTAATTAACTACCGCAAAGACGGTTCTGAATTCTGGAATGAATTTAGCATTGTCCCCGTAGCTGATAAAACCGGCTGGTATACTCACTGGATATCTGTACAACGTGACATTACCGGGCGGAAACAAGCTGAACAGGCATTACGCCAGAGCGAAGAACGCTTCCGCTCATTGATTGAAAATGCTTTAGATATTGTCAAAATTCTCGATGTAGATGGTTCTATTCGCTATGAAAGTCCTTCTGTAGAAAAGGTTTTAGGTTATCCAGCAGCAGAACTAATTGGTAAAAACTTATTAGATTACATTCACCAAGATGATTTGGCTAATACTTACCATAGCTTTATTCATGCTATCCAAAGTTCAGAGGTTACTGCCCCAATCGAGTTTCGTTGTCGCCACAAAGATGGCTCCTGGCGGATGCTAGAAGCTATTAGCCAGAAATTTCTAGATAACACAGCAGATACTAGAATTATGGTTAACTGCCGCGACATTACAGAACGCAAGCGGTTAGATGAAATTCGGATGGCACTAGAGCGCGAGAGAGAACTCAGCGTCCTTAAAACACGTTTTTTCTCAATGGCATCTCACGAGTTTCGCACTCCTTTAAGTACTGCCTTAGCAGCTGCTCAATTGCTAGAGAACTGTCAGGATGAATGGGATAACTCTTCTAAGCGACTGAGGAACTTGCAGCGAATTCAACTCTCTGTCAAAAATATGGTTCAAATCCTAGACGATATTTTAACTATCAATCGAGCTGAAACAGGAAAACTAGAATTTAATCCTAAACTTCTCGATTTAGAAGGATTCTGCGGTTCTTTTGTGGAAGAAATGCGCCTGAGTACAGATGAGAGGCACACACTTAGCTTTGTTTGTCAAGGAAAAGCTGTTCCTGCCTGTGTGGATGAAAGGTTGTTGCGTTCCATTTTGTCTAATTTGCTGCTGAATGCGATTAAATATTCTCCTGAAGGAGGAAATATTCATCTGAGTCTGGAGTTTAAATCAGATACAGTGATTCTCCAGGTTCAAGATCAGGGTATTGGAATTCCGTTAGCAGATCAAAAGCAACTGTTTGAGCCGTTTCATCGTGGCAAGAATGTCAGAAGTATTCCTGGTACAGGATTAGGATTGGTAGTGGTGAAAAAGTGTGTAGATTTACACCAAGGTGATATTAACATCACCACTCAATTAGGAGTTGGTACAACTTGTGCGATCGCTCTCCCATTAGAAGGCAAGTCTAATTAGTATTGTTCGAGATTCCTAAAACCAGCTTTTGGTAAAGAATTGTAATCCAAAATCCAAAATCCAAAACCCAAAATTAGTATGAGTCCCTGACTACGGTAGTCTAGATGAGAGTGAATTTATCGCCTAGTTTGATATATTGTTTTATGACTTCAGTTGTTTCTAGTCCCCCACGCACTATTCGGATTGGTTCACGCAAAAGCCAACTTGCTCTGGTTCAGACCTACTGGGTACAAGAGCAACTCCAGAAAAGCTATCCTGATATCACTTTTGAAGTCCACACCATGTCTACCCAAGGCGATAAAATCTTGGATGTAGCATTAGCTAAGATTGGCGATAAAGGACTTTTTACTAAAGAACTTGAAGTTGGAATGCTCAATCAAGAGATTGACTTTGCAGTTCATTCCCTTAAGGATCTGCCGACTCACCTACCAGAAGGGTTAACACTGGCAGCAATTACTGAACGGGAAAACCCAGCAGATGCATTAGTGGTGCATGAAAAGCACAAAGATAAACAAATCGATACTTTACCAGAAGGTGCAGTAATCGGTACATCTTCACTGCGGCGATTAGCACAGTTACGCCACCACTTCCCCCACTTTACATTTAAAGATGTGCGGGGAAACTTGATTACACGGTTGGCAAAACTAGATGCAGGCGAATATGATGCCCTAATTTTGGCAGCAGCAGGGTTAGAAAGATTGGGAATGAGCGATCGCGTTCATCAAATTCTCCCCAAAGAAATCTCCCTCCATGCCGTTGGACAAGGTGCTTTAGGGATAGAATGCCGTGCTGATGATAGTGAATTGCTATCTCTACTCAAAGCGATCGAACATCCCCAAACACGCGATCGCTGTCTCGCAGAACGTTCTTTTTTACGTTCTTTAGAGGGTGGATGTCAAGTACCTATTGGTGTAAATACAGAAATATCTGGTGAGAATTTGACCTTAACAGGGATAGTCGCCAGTGTAGATGGTCAAAAGTTCGTAAAAGATACCGTCACTGGGATTGCAAACAAAGCCGAAGCGCTAGGTCAAGAACTAGCAGAACTGTTGCGGCAACAGGGAGCGCAAGAAATTTTAGAAGAAATTTTTGCGGTGATTCAGCGCGGTTCCTAAGGAATTGGGCAAGCCGATGTGATTAGATAAGAATTGATCGCCGTTGCACTAAAGATGTGCCAGACGCGACAAATCGCGTTGGTCGGGATCAGAAAGTTAATTTGACAAATATAGAGAGAATCGGGGAAGCAAAAATTACCATGCGGATTCTATTTGTTGCAGCAGAGGCAGCACCCATTGCCAAAGTAGGAGGAATGGGTGATGTTGTCGGGGCATTACCCAAAGTCCTGAGAGAAATGGGGCATGATGTGCGGATATTCTTGCCTTACTATGGCTTCCTGCCAGACAAAATGGAAATTCCCAAAGAACCCATCTGGCGGGGATCTGCGATGTTCCAGGAATTTGCTGTTTATGAAAGCGTTCTGCCTGGTACTGATGTTCCCTTGTACTTATTTGGACATCCCGTTTTCCTGCCCCGCCGGATTTATTCTGGAGATGATGAAGACTGGCGGTTCACCTTTTTTTCCAATGGTGCAGCCGAGTTTGCCTGGAATTACTGGAAGCCAGAAATTATCCACTGCCATGATTGGCACACGGGGATGATTCCCGTATGGATGCACCAAGATCCTGATATCACCACAGTATTTACCATTCATAACCTGGCTTATCAAGGGCCGTGGCGTTGGTATTTAGAGAAAATTACTTGGTGTCCCTGGTATATGCAAGGACACAACACAATGGCAGCAGCGGTGCAATTTGCCAATAAGGTAAATACAGTTTCGCCCACCTATGCCGAGCAAATCAAGACAGCAACTTATGGTGAAACTTTAGAAGGTTTGCTGTCTTTTATTAGCGGTAAATTATCTGGGATTATCAACGGTATTGATACTGAAGTTTATAATCCAGAAAATGACAAATACATTGCTCAAACCTTCACTGCTGATACTTTAGATAAACGCAAAGCTAACAAAATTGCTTTGCAAGAAGAAGTAGGATTAGAAGTCAACTCCAAAGCCTTTTTAATTGGGATTGTGACCCGATTAGTGGAACAAAAAGGCATTGATTTGATATTGCAAATCCTCGATCGCTTCCTATCTTATACAGATGCACAGTTTGTGCTGTTAGGGACAGGCGATCGCTACTATGAAACTCAGATGTGGCAATTAGCATCCCGCTTCCCCGGACGCATGGCAACTTACTTACTGTATAACGATGCCCTGTCTCGCCGGATCTACGCTGGTACTGATGCCTTCTTAATGCCCAGTCGTTTTGAACCATGCGGTATTAGCCAAATGATGGCTTTGCGCTACGGTTCTGTGCCCATTGTCCGCCGCACAGGTGGATTAGTTGACACCGTAATCCATCACGACCCCGAAAATGCAGCAGGCACTGGTTATTGCTTTGACCGCTATGAACCGCTAGACCTTTTCACCTCTATGATCCGGGCTTGGGAAGGCTTCCGTTTCAAACCGCAATGGCAAGAACTACAAAAACGGGGCATGGCCCAAGATTTTAGTTGGCATCAATCTGCCAAAGAGTACGTGAAGTTGTACAGGTCAATTTACGGTTTGCCAGAAGAAGAGGAGACACCAAAACCAGAGTTAGTATTAAACGAAGCAGTCACCAGTAGTAAGTCCTGATCTGCCTAAATAATTACTTTTTGTGACTCGTGAGAGCATCATTCAGATTAGCCTGAAAATGCTACTCATGAGTTTTTTTGTTTCAGAAACTTGCCAATTTGATAAATTTAATTTCCTGAACAGTGTCTGTATATTTCTTGACGCGGCAGATGATGTATATGGTAGTATACCTCAGTCAGGTAATTGAAACTAAAGTAAATCGAATCGGCAAAGACGATCTAGGTCAAATGAACCCGGAGGACTTCCAATTTCTAAATCAGGGGAAGTTGGTGAAAGTAGCACAACGTCTACATGCCTTTGCTGTTGAATAATACCATCTCCTCCTATCCTCCTACTTTTGAATTTCCTGCTTGAGAGGGAAAGTAAATACTCATAACATCTTTGGCATTTACTGATTTAAATCATTTATTTAGTTCCTACAACTAACTCTAGAAACACTATGAACAAAAAATTAAATTTGCTACAAGTATATCGCGGCGTCGCTGCTGTACTGGTAGTTTTAACCCACGGGAATATAATACTTTCCCGTGAGATGCACCAAGGTGATTTATTACAAATATTTCATTTCGGTTGGATAGGCGTGGATTTTTTCTTCGTACTCAGTGGATTTATTATATTTTATATTCATCAATCTGATATAGGTAAAGCGAATAAGTTCAAGTCTTTCATCTTTAAAAGATTTATCCGCGTATATCCATTATATTGGAGTATTTTAAGCATCAAAATTTTAGCTTCTTTATTTAATACTAATAAAGATAACATTTATCAGCGAAGTGCAGACGAAATTATCAAGGCTGTTTTATTGCTACCTCAAAACCATTCTATTCTAGAGAGTAGTTTTATTGGTGTCAGTTGGACGCTTAGTTATGAAGTTTTTTTCTACTGTATATTTGCTCTACTAATATTGAAAAATACAAGAATTTCCCAGTCAATAATTTTTGCTTGGATAATTGGCATATTTCTCAATCTTTTAAATTTATTACCAATCGACGAAAGTTTTCTGCTTAGATTTATATTTAACGAACGTAATCTAGAGTTTGTGCTAGGTTGTTTAGCTGCCTATACGATATCTAAATATCAATTTAAGTTTGCAACATCATTAATTTACGCTTCACTTTTTCTGTTAGTTGTATCAGTTATAAATACAAAATATAAGGAATTTGATGTTTCAGGTATCCCCCCATCACTAGCTTATGGTATTCCATTTACGCTGTTGATTATAGGATCTGTTTATTTAGAACTATCAAAGACAGTAAATATACCACAAATTCTAATTTATATAGGTAATGCGTCTTATTCTATATATTTAACACACGGTTTTTTCTTAGGTAATATCAGTAAAGTTTTCACTAAATTTACAGATAAAGTTAATATTTTATACCTATTTCCAAATCCAAACATATATTACAATGTTAATGCATTTCTAATTGTTATACTAGCAGTAGTTATGGGATGCGTAATCCATTCTTATCTTGAAAAGCCATTAATTACAAATCTAAGGAAAAAGGTATTTACCCAAATTAGCTGAGACTGCTAACTAGGGTTATCTCTTAAAGGTTTAATAAGTAATCAAGCAAACATGATATAACTCTTGACTCTGGAAATTTTAGATTTTTAATTTTGGATTGAAATAAAAATCTAAAATTGATTGGATAATTTCTAACTATTGATTACTCGTCGCTTTCGCTCTAATTAACCAGTCACGATCGCGATCGCAAATTTCCCGACCGGACGAGTCTCCTAAACGGTCTAGCGCTAATAAACAAGCGTATTTCAAGTCCCAAATCGGCGTATTTAGGCAAATTTTGATTTCAGGAATTGCTCGTGAATCACCCAATTCACCAAGAGCGATCGCACAGGCTGCACGGGATTTCTGAAACTGAGGTTCGCGGTTGTGCAGGTTTTCTACTAATACATCGTAGGCGGGAGCATATTTGAGCCAGCCGAAAAGTTTCATGACATGATAATGAGCGCCATAATCGTTATATGCCTTGTCCGAATAAGTTGTTATAAGTGCTTGGGGTGCTTCTTGTGGATAGATATCCAGTAAGGTTTTTGTTGCTAAATAGCAGCGTCCAAAATCGGTTTCGTAAAGTTCGTTAATTACAAAATCCAGAACAGGAGTAGCATCATACTCATGTACTAGATCGAGGTCGTTGGGATGGTCATAGAGTACTTGCTCTAAGTAAGGTTGAATTTCTGTAAAAGTAATTTCATTACTGGGGACACCTGCATCCAAAAGCATCCGCAATCCTCGCAAGCGGAACACCAAAGATACAGGACAACGGGCAATTTCTGGGATGGCTTTGTAGTAGCGTGAATCAATCAGGTCTTGAATGCAACCACGCCGTGCATTGACGCTGGAACTTTGCAGCAGTGCCATCACCTCAGTGATTTGGGAGTAGTCACCAGTGAAGCGACAAACTGTAGCGATCGCAGCACTACGGGTAGGTTCATCCTCAACTTGGGTAAATTTCCGTATACGTTCAAGGGACGGCTGATAGTCAGCGTTAGCTAGAGTGTGAATAATGACTCGATAGATTTGACCTGGTTTATCGAGTAGTTGCGCCACCTCTTCGAGAATTTCTGGATCTTTAGTCCCAATTTCCCCGATCGCCCACACGGTATTTTCAACAGTATAAATATCATCATCTTTCAGACACTGCCGAATTACAGGTAAAGCTGATTCGGCCTGCAATCGCCCCAGACTTTCCACAGCCTTGCGTCGGACAATCCGGTGGTCTAACTCATCAGGCTTACTGGTTTCAATCGCCCGTACCAAAGCCGCGATCGATTGCTCAGTGGGGAAGTTAATTAGATGGGAAACAGCTATATATTTATCAGAAGCGTCTTCGAGTTGTTCTAATGGTGTATCGATAATTGCGATCGCTTGTTCTTCTGTTAGCCCAAACATTTTAAAAAAACGTTTATCCATTGATCTGTAAATGGCTCTTGGATAATTGCTCAGATGTCACGTTTACTATCGTACTAGGGACTGGGTACTAGGAAATAGCGATAAATTATGTTTGGGGATTGAACTACTAAAAAATGCAGTTGCTAGTTAGGCTGGAGTTTAGCCCAAAACAAAATTCGCTCACTGAGCGATTGGGTTGTAGCTGTGATGTTTAAGACAAGCCGAAAAAGCGTCTACGCACCCATTTGAGGATGAGAAGAACAAATATGAGTGATTATTTAGATGACTACGAATTTAATAACCTCGATTTTTACAGAAAAAATCATGGGTTACAGCTTTATTACAATTGGTCTGGGGAAATTTGGTGGCAAGAAACACCAGACAAGCCAAAGGAAAAATTATTCTCTATTATTGGGATGAATGCTACCAAAGTATTTATCAAGCCCGATCCTGAGTCCGGTGAAGCCGGGTATCGCATCAATAGAGAGTTGGGTTTATTTTGTGACCCAGACACGCAAGAGATTCTCCACTTTTGGAAGTCACCAACAGCAAGTCAAGCAGTACCAGTGGTACACATTGCCAACCGAATTGTCCAAGGCTCAGTTAAACCAAAGAAATTTGTCATACCCAAAGGCAGCGGATATATTACCTCTGTCATGGAAATTCCTTTAGAATACCCGCATCCCTTAGCAGGAGATAGCAAATATTCAGACTATTGCCCTGGAGAAAAGTTTAAGGGAGTCGAGTACTTTATATCAAATACTTGCCGACCCGATGCAACTGATGTCCCTCCTGCTAAGTGGGCGAGGGATTGTCCTTGGTTACCCTGGATGAAGTTAGGATATGCTCATCCAGCTAAATTAAGATTTGAAACAACAATATTTAGAGTAGATTCTTTTGAGCAGCTTCATCCTAGCTTGGTCAAGCTGGTGAGGGAAAAAGTACCAATTTATGAATTTACGCCAACAGAAAGCGATGAGCCGAATGTGACGAGCATTCAATACTTTAAGAAAAATTTTGAGTCCTACTTGCGGGGAGATATCTTTCCACTAGAAGAAATCTATTGAACAGTTTTTGCACAATACTAGACCATGCTGTGCAATTGCATTTTCAATCAAAAAAGCCTAAAAGACTTATCATATCTTGGATCGAAGGCTGTAATTGGTTTCGATTTTTGAAGATTTCCGTCAAAGGCTTTACCAGTGGTAACGCGATCTGAGAAGATCGGAATATATGCATTTGTCAGCTATTAATTTAGTTGCCTCTTGCCAATTGTTCAGTTTTATGTAACAGCTAAGTGCTGGTCTTTAGCAAGTAACCAAGTACAAACGATAGTCGAACACTGACTACACATCATTCATATAAACACGCATTTAGGAAACAAAAGTTATGGATGAAATCTCAGAACTTACAACAACCGAGAACGTAACTGCTCAGGATGTAGCAGAAGTGATTGCAGAACTTGAGCAGTATCGAGAACGTCTAATCCAAGAAACTACGGAAACAGCAAAACGGGCTAAGTTGATGAGAGTAAATGTTATGGCAAAACTGGAGCCTGAGCTTGCCAAAATTGATTCTGCTCTTCAGGAACTACGCGATCAGCAAGCTGCTCTGAGTGTCAGCAACTAATAATCCATCTTGATAATTTAGCTAAAAGTCATATGCTCAACTCCGAAACTCAATCTGGGACGGATTCGTTAAATCTGTCCCAGGCAGAAACTGATGCTTTACTTGCAGCAGTCAGTGAGCAATTAGGCTTAAACACCTTCAACCCGGATGACCAAGAGCTACTCAAGCAGATGATTGAGAGTATGGGAGACTCACGGGGGATGGTTAGGTTGAGTTTTGCAGAGGCGTTGGGTAAAATCGGTAAACCAGCGACCCCTTTATTGATGGAAGCTGTAGCAAATCATCCCAACCCAGTTGTACGCAGAGCTAGCGCTAAAACTCTGACACTGATCGCTGACCCGATCGCAGTTCCAACCTTGGTTAATGCCCTCTTAAATGATGAAGATACGGTGGTCAAAACCTCGTCGGTGGGGGGGCTTGCCAAAATAGGTGAGGCTGCGGTGCCAGCGTTGCTGAAAATCTTAGCGTCAACCGAGTATCCAGAAAGTGCCAAAGGACATGCGGTATGGGCGTTAGGATTTATTGGGGCAGAGGCGAAGGAGCATTTATATCGAGAGATTAACTCCGACTCGGCTGAAGTTCGGGCTGCGGTAGTGGGGGCGATCGCTAAAATTGCTCAAGAAGGCACTGAAGAAGCAGCATTTAATATTTTAGTTAACGCTCTCACCGATCCATCTGAAATTGTGCGCTGTGAAGCAGCATCTGCTTTGGGCAGCCTAAGCTATCGACCAGCAATTCCTAATCTCGTCGAGTTACTGCATCATGCCGATTGGGATACTCGAAAAGCCGCGGCTCTGGCATTGATGAAAATTGGCGATGGTGCTGCTTTAGAACCTCTGCAAGCCGCATTAACTGTAGAAAAAGAAGCAGGAGTTCAGGCGGTAATCAAATTGGCAATTTCTCAAATTGAGAGACAGTTAGAGGAAGATGCTTGGGAATAGGGTGATGTAGATTTACATCTCGACATCTTTCTCTTATTTTAAAAGTTCAGAAGTTGCTCCCAAGGTGATTGAGACGGAAGAGGAATACGACCGCGCTTTGATAAAAGTAGTTGTATTTAAAAGCGATCGCTTATCATCTCTGATAATTAATCACCTGATCCAATCGGGGCAAAGCACTCACTGCTGATTCACGAACATACGGATCGACAGATTCATCATTTGTCAATGCTGTCAATACTTCCACTCCTCGGATATCACCCATCGAACCGAGTGCGTTGACGATCGCTACAGCCAGCGCAACATTATCTATTGTTTTCAAAGCTTCAGCCAAAATCTCAAAGGCAGGAGAACCAATCTCACCCAGCGCCATCACTGATGCAATATAAACAACGGGATTTGGGTCATTGAGTGCTGTTTTCAATCCTTGTAAACCCTCAGCCGGGAAGGGAACATCGGGATGGTTAGCAGCAACCTGTGCCAAGGCCTTAGCACAGCTACCCCGAATGGTTGCATTATCGCTATTTACTAATGACTCTACCAGTGGTGGTACTGCATCTGTACCAATAGCACCTAGTGCCTTTACCGCAGCTCGACGGTAGGTGACATTTTCCTCATCCAAAATACCCATCAGGCGAGGAATAGTATTTTCATCACGGGCATTAGCCAATTCCCACATGGCTCGTTCCCGCAGATTGGGGTTGGGGTGTTTCAATTGTTCAAATAGAGAATCTGTTGTCATCGGTTTATTGAAGGGGAGTGGGTAATGAAAATCCCAAATCACTAATCAGCAATTTAAATACAATTGCTCAACGAGAAAGGAAGGCCCTTATAAATAAAAATATGCAATATTTATTTGCGTAACAATTTAATTTTGAGTTTTTTACAAGAGTGACTTACAACAAAACAGAGGGACTCCTGGTCAATCACTCAACCTGATAGAGGCAAAGCAACAGACTGAGAGTCCCTGAGTTTTAGAGTATGACGATCGCTCGTCTACGTCTAGTCAATCCCTATTACTATGAAAGGGAGTTGATTACGTAGTCGAGAAGAGCGCGGAACTCAACCAACGCTTGAGGAGACAAGTCGCGAGGAGAGCAAGCGCGATCGCGAGTATAAGTCAACGCGGTAACGTAAGGAGCGGTGGGCAGACCCAAAGAGCGATAAACTTCACGAGCACCTGCAATACCCCACTCATCCAGAGGGCCAGTACCGCCCACAACTAAGCTGTAGTTGATCAAGCGTAGGTAGTGCTTGATGTCGCGGAGGCACTTGTCTTTCTTACCTTGAGTGTCGCCAGCTTCACCTTCTTGGCTCAGGTAAGGATATTTCTTGAATGCAGCATCATAACCTTCCTTAGCTACATTATCGATACCAGAAGCTAACTTTTCAGCAGCTTCTAGACGAGCTGTAGCACGTTGAATGCTACCTTGAACGGATTCTAGATCAGAGGTGGTTGGAAAACGACCTGCTGCATCGGCAGATCCAATAACCGTAGTGATAACTGATTTCATTGCTTTTTATACTCCAGATTAGATTTGATCGAGTTTTAATTTCAGTTTGTTTGGCTAATAGCCTTTAGCCATGAGCAATTAGCTCAGAGCAGAAATAACGCGATCGAAGTAGCTAGCAGCTTCAGCAGCTAAAGCAGAGCAGTCGCCTTGAACAACTTCCAGTTTGCGGAACTTTTTACCAGCGTTAGCTTCAGTGTTGGTGTTGGTGATGTGAGCGACGCTGATAGCCTTCAGGATTTGGAAAGCCCGTACAGAAGAGCCAGTGGGTACGCCCAAAGCTGTGTAGGTTTCTTTCAGACCGTTCAAAGCACGATCGTCCAATACGGAAGAATCGCCAGCCAATAGCGCATAAGTTACATAGCGCAGAACGATTTCAGCATCGCGCAGGCAAGCAGCCATCCGGCGAGTGGGATACAAGTTACCACCAGATTGAATCAAGCCTGTGTTTTCACAAGCAATCCCAGCAATGGCGTCAGAAACTGCACAGCTAGCGTTGCTGGCGATTGCATTAACTGCATCAAGGCGCTTGTTGCCTTCAGCAATGAAACTTTTGAGGGCTGCTAAGTCAGCACCACCGATAGGAGCGGTTTTGGCATCAGCTGCAATTACAGCTCTGGAAAAAGCATCAAGAACCATGAGTTCTCCTTAATATTCACAAATGGCGGATATTATTTCTGGCGTGTTCTCGATCAGATTAACTGCGAGTAGCCAAACAAAAACATAGGGGATCAATAGTACCCTAGTCTTTACTATGAGAGACAAAGTAACAATCTGTAATATTTACCTGCAACTCGACTAGTCTGACAAAAAAGTCAAATTTAGCCGAAATTGGGCAAAAAATTAAGACTTACGCGTTTCAATGGAACTCTGCCACTGCGTAAGTCTTAAGAAAAAAATTTTATTTTTTACTTTATCAAGCTTGTATCAAGCTTGTTTGAGCAGATGTTTGACCAAATTATCTTTCACCATCATCTGCCGTAAAACTTCTAACAAAAATTCCTGAGCCTCTTCTTGGCTCAAATTCTTTACCTGGTCTTTCAAATTTTGTAAGCGAAACTGTTGCTCTAAGGTTAGTTCGATTGGGAAGTCCATCATTCACTCCTCGGATTGACTGAATCGAAGGGTATTTGTTGTTACCGCTACTGTGAGGGCGTTGGCTGTCGTAGACATCGCTTTCTAGTATTTTAGCACTGAGATATTAAAACGTCTACATTGTCAAGCTATACGAAACCATGATTATAAAAGTTTACAATTACATGACAACATGTCTGCCTCACCCTTTGTAGGGAGTTTATTGAAGCTGACCGCTAATCGCTGTAATGTTTAGAATGTTTATATACCAACAACTTTAAAAAGAAAAAGCTCGTAAAACATCATCCGCAGGAGTAATAAGTAGGAGTCAGAAGATTGATAGACGCAATGGAATTTTTTCAGCTAAGTGCTGGTAAGTGGCGATCGCAACGTGCAACTCATCATCTGGCCTTCAAGCGCTCAGAGACGGGAGAGTCGGATATACAGGTAGAAACTCTGGATGCCGATCATCCAGAAATCATTGAACTGTGCCAGTACCACGAGATTGACCCCAGCCTTTCAGTAGGAGGGTCGCGTGTGCGTTGGCTAGGTACAATGGCTTGGGATAGAGAGGGTGAGGAGAACCATCAGGGAAAAACCATATTTGCGATCGTGCCTGATGGTGATAACCCAAGGGTTGGTAAATTACTTCGCGAAAGAGGCTATGCCGAAATTGTGCCTGTAGTTGGTCTTTTTCACATGGATGATGAAGACGGACTAGTGTTGACAACCGAATACGAAACAATGAGTTCCATTGAACGGTTTTGGTTCGCCAGCCCAAATATGCGAATGCGAACCAGTACAGTCAAACGGTTTGGCGGCTTCAGCACGGCATCATTTTGTACAGAAACCCGGATTGAAACTTCTGTTGAGGTTTCCAGCACAGAAGAAGTAAGAGAAAAACAAGGGCAGGATGTTCTGGAAAAAAGACAGTTTTATTCAGTTTTAGGCTGGTGAATTATCTCAAACAAAGTGATGCTTTTACTCGTGGGCGAGATTATCTGCATTTGGTACAGGGACTTGCCCTAGAGCCGGGTATGGTGGATGTGTTTGATAACCTGCGCGATCGCATCCCCATTTGCACTTGGATCGGGGAGAATATTAACACCGTTAACGCTCAGATCAACGCCTATCTGGAAGTTTGTCACGAGTGCTTTCATCCCCAAGAGCGTCGCCACATCCAAATTTTTGCAGTACCCATAGCTCAATCCTTCGGCATAGATGGGCTGTGTAACATTCTCACAAACCCGATCACTATTCTGGTAGATGTCGGTCGAGTTTCACCTAGAGACTGGTTTGGTCTAGTCGTCCATGAATACGCCCATGCCCATCTAGGAGACTTTGGTCACAATGAGCAGTTTGCTAGCATCCTATCTCATCTATGTTTGGGACTAGGATTGGAACCGCCCTACTGGGAGGCAGGGATGGAAACAACTTTGCGTAGCTGGCCTCACTGTAAATCAACCATAGATCCCCTGGAATTTTGGATAGGTCGCTGAAGGAGGCAGGGGAGGCAGGAGAAGCAGAGGGGCAGAGGAAGCAAAGGGGGGAAAGAGGTAAATTACTAATTACTCATTCTCTCCCTTGCACCCTTCTCCCTGCCCCTCTGCCTCTTGTACCCAATGCCTCATTAATTTCTTTTGCTAAATGTTAAAAATTATTGCTTCAATTCAAAAAGGTGAAACTGAATCTCCTAATCTAAAACATGTGAACAAAATTTTTTAGTCATTTACGTAGTCATTAAGCTGGAAGCTTCACTGCCTTGATTGATTAGCTATGGGTGGAATCCATGAGGCTAATCGTTTTTCCTAAGAATACTTAAATTACCCTTAGTTAAGTTTCGTGAAATTTTATCAGAATCTGAGGTTCTGATACATCTACTCCCTTAATATGTGATTTAAAGTTGTTAACTTTAATTAAGAACATGGAGGCTTTAGAGTGGCAATTCCTCTGTTAGAATATGACCCTTCAAGTCAAAACCAGCGTGTAGCTGCATATGAAGTACCTGGTGATGAACAGCCCAGGATTTTTACTACAGACAATATACTTTCCCCGTCAGATTTAGATGTTCTGATCGAAGCTGCATATCGTCAACTTTTCTTTTATGCCTTTGTTGCCGATCGCGAAACATTCCTAGAGTCCCAACTCCGTAATGGACAAATTACAGTGCGGGACTTTATTCGTGGGTTAGTGCTTTCCAATACCTTTAAGAAGAGCTTCTACGACCTCAACAATAATTATCGCTTTGTTGAGCAAGTAATCCAACGGGTTCTAGGGCGCGACCCATACAACGAGCGGGAAAAAATCGCTTGGTCAATTGTAGTCGCTACCAAGGGAATTAGAGGCTTTATTGATGAAGTGCTCAACACCGAAGAGTACCTGAGCAATTTTGGATACTCCACAGTGCCCTATCAGCGTCGTCGGATACTGCCATCTCAATCTGAGGGTGAGTTGCCATTCAACATCAAATCTCCACGATACGAAGATTACCACCGGGCCAAACTGGGTTTCCCCCAAATTATTTGGCAGGTCGAAGTACGCAGATTCCTTCCACAAGAACAAAAGCCCAAGGCTGGCGATCCAGCTCTATTCTTGTCTATGGCACAAAGTGTCAATGCTGCTGGCAATCCACCACAAAGGATCTCGTCATTCAACATCGATATCGAAAAGTCTGTACCTTATCGACAACTGGCAGGAATTAAATAACGATTTTTGGTCGACGGCTGGCTAGTACATCCATTTGATCATTTATAGCGTGCATAAGTCCTGGGTTATGTAGGAGTTTCATCTAGATATAACTAGTGAAACAGACTCTATCCCATGTCTGATGCACGCTAGTTGTTAACAGGTATTGGGCATTGGGCATTGGGCATTGGTTATGGGATATGGTTTTTTCTCAATGCTCAATGTCTGTAAAATGGTGCTGCTTTCAGGCGTGGGATGAGCTTAAAGTGCAATTCGTCTTTTTAACATCTCCACAAGTTTTGTAAAATGGGTAGGAGGAGTCGCTGTCACCTCAACCAACTCCCCAGATAGGGGATGCTGCAATTTTAGTCGCCAAGCGTGCAGTGCTTGACCAGGCAAATTTACCCCTACTGAATGACCAGAACCATAAACTGGGTCGCCGACAATTGGATGGCCCATTTTGGTGCTGTGGACGCGAATTTGATGGGTGCGTCCAGTTTCTAATTGGAAGTGGATTAAGGTGAAGTTACCGAGGCGTTCTAGTACTTGCCAATGAGTGACGGCGACTCGTCCGCCTTGTTCAACGGGTATAATCGCCATTTTTTTGCGGTCTTGGGGATGGCGACCAATAGGCAAGTCTATGGTGCCACTTTCAGTTTTTGGCGCACCGTAAACTACGCCCAAGTATTCTCGCCGTGCAGTTTTAGCTTTGAGTTGGGCTTGTAGGTGATGATGGGCAACTTCTGTTTTAGCGATCGCGATCGCCCCCGTTGTATCCTTATCCAATCGATGGACGATTCCCGGACGTTGGACTCCCCCAATTCCTGGTAAATTGGGACAATGAGCCAACAGGGCATTTACCAAAGTGCCATCTGGATGACCGGGCGCAGGATGGACAACTAAGCCTGCGGGTTTGTTGAGAATAAGTAACTGATCGTCTTCGTAGAGGATATCTAAGGGGATATCTTCTGCTTGCAGTTCTAAAGGTTGCGCTTCTGGTATTTCGAGAGTAATGCGATCGCCTACTTTGACATTGATCTTCTTGGATGTGCAAACTTTATCGTTAAGTTGGACATTACCCTGTTCGATTAACTGTTGGATGCGGGAACGGGATAAGTCTGGTAATTCTTGAGAAAGGTAACGGTCAAGGCGATCGCCTTTAGTGTTGACGCAGTGTATCGAACTCCTAAGGGGAAGCAAGCTATGCACAGCATCCTCCATAGGAGAAGACAAGCGATCGCTATTTTCTTGGATTTGTAAATTAAATTCGGTCACAATTACTTTATATTAATTCCCCTTCTTTAAGTAAAGCGCGGAATGCCTTTAATTTGGCGGTTAGAAATCGCGTCTACCCAGGCAAAATCTTGATTCTACCTTAGCGAACGAGAGTTCGTGTACCCGCGAATTCTATTGCCTTAGCTGTCTTGTATTTGTTCTCTTACCGATTGTCGAAATACTTTAAGTGCTGAACTCATTCCTGTAGTTCGTGCCATTTCCACAAACCGGGGAATGAGTTCCATGATAGAAAAAGTAGGAAATGTGGGGCTGATGAGAGACTTCACATATTGTTCACCTTGCAGCAAGCTAATTTCTAGGTTTTTGTTTTCATATCGCCAAATTTCAGGTACTCTTAACGCTTCGTAGGCACTAATTTGGGTTTTAGAGGTGACATCAATTTCAATCGCCAAATCTGGAGGAGGGTCAACGCTTAGGTCGATCCTGTCTTTCCCAATCATTAACTTATAGTTTTGAATATAAAAACAATCATCAGGTTCAATACCTGCACTTATATCTTTTCGCTTAAAGGTAGTTGAACCTAAAGACTCCCAATTGAGATCGAGTTCATCTAACAAAGCTTTCACCAAGTCTCCGATGATTACCTTAGATCGCTCATGTTCTGGTAATGGAGCCATAATTTCTAACGTTCCTTGGCTGTATGCTACTCGGCTTCTGCGATGTTCCCCTAACTCGCTGAGAATTGCTTCAAATACTTGCCAACTCACATCTTCCAGTATTATTCTTTGCCCTGGTGGGACTCGAATTTGGCTGAGTTGAAGAGTAACCATAGGATGTTAGTTGTTAAATAATTTCATTTTTACTCAAATTCGAGATGAGCGAAAAGGGAATTTTCCCGGATTGGATGTAGCAAACGCCCCAAAAGCGATCACTTAAATTCTCTACTTTTCCGTGTCCTCCGCGCCTCTGCGGTAGCCTGCGGCAAGCCGAAGCATCTACGTTATTCTAAATCTATAACTTCTTGCGGTAACTTAAAAAAACCATCTTCCCCAGCTTCAAAATCAATCACCTGATACACAGCATCAATATTTAATTCACCATAAATATGAGGAAATAATTCGCCTATTTCAGCAGGTTCATAGCGGATTTCAGCTTGTACTTTTTCAAAATCAATAAAAAGTAGTACCAATTCTTTTTGATTCTCAAAAAATCTCTTTGCAACATTGAGTATTTGCGTTGATTTTGAACAATGTATAAAACCTTCACTATCTAACGAATCAGCGCGATATGTACCGAGATTTTTTGCTTGTTCCCATTGTTGGCGTTTGGTAATGTGGAGAATGGTGTTCATAGAAAATTTCGGAATTGCTGCGGCTTGTAATATTTTCATAAACTCTTCTAATTTTGTAAAGTCTTTCATTACTTTTGTAGCACCTACATTTGTTAATTTAGTATCACCTATTCCAATAAAAGCAATATTCAACTGATAAGCTGCTTTCACATCCCAAACACCATCACCTACAAAAACAATTTTCTGAAATTTTTCAACTTGATAAATATTCTTCGCTTTGATAATCGCTGTTTTAATAATATCTTCTCGTGAAAGTGCATCATTAGCCGAAGCTAACGGAATGCCTTCTATTTGTAAGTTAGCTTTTTGAAGTTTTAGTTTCGCAGACTCACACCAACCACCAGTTGCGATCGCAACACACCAATCAGGATTTAACTGTAATTTAGCTAATACATTTGCAGAACCAGGAATTTCGCTGAATAAATCTTGGTTATTAATAAACGCTTCCTGGAGTAAACTAATAAAACGTGCTTCGATTCTAACTAACTCTTCATTTGAAGGAAGACGTTTTAATTTTTCAAGAAAAATTTGCTGGGTAATTCCAGAATCTGTGGTATGTGCATATTCAGCCCAATTTGTCTGTATACCAAAAATGCCAAATTCCAATGCAAAAGCACGTACAAAACAATTTTCATCAATTTTATAGGTATTTGTTAGTGTACCATCAATATCAAAAATTACTAATTGCATACAAGCGATCGCTCAAAAACATTATTTAAAATCTTTTATAATTTAGGTGGAATACAAACATCCGGCGAACATAACCTAAGAAACTCTAGCGTTGTCACCTCAAAAGTATCTAAATCTACGCGGCGGATGGCGTGGTTATTGGTATCACTAATATATAGATATGAATCCATAGCACTCAATCCCGAAGGTTCAAAAAAGCGGCTATTCTTACCTTGACCATCTTGTAACCCAGCAGTACCATTTCCCAAAACTGTTTGACAATTTCCACCGGGACTTACTAATTTAATTTTGTGATTGTAGGTATCTGCCACCCAAAGAAAATTCTGAGCGTATTCCACTCCTAAGCAGTGTTGTAAACGGACATCTTCACCTTGTCCATCTATATCCCCAAAACCAAATAAGCCCCCACTACCGCAAACAGTTCGCACTTGGTAAGGTTCTACAATTCCAACACCGCGAATTGAACTAACTTCACTGTCAGCAATATATAATTCTTGTCCATCAGTAGTAATACCACTAGGTTGTGCAAAAGCAGATTCGCGAAGTGAACCATCAATACATGCTTCTGCACCAGTACCAGCATAAGTTTTGATGATGCCAGTTTCTAAGTCCATCTGCCAAATTTGATGCGGCCCAGCCATTGCAATAAACAGGGTATTTCCCACTTTCACTAAATCCCAAGGGGAATTCAGCACGGTTTCTAAACCAGCACCGTCATGAGGACGGATATTGCGGCTTTGTTCACCAGTTCCCGCAATAGTTTCGACTACTTGGCGTTTCAAATCAACTCGCCGCAGGGCATGATTTTCTGTATCAGCAACGTAGAGAATCTGATTTTCGGCATCAAATGCCATTCCCTGTGGTGCAAAAAATTGCGCGTCGTTAAAAGTACCATCGGTTAAGCCAGATTTTCCAGTACCAATTAACTGCAAAATTTCCCCATCAAAGCTACTCATAATCAGGCGGTGGTGTCCAGAGTCAGCAATGAATAAACCCATTGGAGTAGCTAGAACTTTACCAGGAAAAGCTAGGGGTGTGATTAATGGCTGGCGCTGTTTTTCTAAAGTCAAGCTGATTTCTTGAAAATTAATTGTACCTTTGTCTTGATGTTGCTGAATTAACTTTTGAATCAAATCGTCTAAAGTATCACGGTTTCCTTCACCAGAAATCTGGCCAATCACGTAACCTTCTGGATCGATAATTATTAACGTAGGCCAAGCACGCACAGCATACTCTTGCCAAATCCGAAAATTGCTGTCAACTACAACTGGATGTTCAATGTCATAGCGCAGTATCGCTTGGCGGATGTTTTCTGTTTCTTTTTCGTTGTCAAATTTGGCAGAATGGACGCCGATAATAGTAAGACTATTTTTATATTTTTGTTCTAAATATTTCAGGTTTGGCAGAATATGCAAACAATTGATACAGCAGTATGTCCAAAAATCTAAAATTACGACTCTACCCTTAAGTTGTTTAAGAGATAAGGGTCTATCGGTATTGATCCAAGAGTAATTTTGCGGTAATTCTGGCGTTCTAACACGGGGAATCATAAAGTATCCTTTGCTAAAGTTAGGTCATCACTTTAACTTTTAATTCAGAGCAGTTGTCATGTAGATTTTGCTGCCTTTTGTACAGTTTATACGTAATAATTAAATAGAAGAAAAGGCAGATGACGGCTTAGATTACTTAAACTAAAAACCACAAATAGTTAAACTTGATTATTGATATCACAGGGAATCTAGCATTTTATCCTAATTGAAAGTATAATTATTATCTCAAATACTGCCAGCTAAAGTTTATGAAAACTGTCTATGTTTCAGATTTAGACGGTACATTGCTTGGAGATAATGCAATTCTTTCTTCGTTCAGCAAGAAAATCCTTTATGAACTCTTAGATCAAGGACTACATTTTACTGTAGCTAGTGCACGTAGTGTTATTTCTATGCAAGTCATGCTAAAAGGTTTGAATCTTCATCTCCCCATTATCGAATTTAATGGTGCTTTTATTTCCGATTTGGATTCTGGCAGACACGAAATCATTAATTCCATTTGTCCTTCTGTAGTTGAAAGTATCTACAAACTTATCCTAGAGTTCGGCTGTGTTCCATTTGTATCTAGTTTTAATGGCACGGAAGATTGTGCTTATTATAAAGATGTAATCAACGATGGTATGCGTTGGTATCTTAACGATCGCCTAACTAGCAAAGACCGAAGATGGCGAGTAATTGCGGATTTGACGCATTCCTTCCATGAGCAAGTTGTTTGTCTAACAGTGATTGCTCACGCACAGCAACTGCTCGAACTTCAAAGTGCGATTATCGAAAGACATGGAACTAGTACAGAGACACACTTAATGGAGAACCAATACTCTCCTGGATGGTATTGGTTAACAATTCATGACCGCAAAGCTACGAAAGACCAAGCTATTCGGACTCTGGTAGAGAATTATGAATTACAGGAAAGTGAGATTGTAGTCTTTGGGGATCAAATTAATGACATCAAAATGTTCAAAATTGCTAATCATGCTATTGCAGTTGCTAATGCAGATGCCGAACTCAAACGTTATGCAACATTAGTAATTGGCTCAAACACAGAAGACAGCGTTGTTAAATACATTCATCAGGATTGGTCGAACAGATGTGCTTTGAAATCGGACTTTGACATCCGCTAGCACAGTAGGGATTGATCTTGATAACTGCCAGTTTCTAACTTTCAATAACCGCATAAACTAGAAATGGTTTTAGCGGATATCACTTTTGAAACGACTTGAGAGACTAACGACTACAGAGTTATCAGCTTGGGTGCAACAAGCTAAAACCCAGGCTAAACAGGGACGAGTTGCCGATCGCATTCCGCAATTGGCTTTAGCTGATCCTGGTTGGTTTGCAGTTCATATCTGCTGTGAATCGGGGAAAACCATCAGCTTTGGGGATACAGCTTGTGTCTTCCCGCTAATGAGTGTGATTAAGACATTTTCTCTACTTTATCTGCTAGAACATCTAGGAGCAGAAACAGTTTTTGGCTGGGTTGGGGTGGAACCATCGGATGCACCCTTCAATTCTTTAGAACAACTCATTGCTGATCGCGGGCATCCCCGTAACCCCATGATTAATAGCGGGGCCATTACCCTCGCGGATAAATTACCCGGAAAGGAGGCTAGCGATCGCACTTTTTTATTTTGTCAATGGCTCAACCAATTAGCAGGTTGCCAACTCAGGTTAGATGAGGTAATGCTGGCTTCAGTGCGATTAACACGTTCAACAGCCAATGAAGCGATCGCTAATTATCTTGCCGAAGCTGGCCATCTAGAAAATCTTGAAACAGCACTTGACACCTATGAGCAAATATGCTGCATTTCTGGGCGAGTTGAAGATTTAGCCCTGTTAGGAAAACTCTTAGCTTGTAAAAATGGCAATTTCTCAGCACAAAATCGCCGGATTGTCAACGCTGTAATGTCAACTTGTGGACTTTACGAAGCTTCTGCTGAGTTTGCAGTCAGGATTGGTCTACCGATGAAATCAGGGATTGGTGGTGGGCTTGTAGCAATAGTACCAGGTGAAGGAGCGATCGCTTGTTACAGTCCTGGGTTGGATAATATCGGAAACCCTGTAGCAGGGCTTGTCTTTGTTGAGGCTTTTTCACAAAAGCTAGAGTTAAGTATCTTTGGGTAAATGCTGCTTTTGAACAGGGAGAGAAATGATAAATTCTGTACCAGCACCCACCTCAGATTTACAAGTTAGTCGTCCTCCATGTTTTTCGACTACAATCTGATGACTAATCGAAAGTCCCATACCAGTGCCCACGCCTGTCGCTTTAGTGGTAAAGAACATCTCAAAAATTTTTTCTTGAGTCTCACGGGCAATACCAGAACCGTTATCAGCAATACGGACAACTACCCAGTTTTTGTCTAAAAGTTCGGTAGCGATCGTAATTCGTGGAGAGTCTTGAGGATTGTGCTGTTCCTCCAATGCATCAAGCGCATTGTTGATAATATTCATGAACACTTGATAAAGGGAGCTAGAAAAACCTTCAATGCTAGGAATCTCGCCGTACAAGCGCTCAATTGTAATGCCTTTTTTGATCCGATTATTGACGATGAGTAGCGTACTATCCAGGCATTCATGTAAATTGACTGAATGGGCTTCTGCTTCATCCAACCGAGAGAAGTTTTTCAAGCTCAAGACAATTTGCCGCACCCGATCAGCACCAAACTTCATCGACTGCAAAAGTTTGGGTAAATCTTCTTCTAGAAATTCTGCATCAATTTCGGTGGCGTAGGCTTGCACCCCTGAAGGTGGATTAGGCACTTCTTGGCGATAGGTTTGTAGCAATGCTAATAAATCCTCTACATATTGAATAGCAGGATCTAAATTCCCATAGATAAAATTCACCGGATTATTAATTTCGTGAGCAATGCCAGCTACCATTCGTCCTAAGCTAGACATTTTCTCACTTTGGAGCAATTGGGCTTCTTGCATTTGCTGCTGCCGAAAAGCGGCTGCTTGCTGTTCTTCGAGTAGGAATTTAACCCTGTGTAAAAGTTGGTTAAATGCAATAGCAAGTATTCCAATTTCATCTGTAGTAATGACAGGTGCTTGCAGGTCAAAGTTAGATTCTTTGGTAACTCGCTGTGCCACATTTGTCAGCAATTCAACAGGACGGGTAATGGTTCGACTCGTCAAAAGAGCTAAAAGAGTAGCAATTATTACTGACAACAAAATGCTAGTAAAAATGATTTGAATCCGGATTTGTGCTGCTGTTTTAAACGTCGTCGTCGCTGCTGTTAATTCCTCATAAGAAGCATTAATGATGGTAACCAGTTCATCGGATATGCCGTCAAACTTAAGTGCCAACTCACTGTTGGTAAACTTCAACAGTCGTTGTTGAGCGATCGCAATTTTATTGTCAGTTAGAGGAGATAAATCAAGTTGTTGGAGCAGCTCGTCAAGTTGCTGGATATAAGTTTGTGTTACACCTTCATAAGTTTTTAGAAGCAGGGGAATATCCTCCCAGTGCTTTTCGTTTGTATAATCGGCAGTTTTTATATATGTTTGGAGTTCCAACCAAACCTGCTTAATTTCAGGTGCATGTACATTAGTAATGTGGCTATACTCCTCTTTGTATAGCTTTAGATTTGCCACTAAGGGAATGAGTTGCTGCTGGTGCGTCCGGGTTTGAAGAATACCCGTCTGGAGGCGATAAAGCAAACTGAGTTCCTTAAAAGCGTTTTGTTGCTGCTGCAATGCCTGTTGTTGATAGTGGTCTCCAAAGATTAACCCAATACTTGTTCCTACAATTCCTACACCTAGAGCAAGAGCATATCCACATTTAATTTTGTTGCCAATACTCAGACCGTTGGTAATCTTTGAGAACCAATTTTTTCGGCTCGATTCTACGAGTACGATATCACCGTAAACTGGTGGAAAATCTGAACCTTGATGGAAAGTCATATTAATCCTAAGTAAGCAATAAAAGCCAATCCTTACTTAGAATTCCCTAATTATTCAGCAAAAGTAAAAGTTTTGTAACTTTTAGCTCCCCATATTAGCGTGAGTTCGATGGCTCATATAGCGTCCGTTTAATCAGCTCAATCAAAAGACCTCTGAGAGTTTTTACTACGCAAAACTGCCCCTCCGATTCAAAGCTACTTCAAAGAGGGGCAGACTTGAAATAAAGTTCAAGTCTGCGAGAGGTTTGTCAACCCCCTAGAAAACTAGATTGTTTCTCTTAAGGCATAGCGAATGCCGTTCGTTGGAAGCTCGCGTCATATTACTGATTTCCATGACGTGAAATAAACTGAATTATTTCACTTCTCCTTTTTCGGGTAACGGTGTTGATTGAGGATTTGGCGTCACCTCTGGTTGTAGGTTTGGTAGTGGCGTAATTGTTTCTGGTGCTGGAGGCTCAATAATCTCTGGTAGCGTCGGTGGCAAGCTAGGAGATGGCGCAACTGGTGCTTCTAGGGTGGGAGTCTTGCCCGTTCGACGGTTGAAAAATCCGCCAAATCTAGGTTTTGTTGGCTGAGGCGCAACTTTTTCGGGTAACGGCGTTGATTCAGGAGTTGGTGTTGCCTCTGGCTGTGGTTCTGGTGTTGGTGTAATTATTTCTGGTGCTGGTTCCGGTACTGGAGACTCAATAATCTCTGGCAGCGTCGGTGGCAAGCTAGGAGATGGCGCAACTGGTGCTTCTGGGGTGGGAGTCTTGCCCGTTCGACGGTTGAAAAATCCGCCAAATCTAGGTTTTGTTGGCTGAGGTGTAACTTTTTCGGGTAACGGCGTTGATTCAGGAGTTGGTGTTACCTGTGGCTGCGATTCTGGTATCGGAGACTCAATAATTTCTGGTGGTGTTGGAGACAAAGTGGGAGATGGTACAGCCGTTGGAACTTCTAACTTTGGTTTTTCTGGCTGTATTTTGGATTCTTGTGGAACTTCAGTTTCAGGAATCGGCTGTTTTTCTACCTTCGGTTGTATTTGGGGGGTTTTTTCAACGGACGGCGTGGGTGTAGGTTTAGGTACAAGTCTATCATTTGGGTCTACAATACCGCGCACCTCATCTGCTGTGAGTTCTCCTCTCACAATTCTTGATAGAGTATCTTTACCCTTTGGCTGGTAGTCAATCAATCTAACTGTGGTATTAAAAGCATTTTTGACAGGATTTCCCTGGTTATTGAGAAATTCCAGTTTTACCCAGTTTTTTCCTGGACGGAAGCCTTTAAGGTAAACTGCTTGCCAGCGATCGAAAATAAAGCTTTCACCATTAATTGTGCAGCGGATGCGCCAATCACTGAACTCGTCGTTGGCGTTTTCCTTGCCAACGAGGTGCAGCGGAGCGTTAGTTAGGTAAAAGTCCAGTAATATTGGTTCTGCTCCGTAGCTGCTTTGAGGACGGCTGTAAGTTAGCAGCGGTAATTTGAAATCTGGGTTGTTGTCGTCAGTTTTGGTGAAGACGTGAAATGTTGTCTGGGCATAAGCGCCTTCATTTTTAAAGCTTTCATGCCAAGGACGGGAGGCAAAGACGCGCAGGGTATGAGTACCTGGAGACAAGTCTGGTAAAACCAAGGGCTGATTCAGGTCGTAGACAGGTATATAAGGTTGGTTATCCAGAATTACGTGTAGATGGGGCCCCAGTTGTAATTGTGGGTCTTTAAATATTGGTAGATCCTTAACCTGAAAACTAGCTGTGACTTTGTTATCTTGGAGAACTTCATCAGACTGTGGAGTAACAATTGTCACTTGTGGCTGATAAACTTCCAAAATTGAACGCAGTTCTTGGATAACAGATGGTGGGGAAACTTCCGAAAATTGCTTTGAGATTTGAGAAATCTGTGGAGAGTTTTCTCTATAGCCAGTAGATACTTCCTGACTAGCGACTTTCTCGCCACAACTGGTCAAGCTTAATACCAGCACCAATGTCATTACCCACCTGAGAATCGGGAACCTCTCAGGGAGGAGCTTCTCTAAGACCCTTTTCTGCCACGAGTTCATGCGTTGCACCCAGTAATAGTCTTCGATAATTGACAGATTATTTTGGCTCAAACTGTCCATAGGGAACTATAGCCCAAAAGGTGAAATCTGCCTCACATCCCATGATTTTTCCTGTGTCTCTCAGGAAATTTTCAAATTAAGTCATATTCTTTACAGCTTTTTACTTATAACAATTGAAAGATGACACAAATATTTACGAGTGATAGCAACAAAAGCTCGAACATTGGCTACATACAGCCAAACCATAAACTTTGCGAATTGTTATTCTTTGTAAATTAAATGGATAATCTATTGACTTTTGGACAAATAGTTTGAAGTTAAAAGCCAGATCAGGCAGGAATTCCAGCAATATTCCAGCAAGTTTGAATTATTGTTAAAATATCTCCAACAATGTACAAGTGAAGACTCTATAATTCAACGAGAAACAACTCTCCACATCGGGTCTTCATCGCGGCTTCAGTAAAATTCTGGAGTTTGTGGTAATGGTTAACTTTGTGGTATTCATGATTCCTCATTCCTTATCAAGAGAGGAGGTCGAATGACAATAAGTCCTCCGGAGCGAGAGGAAAAGAAGGCAAGAGTAATCGTCGATAATGACCCAGTTCCAACCTCTTTCGAGAGATGGGCAAAACCTGGACACTTTGACAGATCCTTAGCCAGAGGTCCCAAAACCACCACATGGATTTGGAACCTGCACGCACTCGCCCATGATTTTGATACACATACAAGCGATTTAGAAGATATCTCCCGCAAGATATTCTCAGCCCACTTCGGCCACTTGGCTGTAGTGACAATCTGGTTGAGCGGGATGATTTTCCACGGCGCGAAGTTTTCTAACTACGAAGCTTGGCTAAGCGACCCGTTGAACGTTAAGCCTAGTGCTCAAGTTGTTTGGCCCATTGTGGGACAAGACATTTTAAACGGTGATGTTGGCGGTGGTTTCCACGGTATTCAAATCACCTCCGGTTTGTTCCAAGTATGGCGTGGCTGGGGTATCACAAACTCCTTCCAGCTTTATGTAACTGCGATCGGTGGCTTGGTATTAGCAGGCTTATTCTTATTTGCCGGCTGGTTCCACTACCACAAACGCGCTCCCAAACTGGAATGGTTCCAGAATGTGGAGTCAATGCTGAATCACCACTTGCAAGTATTGCTAGGTTGTGGTTCCTTGGGATGGGCAGGTCACTTAATCCACGTGTCCGCACCGACCAACAAGCTTTTGGATGCAGGCGTTGCTCTCAAAGACATACCCTTGCCCCACGAGTTCATCTTGAACAAAGACTTGTTGACCGAGTTGTATCCCAGCTTTGCTGCTGGTTTAGCACCTTTCTTCACCTTGAACTGGGGTCAGTATGCTGACTTCCTCACCTTCAAGGGCGGTCTGAACCCAGTAACAGGCGGCTTGTGGTTGACTGATATTTCCCATCACCACTTAGCGATCGCAGTTCTCTTTATCGTTGCTGGTCACCAGTACCGTACCAACTGGGGTATTGGTCACAGCATTAAAGAGATCCTCGAAAACCACAAAGGTCCTTTCACTGGTGAAGGTCACAAAGGTCTCTACGAAAACCTGACCACATCCTGGCACGCTCAGTTGGCTACTAACCTAGCCTTCTTGGGTTCGCTGACCATCATCATTGCGCATCACATGTACGCGATGCCCCCCTATCCATATTTGGCAACTGATTACGCTACGCAGTTGTGCATATTCACTCACCATATTTGGATCGGTGGCTTCTTGATTGTTGGTGGAGCAGCTCACGCTGCGATCTTCATGGTGCGGGATTACGATCCAGTTGTGAATCAAAACAACTTACTGGATCGGGTAATTCGTCACCGTGACGCGATTATTTCTCACCTGAACTGGGTGTGTATTTTCCTCGGCTTCCATAGCTTTGGACTTTACATCCACAACGACACAATGCGTGCATTGGGTCGTCCTCAAGACTTGTTCTCTGATACAGGGATTCAATTGCAGCCAGTATTTGCCCAGTGGATACAAAATATCCATGCCTTGGCTCCTGGTACAACTGCACCCAATGCCCTAGAACCAGTTAGCTATGTCTTTGGCGGCGGTATTTTGGCTGTTGGCGGTAAAGTGGCAGCTGCACCCATTGCTTTGGGCACAGCGGACTTCCTAATTCACCACATTCACGCTTTCACCATTCACGTCACCGTCCTAATTCTGCTCAAAGGTGTGCTGTACGCCCGTAGCTCTCGTCTGATTCCAGACAAGGCAAACTTGGGCTTCCGCTTCCCCTGCGACGGTCCTGGTCGTGGCGGTACTTGTCAAGTGTCTGGTTGGGATCACGTATTCCTCGGACTTTTCTGGATGTACAACTCCCTGTCTATTGTAATTTTCCACTTCAGCTGGAAGATGCAATCAGATGTTTGGGGAACCGTAGATGCAGATGGGACTGTAACTCACATCACTGGTGGTAACTTTGCCCAAAGTGCGATTACCATCAACGGTTGGTTGCGAGACTTCTTGTGGGCACAAGCTACACAAGTCATCAATTCCTACGGCAGCGCGCTATCTGCCTATGGTCTACTCTTCTTAGGCGCTCACTTTGTCTGGGCATTCAGCTTGATGTTCCTGTTCAGTGGTCGCGGCTACTGGCAAGAACTGATTGAGTCCATTGTTTGGGCGCATAACAAACTGAAGGTAGCACCAGCAATTCAGCCTCGCGCTCTGAGCATTATTCAGGGTCGGGCTGTAGGGGTAGCTCACTACCTCTTGGGAGGAATTGCCACAACCTGGGCATTCTTCCATGCACACATCCTTTCAGTAGGGTAGCAATCAGTTGTGGAGTGCTGAGTGCTGAGTGCTGAGAAAATACTCAAAACTTGGTACTCAGAACTCAGGACTCTAGACGCTGGTATTTGATGGCTAAAGGTCAGAGGATTTATTAAACCTATGGCGACAAAATTTCCGAAATTTAGCCAGGATCTCGCACAGGACCCGACGACTCGTCGGATATGGTATGCGATCGCTACAGGCAACGACTTTGAAACCCATGATGGCATGACGGAAGAAAATCTTTACCAAAAGATTTTCGCAACTCACTTCGGTCACTTGGCAATCATCTTCCTGTGGGCATCCAGCCTCCTGTTCCACGTAGCCTGGCAAGGTAACTTTGAACAGTGGATTAAAGATCCCCTTCATATCCGTCCCATCGCCCATGCGATTTGGGACCCCCACTTTGGTAAACCAGCGATCGAAGCTTTTACCCAAGCGGGCGCTAGCAATCCGGTAAACATTACCTACTCTGGTCTCTACCATTGGTGGTACACCATCGGTATGCGGAATAACGGCGAACTGTACAACGGTTCAGTGTTCTTGCTGTTATTCGCTGCTGTATTACTCTTTGCTGGTTGGCTGCACTTGCAACCCAAATACCGTCCTAGCTTGGCATGGTTTAAGAGTGCTGAACATCGCCTAAACCACCACTTAGCAGGTTTGTTTGGTGTTAGTTCATTGGCTTGGGCTGGTCACTTAATTCACGTTGCTGTCCCCGAATCTCGCGGTCAGCACGTAGGTTGGGATAACTTCTTAAATACCCCACCCCACCCAGCCGGTTTGACACCATTCTTTACAGGCAACTGGGGTGTTTACTCTCAAAACCCTGACACTCCTGGACATATCTTCGGGACATCGCAAGGTGCAGGAACTGCAATTCTGAGTTTCTTGGGTGGTTTCCATCCCCAGACAGAAGCTTTGTGGCTGACTGACATAGCTCATCACCACTTAGCGATCGCAGTTTTATTCATCGTTGCTGGTCACATGTACCGGACAAACTTTGGGATTGGTCACAGTCTCAAGGAAGCATTAAATGCCAAGAATTTCTTTGGCATTCCTGTTGAAGGACCGTTCAACCTACCTCACCAAGGTATTTACGACACCTACAACAACTCCCTGCACTTCCAATTGGGATGGCACTTAGCAGCGCTAGGTGTTGTTACTTCCCTGGTAGCGCAGCACATGTACTCCATGCCTTCCTACGCATTTATTGCGAAGGACTACACAACCCAGGCAGCGTTGTACACGCATCACCAGTATATTGCTGGATTTTTGATGCTTGGTGCTTTTGCCCACGGAGCAATCTTCTGGGTTCGTGATTACGATCCAGAGCAAAATAAGGGCAACGTTCTTGAGCGCGTGCTGAAGCACAAAGAAGCGATTATTTCCCACCTCAGTTGGGTATCCCTTTTCTTGGGCTTCCACACCCTTGGTCTGTACGTACACAACGATGTAGTAGTTGCTTTCGGAACTCCTGAAAAGCAAATCTTAATTGAGCCAGTGTTTGCTCAGTTCGTCCAAGCTGCTAACGGTAAGGTACTGTACGGTTTAGATACCTTGCTATCTAACCCAGATAGTATTGCTTACACAGCATGGCCTAACTACGCTAACGTTTGGTTGCCAGGCTGGTTAGATGCCATCAATGCTGGTACTAACTCCCTGTTCTTAACAATTGGTCCTGGCGACTTCTTGGTACACCATGCGATCGCTTTAGGTCTGCACACCACCACCTTGATCTTGGTCAAAGGTGCTTTAGATGCCCGTGGTTCTAAGCTGATGCCCGATAAAAAGGATTTCGGCTATGCCTTCCCCTGCGACGGCCCCGGTCGTGGCGGTACTTGCGACATCTCAGCTTGGGATTCCTTCTACCTAGCTACATTCTGGATGCTCAACACCATTGGTTGGTTGACCTTCTACTGGCATTGGAAGCATCTAGGTGTTTGGCAAGGCAACGTAGCTCAGTTCAATGAGAACTCTACATATCTCATGGGCTGGTTCCGCGATTACCTCTGGGCTAACTCTGCTCAATTGATCAACGGTTACAACCCCTACGGCGTGAATAACCTGTCTGTCTGGGCTTGGATGTTCTTGTTTGGACACCTAGTTTGGGCTACTGGCTTCATGTTCTTAATCTCCTGGAGAGGTTACTGGCAAGAGTTGATTGAAACCCTTGTTTGGGCACACGAACGCACTCCTCTAGCTAACCTAGTTCGCTGGAAAGACAAGCCTGTGGCTCTGTCTATTGTTCAAGCTCGTGTAGTTGGTCTAGCTCACTTCACTGTTGGCTACATCGTAACTTACGCCGCATTCTTGATTGCTTCTACTGCTGGTAAGTTCGGTTAATTCGGCTGCTAGTTTTGTAGAGAAGTAATAAAAATCCCCTGCCGCAAGGTGGGGGATTTTTTGTTGGATAAATATAAAGGTGGGCAAGATTTGGATTTAATACAATATGAGAGATAATCCAAATACGGTTCAGTTAAGGAGAATGGTAGCTTAAGCTTTTTGGTTCTAACTGAACCCTTATATCCACGTTTCTAAGATAGAAGAATTAAGGATTAGCAAAATGTTTACTTTTATAATTGGAGTTTAAAGGCGGTTATGACTGAAAATATAAATAAAGCAAATAGCTTATTCCCTTAATGAAGGATTGGCAGCCTAGTTTACGTAATCAAGTTATAAGAAATAGTATTGTTATTAATTTAGCAAAACTCGATACTGGATTTTTTAAGCGTTTCGATATTAGTATAGACGCTATATTATCCTTAATAGATTCTTCAAAATATCAATACAAAGATCAGGAGACTTCTGACAAAAGAATACAATTGATACAACAAACTTTCCTTATGGGGTATAGTCATTTAGAGCTTGATAAACTTATAATTCAGTCGGTTGAAACCTCCTTATCTATATCTGCTGAATCTGAATTTATTAAAAAAGGTGAGATTCTCAATCAAAGAGAACAAGAAACTTCAATTATTGAAAAAATTCGTAGTCTTGGAAAGCCATACTATAGTTCCTTTGGAGATTCTGAACAAGAGATTGTTAATGAAATTATTACTTTTCTTGAAGAAAATAATTTTGATTTGAGTATTTCGCAATTTGAACAAATTGAAAAATTTGCCTCAGTTATAGAATTGGATATTTCTCGCTATGAAAAATCTTTATTACAAAATATGCTAAAAACTTTAGAACCACATTATTTAAATGACTTAAATGCCTTTAAAGTTAAGTTGCGTAAATATCCTGATTTGGAAGCATATCTAGAAGAGAAAAAAAATGAATATCAGCAAACCTTAGATATTACTATAGTTTTGAAAAAAATAATTAACAGTAATACCCAGTCAATATCGCCTTGGTTGAAAGCAGATATTGAATTTCTAAATAACTCTACTATTGATGAATATTGTCAATGGCTTCAAGAAGGTGATCCTGATTTATATTCAATGGTTAGGCAATTTTTGGCTCTGGGTTTACCTGCATCCCAAAAGTTAGAACAAGCTATTTGCAGTTTAGCAAAAAGTAGTAACCTCAATAAAATTAGAGCTAAGTTTATTTATAATATAAATATAGATAATATTTATAATAATGAACATTAAACTCCTAGAATCTCTCATACAAGTTATCCTATCTCTCTCTGATCAGGAGCGATCGCTATTGGAAGAAAGATTAATTTTAAATTTATCAGAGCCTTCAACTCGTGAATTAATGCAACTTGCTCAGACTGGTGGAGCCTTTGAATTCCTTAACCATGAACCAGACATATACTCACTAAAAGATGGAGAACCTATCTAAAAAGAAAGCGATGTCTACGACGAGCTACGCCTACGCCTAAAATTAAACTTAATTACAAGCAATCAAAATCATGACAAACTGGCAAGAACGCATTACTCAAAACCCAAATGTATGTCACGGCAAACCGTGTATCAAAGGAACACGCATTATGGTATCAGTCATCCTTGATAACCTTGCCGAGGGACTGACATTTGAGGAAATTGTTCAAGAGTATCCACCACTGGCTTTAGAAGATATCAAAGCAGCTATTGCTTATGCAGCACAACTAACCAGGGAAGAGGAATTGTTGCCACTGCGATGAGTAAAATGAAAGTGAAACTCGACGAGAACATGGCACAAACCCACGTTGAGTTTTTACAGCAAGCTGGTTATAACGCTGACCGTGTGACTGATGAAGGATTGTCTGGTGCTGATGATGACACTATTTGGCAGCAAGTTTGTGCTGAGGAACGATTTTTCATCACCCTTGATTTAGACTTCTCTGATGTTCGTCGCTTTCCACCAGGCACTCATCCTGGTATTCTACTACTGCGTTCCCGTAACCGCAGCCGTCAAACAGTGCTAGAAATTTTGTCTCGTGTTGTACGTGAGCAACACTTAGAAACTCTGAAAGGTTGTCTTGTAGTTGCAGACGAAATGCAAACGCGAATCCGGCGTCCGCAATGATCGCTTTTAGAGGAAATCAAGAATACAGCTAGCTTTTGAATAAATATACTTCTCGGCGTTAGTTTGCGCTTCCCTCTGTGTCCCTCTAGGTTAAAAAAATAACTTTTAAAATTAAATCCTTGGAAAATACCAAAACAAGTTATAACTAGAAAAAACGAGATAATTTTATCACTCTTGCAAGAAGAACCAATAACGCCACCAAAAGAAATAATTTTTAATCCCTCTTATACCCAGCAAAACGGAGCCGCATATTTAGGTGATAGCCTTAAACTTATTAAATTTATTGATGATAATAGTATTAATTTAATTATCACCTCACCCCCATTTGCTCTCACAAGAAAAAAAGAATACGGTAACGAAACTGCTGAAAAATATATTGAGTGGTTTCTACCTTTTGCATCCGAATTTAAAAGAGTACTGGCAGATAATGGCTCATTCGTACTAGATTTAGGTGGTGCTTACCTACCTGGCAATCCCGTGCGGAGTATCTACCAATACGAACTTTTAGTCAGATTATGCAAAGAAGTAGGTTTCTTCCTTGCTCAGGAATTTTACCACTATAATCCGGCTCGACTGCCAACCCCTGCTGAGTGGGTAACAATCAGGCGAATTCGTGTGAAAGATTCAGTAAATACAGTTTGGTGGTTGTCTAAAACACCGAATCCTAAAGCAGATAACAGAAAAGTTTTAAAGCCCTATAGCCAAAGTATGAAACAATTACTCAAAAATGGTTATAAAGCAAAAATACGTCCTAGTGGGCATGATATTTCTGATAAATTCCAAAAGGATAATCAGGGTGCAATTCCGCCAAATTTGCTAGAAATTGCTAATACTGAATCTAATAGTGCTTATTTACGACGCTGCAAAACAGCAGAAATTAGACCCCATCCAGCACGTTTTCCTCAAGGGTTCGCCGAGTTCTTCATCAAATTCTTAACTGATGAAGGTGATATAGTATTAGATCCATTTGCAGGTTCTAATACAACGGGCTTTGTTGCTGAAACTCTGCAACGCCGATGGATATCTTTTGAAATTAATGAGCATTATGTAATGGGAAGTCGTTATCGATTTAGCCAATAACCAAATTAAGTGAAGAGTCAGGAGTGAGGAGTTGAAAATTATAACTCACAACTCATAACTCATAACTACTCCATTATATTTCTCCATTCACCTGCATTTGATGAACTTGATCTGCTAGCTCTTGACGACCTTGTTCATCTAGTTTGTCAATAGCTAACATCCCCATGAGAATAACTTCTTTCAGGGTCAAACGTGTCGAATGTGCCTGTTTTTGCACAATCTCTTTAATAATGGGACTGACACCAATCGCTGTACTAGCTCTAGCCACGGAAGAAAAGGAAAACACTAATGATTCAGCCTAAATCTTAGCACTTTAAATGAGGTTATTCTCTAGAGGTAAAACTTAATTTAAATGTGTTTCAGCTCATACTTCAATGCGTAAACATAAATTTTAAATTACGTAGATAGAGAACAACGGTTCTAGGTACAGGGCACTATCATACTACTGCACAATCTATATTAAAGCCTCAATCATGGTATCAAACGTAAGAGCCTAATTTTTGGATGAAAATAAATTTAACTTTTGTCATTCCAGGATAACGGGTATAGTGCCTGACAGCACTATAGATGACTCCAGAGTTATCCTAAACCTGTTTGATTGAGGGTCAAACCTCTTTTTTGAGTCAGGTTTAAAATTTTCAGGATGGTAAACCTGATGCTTGCTCATTGAAGGCGCACTATCGTATGATATCAATATTCTCAACAGTTAAACTTTTGCCTATTCTTCTAGGATTTCTACTAATTCTTCAATCGTTACATCAAAGGTGCGAGCTAATTTGTGAATGGCAGTAAAGTCAACTGTTGTCATTGCTGGACGACGGGCATAACTTCTAACTGTGCTGTAAATTACCCCAGAACGGTCAGAAACTTCTTTTAGTGTCCATCCTTTCTCTTCTGCTAGTTCTCGAATCTTTAATCTGACTAATCCCATATTTGATAACTGATGCATTTGCACCGCTCAATTTCATATGAGAAATTAAAAAGCGATCGCCTCTGGCTCTAGCAAACTCTCATGCGATCGCCACAATTTACTGAAAACTTAAAATCAAATGCTTATTTCCTATATTAGCAACATCAAAAGCAAAAACCTCTGCCCTGAGATACTCAAAAATCACCCATTCATCGCTGATTTTGCAAACACTTACAATATTTGTGACAACTGAGTTGTAAAAACTGGTTGGCTGATAAAAATAGTGCTTTCAGTAGAAGTATTCTCACAAATAAGACTTGTATACCACCGAGAAAACCGTACTTTAAAGAGATCGTAAATTGTCGAATATAATCTCGTGAACACGCTTTACAGAACTATACAGTGTAAATAAGAATAATAACTTAACCGAAGTAAAATTTTCCTGAATACAGGCAACTAATGCTGTCATAGGGAAAAGCAGTGAGTAGAGGAGAGAGAAAGCGATGAAGGACCCTTATCTGTTGGCAGCAGGCTTGTTAACAGGATTGGCAATACCAGCATCGGCTCTTCCACATCTGTCGATTGTACTGCCAGAAAATTCTAGATTCCTGTGGGATTTAAAACAGGGTTCGCAGACAATAGTCAGTACAAAAATTATCAATAGCGTTGATCTCTCCTTACCAGAACTTAGCGGCCAAGCGTTACAACCCCTAAAAAGTTCGCATTCGCAGCCAACAGTAGATGAGAAAAACGTCTCTAGCGTACCAGAATTCAGCAGTCAGGGATTACCAACCCCAACAGAGTCATTACTCAACCCCAGCGCTCAAGCAGCTGGTCTTTCACTGACATCTGGCAATCAACTTTACTACCAAAGATTGGCGGCTCTGAAAACAGGTCAGATTTATACACGCGTAGATAGTGATAATTTGCAATCTTTGTGGGAGTCGATCAAGAAGCGTCAACTAACTTATGACGACTGGAAAAGTTTACTAGCTTTAGAAGCTAGAGCAATCGCTCAAGGTCAAGGTGCAAATCATCTGAGCATCTTAGTTGGTGATTCTTTGAGTATGTGGTTTCCTAGAGAAAAACTGCCTGCCGGTAAATTGTGGCTGAATCAAGGCATATCTGGAGATACTTCCACTGGCGTTTTAAAAAGATTGGGGGCATTTTCGGCAACGCGGCCAGATGTGATTTACATTATGGCTGGGATTAACGACTTACGAAAAGGCGCTAGTGATGAAACAATTTTGCGTAATTATCGCCGGATTGTCCGTCGTTTACGGCAGGCTCACCCACAAGCTCAAATCATTGTCCAATCAATTTTGCCTACTCGCCTACCAAAACTTTCCAATAGCCGCATTCGTCACATCAACACACAACTAACCCAGATTGCTAAACAAGAAGGCGCTAATTATCTAAATATTTATAGCTGGTTTACAGATATGGAAGGCAATTTGCGCCCAGAGTTGACTACAGATGGGTTGCACTTGTCTCAAGAGGGATATGATGTGTGGCGAACAGCACTACAGCAGATAGAATACAAGCTTACTCAGCGTGAGAATTGAGCGATCGCTTTGCCGACACTTGCCGCGATCGCAATCGCAATTTTGAGATTTATGGAAGTTTCTAATACCGATTCTGTCAATATCCGTTCTGTAATTGAACACCAATTGGCAGCCTTTAAAAAGGATGATGCCCAAGGCGCTTTTGGCTTCGCTAGTCCGGCAATTCAGACGCAATTCGGAACCCCAGAAAATTTTATGCAGATGGTGAAGACGAGCTACCCAGCAGTATACCGTCCTCGTTCTGTCTTTTTTGAGAAGATCACAACCATCCAGGGAAACATAACTCAACCAGTGCTACTACTTGCTCCTGATGGAATTCCCTTGAGGGCTTTATATTTCATGGAAAAACAACCGGATAATACCTGGAGAATTAACGGTTGCTTTCTAGTTTCTCTAGAAGGTAAATAAATATAAACTTTATCTCTATACAACTAAAATTCTATACTTTAACGCCCAAGGCTTCCCGATTTAAAACCTGGTTTAACTTACCACTACGATAACCTTCCAAATCTAAGGTTACGTAGATAAATCCAAAATCTTGAAACGCAGAAACTAATGTTTGTAAATCCGTAGTCAACACAAACTCTTTAATTTGGTCTGGTGGTAATTCAATGCGTGCTGTATCCCCTTCCGATCGCACACGCAAATTCTGCCAACCTAGTTTTCTTAAGAAAATTTCTCCTCTGCCGACTCGCTGTAACTTAGCGACAGTAATCTCTTCACCGTAAGGAAACCGGGAACTGAGGCAAGGTTGAGCAGGTTTGTCCCACCAAGGTAAACCAAGTTGTTGCGACAATTGGCGAACTTCAACTTTAGTGACACCCACTTCTGCTAAAGGCGATCGCGCACCTCTTTCTTTCGCCGCCTGAATTCCTGGGCGATAATCATGCAAATCATCGGCATTTACCCCATCCACTACATAGGGATAACCCAACTGGAAAGCTAAAGGTTTGAGAGTATCGTGCAACTCACTTTTGCAAAAATAACAGCGGTTAACAGGGTTAGAGGTGTAATTGGGATTTTCCATCTCGTGAGTCTGGACGATTTTATGAGGAATCCCAATAGTTGCAGCTTGAATTTTGGCGTCTTCCAACTCTTCTGGCAACAGCGAAGGAGAAACAGCCGTGACAGCCAAAGCGCGATCGCCCAACACATCATAAGCAATTTTGGCAACCAAAGTGCTATCAACGCCCCCAGAGTAGGCAATCAACGCCTGCTCCATTTCTTTAAATAAGGCTCTTAATTGCTCAAATTTTTCTGTCAGCATCATTTCCCAATCCTGCCAAAACCCTACAGCACCCAACAAATTCCATTGTAGTCATTTCCCTCTGCTCGACGGCAGTTGCTCCTGGGGGAAACCCCCAAGACCGCACTGCCTCCCCTACTCCCCTGTTGCTGGCGGTAATCTGTACTTAGCTATCAGACTGGCTAAAAGTGGTAAATCAATTGGTTTAGAAATATAGTCATCTACTCCAGCGGCTAGACAAGTTTCGCGATCGCCTTTCATTGCCATTGCTGTTTGAGCAATTATCGGAATCGTCTGATATTGCCGATTTTCTCGCAGTTGTCGCACCAAGTTAAGACCATTTTCATCTGCCAGATAAACATCCATTAAAATCACCACTGGGTCTAACTGTGTTAGAGCTTCCCACATCTCGCCAGCATTCTTAACCCAAGTCACCTGATATCCTAATTTACGTAGATAAATTTGCATCATATCAGCGTTGGGTAAGTCATTTTCTACCAGCAAAATGTCTACGGAAGAACTAGCGGTGAAAGGTAGAGGAGATGAGAAGTATTTTACTTCCCCTGCTTCCCCTGCTCCCCCTGCCCCCCCTGCTTCCCTTACTCCCCCTCCTCCCCCCACTCCCACCTCTTGCTTAAGGGGAAGTACAAGGGTAAAACGGGAACCGCAATTTACTTCAGATTCCACTTTCACAGAACCACCGTGAATTTGGGCGAGTTTTCGAGTCACTGCTAAACCCAAACCAGTACCTTCACCACCACCAGCAACAGCCTTGGCAATTTGGAAATAGGGTTCAAATAGTTGAGCCTGGTCTTCTTGGGAAATACCAGTGCCAGTATCCCAAACTGTAAAATGCACAAATACACCTTTGGGAACAACTTGTAAGCCAACACTTCCTTTGCTGGTGAACTTTAAGGCATTGAAGAGTAAATTCAACAGCATTTGCTTGAGTCGTAAGGGGTCGGCTACTAGGGTTGTAATATTGGGTTCAAGTTCTAGGCACAGTTTCAAACCCTTATTAGCGGCTTTCTCTTTCACCAGTGCGAAAACATTGCTACATAGCATTGGCACATCAATTGTTTCCCACTGCACCTCCAGCTGATTTGCTTCAATTTTAGAAAGATCCAAAATATCATTAATCAGAGCTAGCAAGTGCTTACCGCTAGACTGAATGATATTTAAATACTCTTGCTGGCGTTCTTTAGTTGGTTCGTACCCTTGGGCTAAAAGCAGGTGGGTAAACCCAATAATAGAACTAAGGGGTGTGCGAATTTCGTGGCTGGTGTTTGCCAGAAACTGATTTTTGAGTTGATTGGTGCGCTCCAATTCTTGATTAGAGTTACTTAACTGTTGATACCGTTGCTGCCAAGACAGGATCTGTCTAAGTTGTACCAAGGCTGTACTACATTGTTTCGCAGACCTTGCCATCAATTGTGATCTGAGTTGAAGTTGTGATTTTATCAGCGACTCAGGATCAGAGTTTAGGGGTGCTGTGGCAATAATTAGCCAGCCTATGACGATGCCAGAATCATCAGCTAACCGCCAAGCGCTCGGTGTTTGTTGATTCTCAAGCTGCTGCAAATCTTCGAGTTTTATGACCTCTTGCAATTTCAACAGCAGTTTTTTTTCTGCTGTCAGCAATTCTATAAATAAAGGTTGTGAGTTTGGGGATAGAGAACAAGAAACATAGCAAACTGTGGCAACAGTTTCTTGTGGTTGAAACAGAGCGATGCCTACGGCACAATCTGTAAGCGCCAAATTACTGCTGTTTACAGCACTGTTAATCTCGTTGACCACAGTTTGGAGAATTTCTGCTTCTGCGGCTCCTGCCTGTGGGACAGTGTTACAAGCAGAAAGCAGGCAATCATTAAGGCGACTTTGCAACTGGTTCAAGCTGCTCTCCAGCCACAACTTGGCGCGAAGTTGCTGAATTGTTGTCAAAAGTTTTGGCGTTGCATCTATCTGTGAGTTCTGGTCTGGTAAGCTTGAGTACTGCTGCATGGTCAACTAGACCGCTGAACAAGTTTAGCTTCGCATAAAAATCCGAAAAGGATTCTATGTATATTAGCGGACAATTCTTTTTTATTTATAAACCATAACTTAATGTTGTTATAAACCATAACTTATGATGTCGAATTTAGCAGCTGTCCAAAAAAATTATTATATGAACCACTGACCTAAAATTTGTTAAAGCAACTTAAGGCTTATGGATACACAATTCGCCCAACTAATCGTTAATGGGATTGCGGTGGGGAGCATTATTGCTCTAGCGGCAGTCGGACTCACTCTTACCTATGGAATTTTACGGTTATCTAACTTTGCTCATGGTGACTTTCTAACTTTAGGAGCCTATCTGACCTGGCTGATAAACACTATTGGAGTCAATATTTGGCTGTCGATGATCCTGGCAGCGGCGGGAACAGTAGCAGCAATGCTGTTATCAGAAAAGTTGCTGTGGTCAAAGATGCGCTCTATCCGTGCTACTTCCACTACGCTGATTATTATTTCTATCGGACTTGCCTTATTTCTTCGCAATGGAATTATTTTTATCTGGGGTGGCAAGAACCAAAATTATAATTTACCTGTTACGCCAGCTTTAGATATTTTGGGTTTAAAGATACCGCAAAATCAATTATTGGTATTGGGGTTGGCGGTGTTAGCAATTTTGGCGCTGCATTACCTGTTGCAAAATACCAAAATTGGTAAGGCGATGCGAGCAGTTGCTGACGATCTGGACTTAGCCAGGGTTTCAGGTATCAATGTTGACCGAGTAATTTTCTGGACTTGGCTAATTGCTGGCACTCTTACGTCATTGGGTGGCAGCATGTATGGGTTAATTACAGCCGTGCGCCCGAATATGGGATGGTTCTTAATTTTACCATTATTTGCCTCAGTGATTCTTGGTGGCATTGGCAACCCTTACGGTGCGATCGCAGCAGCTTTTATTATTGGCATAGTCCAAGAAATCAGTACCCCTTGGCTGGGTTCACAGTATAAACAGGGTGTTGCACTGTTGATTATGATTTTGGTGCTGCTCATTCGTCCCAAAGGTTTATTCAAAGGAACGATTTGAGCAGCACCACTCCACTTCTAATTATTCAATAATGTGGAAATAGTAGGCTGCCACCAGAAAATTGATAGCTAACAAGAACAGTGCCCAGCCTGTGCGATAGGCGTAGGGAGGTTTAGCTCCACTGTCGGCAACTGGGGAATTCTTCGTTTTAGAAGTCATAATGCGGTTCTCCTAATGTCAGGACTTTTTAAGAAATACCAAACTGGTGTACCAAATACTCAAATTCTTTAAGAATATTTGTGTGAAGTTGGGAATTGGGCATGGGGAAAGAGGCAGAGGGGCAGGGAGCAGGGAGCAGAGGGTAAAGAATTTTTTATTCTCCCCCTTGCCCACTGCCCTCTGCCTCCTGCTCCCTTGCTTCATCCCGACTCCCCGCTCCCTCCTCTCCAGCATGATAGGAACTGCGAACCAGAGGCCCAGAACGAACATGGTTAAATCCCATTTCCCATGCTAATCTGCCGAGTTGATCGAATTCCTCTGGAGTCCAATATTTTTGGACTGGCAGATGTTCTAAAGATGGACGCATATACTGCCCGATAGTCAAGCGATCGCACCCCACAGCCCTTAGATCAGCCATTGCTTCAACGACTTCATCAAGTGTTTCTCCGTGTCCCAGCATCAAACCTGATTTGGTGGGAATTGTCGAATCGATTTCTTTGACCATAGCCAGCACCAAAAGTGAGCGATCGTACTTGGCTCCCCGGCGCACTGGCCCAGTTAGCCGCCGCACTGTCTCAATATTGTGGTTGAAACAAGCTGGTTTGGCTTTTACAATCATCGCTATCCGCTGGCGCTGACCTTCTTCCCCTACACCAGCACCACCCCAAAAATCTGGGGTCAGTACTTCAATTTGAGTCTCTGGGTTCAACTGGCGGATAGTCGCGATCGTTTTCACAAAGTGCCCTGCCCCCTGATCGGACAAGTCATCACGGGCTACAGAAGTCAGCACCACATAACGTAATCCTAAAAGCTGCACTGCCTGTGCTACCTTTTGGGGTTCCTCTAAATCAAGAGGCATTGGTGCATGACCTTTATCTACTTGACAGAAAGCACAAGAGCGTGTGCAAGTAGGCCCCATTAGTAAGAAAGTTGCAGTTTTTTGGGCATAGCACTCTCCCCGGTTGGGACAGCGTCCTTCTTCGCAAATCGTGTGAATTTGGCGCTGCTTAATAATGCGTTGTACGGTAGAGATTTCACTGGCTTTGCCAATAGGGCGACGTAACCAGCTAGGCATTGCCGTAATTTCAGACTTTAGTTCGGCTTGTCGTGACGAAATCATAGACATCCAAGCAAGATGCGGATATACAGTAGTGGTCTGTCGATTAACAAATGATAGATAAGAATAGACGCAGGAAGCGGGAAACGCAGGAACGCTCTTAATGAAGTCACCGTGTGCCCATGTCACTATGTCTTTGTGTCCTCATATCTCTTATGCCTTAGATCAAGGCTAAAGCCTTAAATATCACCATGACACAAATTGAAAAGAGCGTAAGCAAAAGTTTTGCAAAACACCTCTATAAATGTCATTTATACCGAAATATACTATCCCCCAATTGCTAGAAATTTTGTATATAGTGGGAGAATTCTCAAGGACAATCGGCAAAGCCGCTATTTACACTTAAAGTTTCTGTTAGAGCAAACAGTCGTGGCAAGCAACAAGATTTTAGTTATCGATGACACTACAGTTGTCAGGGTCAAAGTACGAGAAATGTTGCCTCCGGGCAATTTTGAGGTACTGGAAGCAAAAGACGGTGTGGAAGGACTAAATTTTATCCTTCAGGAAAAACTCAGCCTGATTATGCTGGATTTCCTGTTGCCTAAAATGAGTGGCTGGGAGGTTTTCCAGAAAGTTCAAGCCGATCCGGAGTTAAGGAAAATTCCTTTGGTGATCATGTCTGGTCGCAAGGAAGAAGTAACCGAGAAAATCCAAGAACCATTTGAGTATTTTGAATTTCTGGGCAAGCCTTTTGATCAGAAGCAACTAATTAGCGCAATTAAGTTAGCTATGACCAAGGCGAAACAGCCACGCCCAGAACTAGTCCCAGTAGGAGCAACAGTTGCTGTCAAAAATAGCACATTTGCAACTTCTGGTGTCGCCAATGGTACGGTAGTAGCCCCTAGCGTCGCAAATACTGCGATGCCTACGGCGGCAAGCAACGCAACCCCTAGTGCCGGAGGAGCCTCTGACACAGAAATTAATGCGTTGAATGACAAAATTGTCAAAATGCAAGCAGAAATTGATGGGTTGAAGAAACAGCTAACTCAGGTAGTGACTTTTATTAAACAAAAAATCAAGTAGTATTTGTGCTCGTTATTATTATCGCAGCCCAAAATACCCCGTCTCTAATAACGGGTGTCCGATTAAAAGCGGGTAAAAATAGTTAGTCCAAAAACACTTATGTTGACAAATCATCGTTAACAACAAAATTCAAAAACAGGAAAAAATAACTAGCGATTATCTTCACCTCTATAATTTTTGAATTTTAAATTAGCCGTACTCCTACGGTGAAGCAAGCTATGCGTAGCGTCTCCTTTAGGAGAAGGGCTGTAGGGGAAAGACCGCACTGGCTCTCCTTAATATTTTCTATTAAGAGTTCCCTCTTTCTGTGAGTGATTAAGGAATCAAATCTGATTGTTATATTAGTCTAGCAAAGTAGCCCAATACGCACTAAACCTGCCACAGTTTGCCCTTAACCTAAGGAGAACGGCAGGCTTTTTTGTTATTTGTTCTGCTACATACAAAATCTGCGTCAAAACTTGATAGCTAGTCCCCAGAACGAAAGCAGCAAGAGCACATGATTACCAAATTTATCTGGTAATCATGTCCTTGGAAACCTTATTTCTTTATAGCAAAGTTAGCCTTTGCGGAATTACATAGTTCAATATTAGATATTTAGTAAAAAATTATATTTCATAACACAAATTAAACAAAAAGAAATCGTATTTCCTGAGCAGGATAGTCTTCGCACGGGAATACTAAGCCATAGAAACAAGAATTATGAGCATAGTCCACAATGTTAGTACTATTAGATACATTATATGCGTTTCCTGGCTATCGCATTACCGAGCAAATCTACTCAGGCAGTAAAACCCTAGTTTATCGGGGCATTAGAGAACAAGACAAAAAATCAGTCGTTCTCAAATTAATGCGGAATGAATATCCTACCTTCGGGGAAATCGCCCAGTTCCGAAATCAATATATCATCACCAAAAACCTTGATATTCCTGGCATAATCAAAACCTATAGTTTAGAAAACTACCGTAACAGCTACATCTTAGTGATGGAAGATTTTGGCGGCATTTCCCTCCAAGACTGGCGACTGGAAGACAAGGCGAAGAAAGAAAACAGCCTTTCTCTCAATGAGTTTTTCCACATTGCTATTAAAATTGCTTCTATCCTTGAAGGACTGCATTGCGATCGCATCATTCACAAAGACATCAAGCCTGCCAACATCCTCATAAACCCTACCACAGATGAAATAAAACTCATCGACTTTAGTATTGCCACCCTCTTGCCAAGAGAAATTCAATTTCTCACGAATCCCAACATCTTAGAAGGCACTCTGGCTTACATTTCCCCAGAGCAAACTGGAAGGATGAACCGAGGTATCGACTACCGTACTGATTTTTATTCCCTTGGTGTCACCTTTTTTCAACTCCTTACCGGACAGTTACCCTTCACCACTAAAGATCCGATGGAGTTAGTTTACTCTCACATTGCCAAACAACCGCTAAGAGCAAGTCGGATTAATTCCGATATTCCGCTAATTTTGTCTGACATCATCAGCAAGCTGATGGCAAAAAATGCCGAAGACCGCTATCAGAGCGCTTTAGGGTTAAAGCATGACTTGGAGGTGTGCCAAAGCCAGTGGCAAAAAACAGGAAATATTGCACCCTTTGAACTCGGCGTGAGGGATATCTCGGATCGTTTCGTAATCCCCGAAAAACTCTATGGTCGCCAAAGTGAAGTTGAAACCCTACTCGCTGCATTTGGGCGCGTGGCAGATGGGGTAACAGAAATGATATTAGTTGCGGGTTTCTCTGGCATTGGCAAAACTGCTGTAGTCAATGAAGTCCACAAACCTATTGTGCGGCAGCGTAGTTACTTCATCAAGGGAAAATTTGACCAGTTTCAACGTGATATTCCCTTATCAGGATTGGTGCAAGCTTTTCGAGACTTAATCGGGCAACTGCTTTCAGAAACTGATGCCCAAATTCAACAATGGAAAGTCAAAATTCTGCGGGAATTGGGTACACAAACTCAGGTGATTATTGATGTCATTCCTGAACTCGAACAGATTATTGGTAAGCAACCTCAGGTTACAGAACTTTCTGGCAGTGCTGCCCAAAATCGATTCAATTTATTGTTTCAGAAATTCATCCAAATCTTCACAACCAAAGAACATCCCCTAGTTATCTTTATCGATGACTTGCAATGGGCAGATACGGCTTCCTTGAAATTAATTCAGTTATTAATGTGTGACAGCAGATTGTCTTCTCTTTCAGAAGAGACAGAACAAATCCATAAAATACAGGGGGGTTTATTGTTAATTGGTTCCTATCGCGATAATGAAGTTTCTAAGGCGCATCCGCTTTATTTGACACTACAGGAAATTGAACAAGCAGGAGCAACTATTAATACGATCGCCCTAGCACCCTTAAATCAGGGTGATTTAAATCATCTCATTGCTGATACCCTGCATTGTCCTGAATTAGTTGCTGTTCCTCTCACCCAAATGGTGTTTGCCAAAACCAAAGGCAACCCCTTCTTTTCTATTCAATTTCTTAAATCTTTACACGATGATGGGCTAATTGTATTAAATTTTGATGTTGGTCATTGGCAGTATGATATTTCAAAAATCAAAGAATTAGCTCTTACAGATGATGTAGTAGAATTTATCGCTCTGCAAATAGAGAAATTGCCAATACATACCCAAAAAGTTCTCAAACTGGCTGCCTGTATCGGTAATCAATTTGACTTAAAAACTCTGGCGATCGTCAATGAAAAATCTGTAGTAGATACAGCATCAGATTTGTGGCAAGCATTACTTGATGGACTAGTTTTACCACAGACTGAAAATTACAACATCTTTTCAAAAGATAATACTAATCAAGAATTCATTATTCATGGAATAGAATCTACACAATTTTCAAATTCTAATTTACAGTTACCTAAATATAAATTTGTCCATGACAGAGTGCAGCAAGCCGCTTATTCTTTAATTCCTGAAGAACAAAAAAAGCCAATTCACTTAAAAATTGGGCTACAGTTATTGAATAATATTCCTGTTGCAGAACAGGAAGAAAAGATTTTTGAGCTTGTCAATCAGTTTAATATCGCAGTAGAATTCATCTCCCCTCAAGCTAAACGAGATGAACTGGCCCAGATGAATCTAATTGCTGGACGTAAAGCTTTAGCATCAACAGCTTATCCATCTGCTCTGAAGTATTTAACTACTGGCATCCAACTGCTGGCAGATGATAGCTGGGAGATTAAATATAAGTTAATCCTAGCTTTGTATGAGACAGCAGCAGAGGCAGCGTATCTAGCAGGCGACTTTAGGCAAATGGAGCAATTAGTAGAGGTAGTGTTGGCAAGAGCGAAAACACTGCTGGAGAAAGTAAAAGTTTATGAAGTCAAAATTAAAGCCTATGGGGCGCAGAACCAAGCACTAGAATCTGTTAGGACTGCACTAGATGTTCTAAAGTTGTTGGAAGTTGAGTTGCCTGAAAATCCCAGCCAGTCAGATATTCAGCTAGCGATCGCTGAATTAACATCAAATTTAAATGGAAAGCGGATTGAGGATTTAATTGATCTGCCAGAAATGACGGCAGAACAAACATTGGTAATAATGCGGATTCTATCCAATGCACTTTTTTTCGCCTATGCAGTCACTCCTGAACTTTTTCCACTGATTGTTCTTAAACAAATCAACTTATCGCTCAAATATGGCAATGCTCCCTTGTCTGCCTTTGCATACGTTCTTTACGGAACAATCCTCTGTAGCGAAAAGGGAGATATTCAGTCTGGCTATGATTTTGGCAAACTGGCTTTAAGTTTGGTGGCTAAGTACAATGCTAAAGAAGTTGAAGCAAAAGTCATGGAGGTATTTCATGCAGGTATCCGGCATTGGAAGGAGCATCCTAAGGAAACATTAAACACTGTACTGGAGAGTTACTCTCTAGCGATGGAAACAGGAGATTTGGAATTTGCAGCCTTATATCTTCAGTTTTATTGCTTCTGTTCTTATTCCATAGGTAGAGAACTGACAGGGCTGGAACGTGAGATAGCAAACTACAGCAATGCCCTCAAGCAAATCAAGCAAGAAAGAGCCTTCAACTGGAATTGCATCTATCAACAGAGTGTCTTAAATTTACTGGGGGTTGTAGAAGATCCTTGTCGTTTAATTGGTGAAGCCTATGATGAGGAGAAAATGCTGCCGCTTCACTTGGAAGCCAAGGATGGAATCGGACTTTTATATCTATATTTCCACAAACTACATTTATGCTACTTGTTTCAGCAGTTCCCCCAAGCAGCTGAAAATGCCACCCTGGCAGAAAAGTATTTAGATAGTGGTACAGGGCAACTGGTTGTTCCTTTTTTCTATTTTTACGATTCTCTGGCTAAACTGGCGGTGTACACTGACGCACCTGATTCAGAGCAAAAGTGCATTCTCGATCGGGTGCAAGCTAATCAGGAAAAGATGCAATATTGGGCATATCATGCTCCAATGAATAATTGGCATAAATTTTATTTGGTGGAGGCAGAAAGGCATCGAGTTGAAGGGAAATATCTTGAAGCAATGGAAGAATACGACCGTGCTATCTCCCTTGCTCAAGAACATGACTACAAGAATGAAGTAGCTTTAGCTCAGGAACTTGCAGCTAAATTTTATCTAAGATGGGACAAGCAAAAAATTGCCCAAACTTACTTAATTGATGCCTACTATGGATACGTTAATTGGGGAGCAAAAGCCAAAGTTGACGATTTGGCAAAACGCTATCCCCAATTACTCACTCCTATATTCCAGAAAGAAAAACTGAGTATCCCTGCTAGCGAGGAAAGCACTTCTTTCAATAGCATATCTCTATCATCTTTATCTACCCTGAGTAATCAACAAACTGTCATTGGCTCGAAGACAAGTATTTCGGACTCTCTGGATTTAACCGCATTCATTAAAGCATCTCAAGCACTCTCTGGGGAAATCGAGCTTGAGCGACTACTTTCTACTTTAATGGAAGTTGTTATGGAGAATGCAGGAGCTTCTAAATGCGCTTTAATTTTGAATGAAGGTGATAACTTGGCATTAACTGTCACAGCAGTTTGTTCAAGTTCAAATTTTGAGCATACCTATACTGAGTTTCCATCAACTTGCCTTGAGTCAAGCTACGATGTTCCCATTACTTTGATTAACTATGTTAAACGCTCCAGAGAAATCTTGGTCATTGATGATGCAATGGCTGTTTCTTTTCTAGCAGGTGATAGTTATATAATTAGTGAAGAACCTAAGAGTTTATTGTCTATCCCTCTTCTAAATCAAGGTAAATTAATTGGGATTCTTTACCTAGAAAATCATCTAACGACAGGAGCATTTACACGCGATCGCGTAGAAGTCCTCAAACTCCTCACCACTCAAGCAGCAATATCCCTAGAGAATGCTATCCTCTACAAAAATTTGGCACTAGCTAAAGAAAGCTTGGAGGAATACAACCATACTCTAGAGAAAAAAGTCCAGGAAAGAACGCAGGAAATCAATGACAAAAATCACTCTTTACAACAAGCTCTACAAGAATTGCAACGTACCCAAATCCAATTGATTCAAAGTGAAAAGATGTCTTCTTTGGGACAAATGGTGGCGGGAATTGCTCATGAAATAAATAACCCTATTAACTTTATTCATGGCAATATTAATCATGCTAGTGAGTATGTCCAAGACTTGCTGGATTTGGTCGTTATTTACCAGCAGGAATATTCCCGTCCTTCGCCTTTAGTTGAGGAAAAAGCTGAGGAGATTGATATAGATTTCCTAGCAGAAGACCTGCCCAAGATTCTAGATTCAATGAAAGTGGGGAGTTCGCGTATCCGGAATATTGTTTTGGGCTTACGCAACTTTTCTCGCCTAGATGAATCTGAGATGAAGCCTGTAGATGTTCATGAAGGAATAGACAACACCTTAATGATTTTGCAGCACCGACTGAAAGAAAATAGCAATTTTCCGGAAATTGAAGTTATCAAAAAATATGGGAAATTACCAGAGGTTATTTGTTACCCTGGTCAACTCAATCAAGTGTTTATGAATATCCTGAGTAATGCGATTGATGCTTTAGAAGAGACATTTATCATAAATCATCCATCATTAGTAAACGACAAAGAACAATTAACAGATGCGTCATCGGCTTCTAATAAGGTAGGACAAATTCACATCTTTACTGAACTAACAGATTCTAATACGGCGATAATTCGGATTGTTGATAACGGTTCTGGCATGACAAAAGCCGTGCAGCAGAAAATATTTGACCCATTTTTTACCACCAAGTCAGTAGGAAGTGGCACGGGTTTAGGGTTGTCGATTAGCTATCAGATTGTCGTGGACAAACACAAAGGTAGTTTAACCTGTGATTCCACGCCAGGAGAGGGGACTGAGTTTACTATTGAGATACCGATGCAACAGTTAGAGGGCTAGATTAGTAATCTGTCAAGCCCAAATTTAAGAGTGCTAAAAACCCAGTTTTTGCGAAAAACTGGGTTTTTAAGTACGCGCCACCGGAAAAATGGGTCGTAAATCTATTTTTCGTAGATTAGGTTTTGCTCCGCTCTACCTAACCTAAAATTATAAAAACCCAACTTGTTCCCAAGCTAAGTTTCTAATATTCATTAAAATCGCTTTGACAGATTACTAAAAGACGGATGTAGTTGTCATATTCACTAGAGGCTCTTCACGCACATGTCGTTCTCTAACTACCATCTTGACCCCATTAGCAGGCGCAAGTGCAAAACCTCGACGTTGAGGATGCTCTGGCCGCTTACCAGCTAGATCAAGTTGATAGCCTGATAGAACTTTTGCTAATACTAGCTTCATTTCAAACATAGCCAAAGCTTCACCCATACAGCGACGGACTCCACCACCAAACGGCAAGAATTCATAGGCAGAAAATTCGTGTTCTAGAAAGCGTTCTGGTTTAAATTGCTGAGGCTGGGGATATAAATCCTCACGCTGATGAGTCAGGTAAATATTGGGAACCAGTAATGTTCCAGAAGCTAAAGGATGTCCTAGTAGTTCACAGGGTTCTTGGACTATCCTGGGGAACGCGAACATCGCAATAGGGTGAATACGCAAAGTTTCATTACAAACAGCCGTGAGATAAGGCTGTTGGGAAATGGTTATGGGATCTGGAGAATCACCGAAGGAATCAAGTTCTTGAAGCAATTTCTCTCGGACTTTCGGTAAATGATGAATCCAATATAATCCCCAAGCCATTGCTGTTGCAACTGTTTCATGTCCTGCTACCATCAGTGTCATCAAATAATCGCGCAACTCGTGATCTGTCATCGGATTACCTGCTTCATCCCGCGCTAACATCAGCAAGGATAGGATATCGATGCGATCTGGATTGGGTTGCTCTCGGCGTTGGGCAATTTCAGCGTAAAGCAATTCATAAATTTTTTGCCGTTGACGCAGAAACCATCCCCAAGGACTCCAAGCTCCTAAATCTTGTTGTAGGAAGGGGAAAAAGAGGAAGCTAGAAGTAAAGGGTGAGCTAAAAAGATCCAGAACCAACGCCACCAAGCGCTTGATTTCGTCGTAACGTGCTCCCTTATGCAAGCCAAAGATAGCTTGTAAAATAATTTGCAGAGAAATCTCCTGCATTGCAGTACGAGCTAAGAAGGGCTGATTTAGTGGTAACTGACTAAAGACTTGTTCGGTGAGATTAGAAATCAAAGAACCGTAGGCTCGCATCCTTTCGCCATGAAAAGAAGGCATTGCAAGTTGTCGCCGCCGTTTATGGCGTTCACCGTTCAGCATGAGGAGTGAATATTCCCCGGCTAAGGGTTCAAATATTCTATTCACTTTACCAACGAATAAGAACTTCTTCCTATCGTTAGTGAAAATTTCCTTAATTGCTTGGGGATGGTTTATAAAAACCACGGTATCCCCAAAACCAATTACCTCAGCAGTAAAAATGTCGGGATATTGTTGAGCCGCATTTTCCATAAAACTAACAGGGTCTGCAACCCACTGGATTTTCTGGATTAAAGAGGGAGTTTTTAGTGGATTAGGTAGTTGCATTTGATTTTTCATACTGAAATTGCATTACTTTTGTATTGTTAGTTCTGGATTAATATTGATTAACTTTGAAGCAGTAAAATTCCAGATGCTCCCAATCACCCTTTTTCAAAAAGTCGTTGGGAGCATCGTGGAAAATATTCGCTGAAATAGTATAGTTTTTCCTCAGGTTGGTAGTAGAATTTTCATATTTGAAAGTACTTGCATATTGCTTTGAGATTTATCTAGCTCCAAAGTTTCTACTAACTCCAGCCTTTCTATAGTTTGATAGCGATCAGAATTAAAGTACCAATCAAGATTGCCGCGTATCCAGGCATACATTCCTGATATATACTTTGCAAGCTCAACATCTACTTCTTCTCCAAAATATGGCAGATATGCTTCTAATTTGATCAGTTCTCGTACCTCTCGATCGTGGATTTCAACTGCACGCTTAATCGCTAGTTCTAGAGGTAGTTCCTGTTGATAGTGCAATACTAATACTAGATTGTGAACATCACCACTTGCCATTTCTCTAGAATAGGAGAAGATATCATTACACCAGGCAAGAATATTAATTGTCTTCTCCTTGAGTTTTTTGAAGATGTCGTGCTGTCGTAAGATATCAGGAATGAGCAATTGATCGCAAAATTCAATCAATACTACGGTAAGATCCCCTGCCGAACTTAAGTTCCGTATTCTGATATAAGTATCAATATCCGGTATAATTTCCTGTGCACGGTTACTTGCTTCCTGTACACATCCGGCGAAGTATTCCTCAAAGCTAAAAACAAAGTGATGGAACCATTTTAGGCTGCCTATTTCGAGCATCCGTTGTCGTAGGTCACTTAAAGCATAGCTAAGGTGTATATCATTGCTTGTAAGTTCTGCTCCATTTAATACTTCAATAAATCTCTGATGAAAAAGCTTGAGTGCTTCAGGTTGTTGGCCTAAATCTGACATATCGCATTGGTCATCCCAAATAAACAGCCAACTGAACAAGTCACTGGCAATCTTTATTTTCTCTAGATCGCAGTAAGGATAAGCACCTGCTACTAGCTTGAAAAAATTTGACTTGGTGAAACGTCGATAAACTGATTTATTTGCCAGTAGGTTAAAGCGAGTTACCCATTCAAGAGCATACTCTTCTAAAACATCAACATGCTTATTGATATGGGATGAAAATGGACAGTACAAATCAGAGGAAAGTAGTTCCTTCATAGAAATATATTAGTTAGAAGTAACGAACATTAATTACAGGAGAAAAAATCAAGATACTCACAGAGAGCCTATGACAACTTTTTGAAAAAAACTCACTGCAACACGACATGTTATACAGCGTGTAAATCTATATGAATATTTTCAAACTTAACCAGTATTGTTCAATGTTTTTTTAAAAAACATAACCGTAATTATATGTAAATATATTTTCTTATAAAATTTTTACAAAAAACTTACATTTAGTAATACTCATGAGAAACACTGTTGACTAACTGAAAAAATAAACTTAAGGTATCAAGAATATTGTTCTGAGATAGCGCTAATTTTTTAAAAAGACAAGGGTAATAATAACTAAATCTCAGAACACTCGCCTTCATGAAAGAGGATGTTATCTCCACTGAAAACGAAGATTGGTGGTTAATGCTCTTCATATAGCGAGGCAATTTAGCGTGAAAATGTTGCTGTTATCAGAGTTTTTGGGAACTATAGGCTTGTCAGACGAGAAATTTGTCAGTTAGTCTGCCAATAAAATAGAGGTGACTTAGCTGCGATCGCAAAGCCAATAGTGAACAACTAACAATGAGTAAATTAATTTAAATATATGAATGAAAAACCAGATATAAAAATGCTTTATGCCCCAGAAGATAGTTTAATTCTAGTGGTGGATGATACTACTACTAACTTAGAAATTGTCTTTGATATATTAACTAATGTAGGCTTTGAAGTTATAACAGAAAGTGATGGAGAAAGAGCACTTAGACAGGTTGAATCTCAACTCCCTGATTTGATTTTATTAGATGTGATGATGCCGGGAATAGATGGGTTTGAAACCTGTAAGAGGCTGAAGGAAAATTCAGCTACTTGTGATATACCCGTAATTTTTATGACGGCTAATTCTGATACTGATAGTAAGGTAAAGGGTCTAGATATAGGAGCGGTTGACTATATCACAAAACCATTTCATGAAGAAGAATTATTAGCTAGAATTAAAACCCATCTTCAATTAAGAAATCTCACAAAAACTTTAGAAAAACGAGTTTTAGAAAGGACAGCAGCGTTGTCTAAGGCATTAAAAGACCTACAAGAGTCTCAACTTCAGCTTGTACAGACAGAAAAAATGTCTGCCCTTGGTCAATTAGTAGCAGGAGTTGCTCATGAAATTAATAATCCAGTTGGTTTTATTCATGGCAATCTCGGACACGCTTCAGTATATTTCCACGACATGATTAACATTATTGGCCTCTATCAGCAGCACTATCCTAATCCAGTTCCAGAAATTCAAGAAGGAATTGCAGCGATAGATTTGAAGTATATGCTTTCCGATCTACCTAATTTAATTTCCTCAATGAAAGAAGGAGTTCAGCGCATTCGCAACATTAGTACCAGTCTGAGAACCTTTTCTCGAGCAGATAGCGATCGCAAAGTTTATTGCAACATTCATGATGGCATCGACAGTACAATCATGATTCTTAAACACCGTTTAAAAGCATCTGAATATCGACCCGATATTCAAGTAATTAGAGATTACGATAAATTGCCAGACTTAGAATGCTTTATCGGACAACTAAATCAGGTATTTATGAATTTGTTAGCTAATGCTATTGATGCTTTAGAGGAGTCTAATATAGGGCGTACATATATTGAAATTGAAGCAAATCCTAATCTAGTTTTGATTCAAACCACTCTCACTGAAGATAAAAATTATATCTTGATTCGGATTAAAGATAATGGTGTGGCAATGTCGTCTGATGTCCAGCAAAAAATCTTTGACTATTTATTCACCACCAAGCCTGTGGGTCAAGGTACAGGATTAGGATTATCAATTGCCCATCAAATTGTTGTCGAAAAACATGGAGGAACTCTAGAGGTAAATTCAGTATTAGGACAAGGTTCAGAATTTATCATTAAGCTTCCCATTTAATAACTATAGTAAGTAGCATTCATAAAATAAATAAATTTATGTTCAAGGCAGTAGTAGGTCACAGTAAAGACCCAGATTCTTTATCAGTAGTTGAAGAAGTTCTTCAGCAATGTGCCGATTTTATTGCAGGAGATATACCAAAAACTGGGATTATTTTTGCTACAATTGACTTGGAACTTAGGAAAATAAATGTTCAATATGTTAGCAGGTCATAATAATCAAATAATTGCTACTTCATAATTCGTAATTAATTACAGTTTTAAAGCAACAAAGTTTATTTATGGAAAACAGGAAACTTTTGTCCTAATTACGAGTAAGCGAATTTATGTATGGAGTGATAATACAATATACCTGGAGTTAGTGATATTTTGCCCCGCAAAATCCCTCTAACTCCCTTTCCAAGGCTTGCTTTAATTACCTCCTTAAAAAGGAGGCTTAGGGAGGATCAAGCCTTAATCCAAGCGTATTGGGTAATAATGGAGACTAAACTAGAAGAGATTTTGTAAAATCGGGAACTGTTATAACGATAAGGTTCAGAATTTGTGACGGACATTACATTACTATTCATTAGAAACAAAAGCAAGCATCAAATTGTCTGACGAAAAAGATTAAGCAGTTACTTTAGATGCATTTTGGGGAACTCTATAACTGTAGTTCTAAAATTGTGTCCTCAAAACCTATGACCAATGCACTTAACCACTCAATAGCCAAACTTAATCTTTCTTTAGAACGCGATATATTTTTACGTACATTAATCAGAGAATTATCTGGCACTTTGCAGGATGTAGTTGGCTTAGAAGAAGCTTCTGGATTTATTAGCGTAGTTGGTGAAAGGATGGGAAGGCAGATTAATCAAGATTATAAATCTGCCCTGGAAGTCTCCAATCTTTCTCGTAAGCAAGTAGCTGATGTCTTAATTGATTTAAAAAAACGAATCCAGGGCGATTTTTATGTCATTGAGCAGAATGATGAAAAAATTGTCTTTGGCAACCGCATCTGCCCATTTGGTGAAAAAGTACTTAATCGCCCTGCCATGTGTATGATGACTTCAAACGTCTTTGGGACGATCGCAGCTAATAATCTGGGATATGCGAAAGTAGAATTGCAAGAAACCATAGCACAGGGTGCTTCTGGATGTAGAGTTATTGTTTACTTAAAACTTACAGAAGAAGCAGAAGATGCAGAAGGTCGAGAATACTTTAGAGGACTAGAATCTGTCTAAACCCTCAGCATCAAAATAACTCCAGGATATAAGCTTAGTGCAGATATGTAAAGTAGAGCCGAACCTTGAAATTGGAAGCCCCATGACTCCTGAACAATTTCTTGAACTTGCCAGAGTTTTACCAGAACCTTTACTCCTGGTGAGTGGAAAGGGTGAATTGTTAGCTACCAATCAACCAGTAGCGGATATGTTAGGGTTACGCCGTCAGGAACTGCGAGGAAGAATGCTCTTTGAACTTGTAACTGAATCTACCAACGATGTTGTCAATTACCTGCAAGCTTGTTCAAGTAGCAGGGCAATGGTTATTGGCTCCTTGACTTTACGAAAGAATGATGGACAAACGTTAATATGTCGTAGTCAAGGAGCCGTTATTCAACCTTGGTCTCCTGAATCTTCAGCTTTAATTCTCTTACGCTTGGAAAATAGAGTTGTAGCCACCAATAATTTCGTTCTCTTAAACGAAAAAATCGATGAGTTAGCAAAAGAAGTTCAGAAACGTAAACAAGCGGAGGAAGCGCTCTGGAAAGCTAATCAAGAGCTAGAAATTCGGGTTGAGGAACGTACAACTGCTTTACAAGAAACGCTAAACGAACTACAACTTACCCAAACTCAGCTTATCCAAGCTGAGAAAATGTCTAGTTTAGGTCAGATGGTCGCTGGTATCGCCCATGAAATTAATAACCCAGTGAGTTTTATTTTTGGTAACCTTCACCACGCCCATAAATACACTCAGGATTTACTGAAATTGGTGCAAATTTATCAACAAGTTTGTCCAAATACTCCTCCAGAAATCCAAGAGCAAGTAGAAGAAATAGACTTAGATTTTCTGATTCAAGATATAACTAAACTCTTCCAGTCAATGACAGTGGGAACAGAACGTATTCAGGAAATTGTTAAATCTCTACGTAACTTTTCTAGGCTGGATGAAGCAGAACTTAAGCAAGTTAATATCCATGAAGGAATTGATAGTACTTTAATGATTTTGGAGCATCGCCTGCAAGCTAGGCATGAGTACTCAGAAATTAAGGTTATCAAAAAATATAGCCAATTGCCGAATGTAACTTGCTACCCTGGTCAACTCAACCAAGTGTTTATGAATATTCTTGCTAATGCGATAGATGCACTGGAGGTCTCGGCGAACAATGGTAAGTGGTCGGCAGTCAATTCACAAACTACTGATAATCAAAAACTGACAAAGAATAATCCCCAAATTCAAATTAAAACTGACTTAATTGATGAAAAATGGATAGCCGTTAGTATTTCTGATAATGGTTTGGGGATAAATGAACAAGTTCGTTCAAAGCTATTTGATCCATTTTTTACCACTAAAACTGTGGGCAAAGGTACTGGACTAGGGCTATCTATAAGCTATCAAATTATAGTTGAAAAACATAATGGAGAACTTAGCTGTTTTTCTGTTCCAGGAGAAGGTGCAGAATTTGTAATTAAGATTCCTGTTAGCTCAGTCTCATAAAATTTAATTACTTCTTGAGTATTTTTGCCAAAAATTCAGATACCTATTATCTATTAGTAATAGTTTTATTTAGAGCAATACATTTGATATTAGTAATATTTTGCTCCGGAATCTACCCAAAGTTTCTCTTTTTTAAAGGTAGCTTAATCTCCTCATTTTTAAGGATGGTTAGCGATAATCAAACCTTAAACCAAGTATATTTAAATATAAATTGTAGATTTTATTTTAAGTTAAAAAATATGACATACGCCTGTCTGCTGATTAGCAAACAGGCGTATTTTTGAGTACAAAGTTTGGTCAAGACTCGGGTTATTAAATCTTAGCTGTAGAATCAACTGAGGGTTGAGACTGACTAACCGAATCTAACTTTGGTAAAAGCAGTGGATTTTGTGCTTTTACATTACTGTTGATTGTTGCTTGCAAAATTGGGGTATGGGAAATGGAATCGTTAGCCAATGTAAACAGTGGATTTGACAAAATCCCTGCTATAGAAGTGGCAATGAATGTTACCACCAACCCGACCTGCAAAGGTCTCATCCCAGGCAAATCCCAACGCACTTGTGGATAATTTTTCACCGCGTCGGACATTTCATGGGGTTCTTTGACTACCATCATCTTAACTACGCGAATGTAGTAGTAGATGGAGACGACGGTGGTAACTAAGCCCAGCAAGACTAACCAATAAAGACCTGCTTGCCAACCAGCCCAGAATAAGTAAATCTTGCCGAAAAACCCAGCTAATGGTGGAATACCACCCAAGGAAAGCAGGGAGATACTCAACGCCAGTGTTAGGAGTGGGTCTTTTTGATATAAACCAGAGTATTCGGCAATCTGGTCGGTTCCCGTCCGTAGTGAGAACAGGATGATGCAGGTAAAGCCGCACAGGTTCATGAATAGGTAAACCAGTAGGTAAAATATCATACTGGCATAGCCAGCCTGTGTACCAGCAATCAAGCCAATCATTACAAACCCAGCTTGGGCAATGGATGAATAAGCTAGCATCCGTTTCATGCTGGTTTGGGCTAGGGCGACTACGTTACCCAAAATCATGCTGAGAACGGCCAGAGCCGTGAAGACAAACCTCCACTCGTCAGCAACAAGGGGGAAGGCTGTTGTCAGCAAGCGAATGGCTAGGGCAAACCCAGCTGCTTTGGAACCGACAGACAAAAAGGCGATGACTGGGGTGGGAGCGCCTTCGTAAACGTCTGGTGTCCACTGGTGGAAGGGTGCAGCGGAGATTTTAAAGCCAATACCTGCGATCGCAAAAACCAGGGCAATCACTAAACCTAAAGATTGTCCGACTTTAGCTGTGGCAATGCCATTAGCGATCGCACTTAATTCAGTTTGTCCTCCAGATAGCCCATACAGCAGTGATACACCGTACAAAAATATTGCCGTACTGGAAGCTCCAATTAACAAGTACTTCAGCGCTGCTTCATTGGAACGGGGGTCACGCTTGGTATAACCTGTTAACAAGTAAGAGGAAATACTCAGGGTTTCTAGGGAGATGAAAATCATCACCAACTCACTAGCCCCGGATAAAAACATCCCTCCTAAAGTAGCACTCAGCAAAATCGCGATGAATTCGGCTAAAGCGGTGCCGCTCTGCTCAACGTAGCGAATTGACATCAGTATAGTCGCGATCGCAGACAAGGCAATAATACCGCGAAAGACGATACTCAGGTCATCAGCATTAAAACTACCGGTAAAACCGATGGGATTAGGAGCGTCCCATTGAAAATATAGGGCGACAATCGAAGCAAATAAACCTGCGATCGCTAGATATCCAATCCAGCGCGCGGATGTACGCCCCAAAATCAAATCAACAATCAAAACCCCCAAGAGGGTGAGAATAACAATCCCCTCTGGCAAAATCGTTCCAGCGTTTAGCTGGGATGCAATATTAGCAAAATCCATGAGATGTATAGGTTTTGGCGATTAGACATTAAGGCTAACTCTGTTCACTCTAGCAAGTTTTCTAATCCCCGGACTAGCTCTTTTAACAAGAGCTTAACAGCTTGGGTGTAGATGGCAATTGCATCAACTTGACTGGCTTACCAGCAGCTTTCTCAGTATTTAGGAATTCACCTAACAGCTTTCCTACCTCGTTTTTTAGGCGTCACCTTTAGCGAATATCATAAATAATTATGCCGCAACCGATGCGATCGCCACGGACAAAAAGCTTATAAAATTAATAAGGGCACAGCAACGCTGTGCCCCGACAATATTTATAACTCCTAACTTTATTAAAAACCGACTGATGGCAGCTTGCCTTGTAGCGACTGAAATTTAGACTGAACACAGTTGGCACAATTGCAACCAAGTTGATCAATAATCGGATTAGATGTTTGAATCAAGTTTGGTCTTGCCAGCTCAGGAATTTGTTGTGTAGATACTACCGTCATCATTTGGGTAGCATAAACAGATTTCAGAGTGGATGCGTTTGCTGGATTGACTACCAGCAGCATAAATGTCAAAAGTGCGGGACAGGCAAGTAAAATCAGTTTGACAATGTTCATAATTTACACAAAGATACCTTTGCTGATACAGCATAGCCAATAAATTGCCGAGGTTCAACTTTAATTAGTGAGTATTGCTTAACTACGCCCGAATCCTTGACCCCGCAAAATCTTTGACCATACAAGTAATTCGCCCTGCTCACCGCCTGCGGCCAGTAACTTACCTTGGGGATGCCAAGCTAGAGTGGAAAATCCTGCTGAGACACCTGTGATAATTTGGGATACTTCCTTGGCTTGGTTCCACAAACATAACCAGCCGTCAGCAGCAGCAGAAGCGAGAAGGAAGCTTTTAGGTGCAAAAGCGATCGCATTGATCACACCCACATGATTTGTTAAAACTCGCGCTTCCCAACCTAAAGTATCATCCTCTAGCTTTTCCCACACCACAATACCTTCAACGCTAGAAGATGCCAGTATTGGCGCACCCACTTTCGTAATAGCTTCTGACCATGCTAATTGGCGAATTTTTCCAGGGAAACCACGCATCACCCAAGGGTCGGGATTGTTCCATTCCAAAACGGTAACACTACGATCCATGTTGCCAGAAGCCAGAAATTTGCCATCGGGCGACCAAGCCATAGCTAAACTGACAGTAGTCATATTTAAGCTGTATGGTTCTTCATCCCAGTTTTGACTATGCCAAATTTTGACTCCCTTATAACCACTAATGGCTAAGTATTGTCCGTCAATGCGCCAATCTATACCCAATACTGAAGAGTTGTCGAAATTCAGCGTTACGACAATTTCATGAGTATCTGCATCCCAGACTTGGACATAACGCCCCAAACTAAAAGCGAGTTGGTTACTGGTGTAATTCCAAGCTAACTTGTCAACCCATGCAGGAGCATTTTCCAAGGTGGCGATTAATTCAGTGTCGCGCCAAATTTTCACCTGTCCATCTTGTCCACCAACGGCTAAAAATTTGCCATCGGGCGAAAAGGCGAGACAGTCTACTGATTTACCGTTAGCAGTTTGTAAGGTTGTGAGTTCGCCATCATTCCACTGAACTACTTCCCCGGCAGCGGAAGTTGCTGCTAAAGTTTTACCTTGTGGCGACCAAGCGATCGCAGTTACATAATCTGAAAGTGTCCCCGAATAGTGTTGTTCAAATTCCTTAGATTTGCTGGGTGTGGAGTTCATAATTTTCTACAGGAGTGAAGAGTTAGAAGTTAGGAGTTAAAAGTTAGGAATTTTTAACTCATCACTCATAACTCCTAACTCCTAACTTTTTATTTACGCTAAACAAGCGAGAAAATCTTGCTTGAGTTGGTCTGCATCAAGGTTGCGACCGATGAAAACTAGTTCGTTTTTGGGGGTTTCACTGGGTTTCCAAGGGCGATCTGGTTTGCCATCAAATATCATGTGTACTCCTTGGAATACAAATCGATTATCTTCTCCAGCAATATTTAAAATGCCTTTCATCCGAAAAATATCTGGGCCTTGGGTACGCAGTAACTCGGAAATCCAAGCGTTTAATTTTTCTCCATTGACTGCACCTGCTTCTACTAAGGCCACAGAAAAGACGGTTTCATCGTGTACGTGGGCATCTTCGCCTAAGAAATCTGGATCAATTTCTAATGCACGGTCTAAATCAAAGGCTTTTACACCTAATAAAGCATCCATTCCTAGTTCAGAATTTTGAGTACGGTAGATTTTTGCGATCGCATTCATCGCCCGAATCCGTTTTTCTAATTCATTCAACTCTTCTGGCGCTACTAAATCAGTTTTATTAAGTAAAATTACATCAGCAAAGGCAATCTGTTCTTGTGCTTCGTCTGCATCCCAGTGCTGCCAAATATGCTTGGCGTCTACCACTGTCACTACCGCATCTAAAGATATTTGACTTTGCAAATCTTCATCTACAAAAAATGTCTGAATCACTGGTGCTGGATCGGCTAATCCAGTTGTTTCAATGACTAAATGGTCAAATTTATCGCGCCGCTTCATCAAATTGCCAATGATACGAATTAAATCGCCACGCACTGTACAACAGATACAGCCATTGTTCATTTCAAATATTTCTTCATCTGCATCGATAATCAATTGATTATCAATACCCACTTCCCCAAATTCATTGACAATCACAGCAACTTTTTTGCCGTGTTCGTAGGTGAGGATGTGATTGAGTAGAGTCGTTTTACCTGCTCCCAAATAGCCAGTCAGAACAGTAACGGGAACTGAATTGTTGATTACGTCAGCCACCATACTCTAAATTCCTCTTGTCTCACCTTATGGATAATCATTATCGCCTATGATAAATCTTTTTATATTTTTGTGCGAACTTGCTGTTATTTTGGATTTCAGCAAAATAATCACATATTTTAATCAAGAAACATTTTATTTTTATGCATCTGTAATAAGTAATAAATATTCACAAGTTGGCGTAGGCTGATAGGAATATTGCATACAAGCCGACCCACGCTGCGGGTACTCTTTTGGAGAACTCGTACAGTAGCCGCAAAAGTCATCTATAGACTTCTCGAAAGCCGCAGGTTAGTACCTTGACAATCTCGGAGAAGCTATGATAATCATTATCGAAAACAAGAAAATTATACTTTGATGAAGAAGTGAGGATTTAATTTTCTGAAGAGAACAAAAAATCTTGAACTGTTTCTAAGACAACTGCTGGGTATTCTTCATGCAGTCCCAGAGAACCAGGTATAACAACGCTTCTCACTCCTGGTAAGGCTACCAAAGCGTTCATTTCTTCTCGTGATTTAGGGGGGCTGGATTCTCCAATTACTACCATGAGCGGTACGGTTAAAGACTGTACAAGTTCTAAAAAATCAGATTGTTCGCGTACAGCATCGAGATTACCAGTTACAAAGGCAGCAGATGCAAATCGCGCTCCTGGTTGTTGAGTCGTGTGCCACTTCTTCTCAATGAAACTGGGTGTAATTTTAGCCGCGTCAGTAAAGACATGACGGCGGTACATAAAACTTAAGAAAGATTGGGTAGTGTTGAGTTTGTAGAGAGCTTGACCAAGTATAGGCAATCGCACCAATTCTCTCACAAAGCCAGCTATCTTTTGACTTGCCCCCATTGTCGGCAAAGGCCCACGCCAAGTAGGAGCTAACAACAAAATCCGTGAGAAAGTAGCAGGTTGTTTGACAGCTAATTGTAAAACGTAACTAGCAGCATGACCAGCCGCTACCACAGTAATGGGAGTATTGAAAACAGCTTTGACAAAATCTTCCAGAAATTGCTGATATATTTCCGGTCTGTAATTCAAACTAGGGCGAGAAGATTGTCCAAATCCAGGCCAGTCTATAGCTACAACTTGAAAATGGGGAGCTAATAACCTGGCAAGTTCGCCCATTTCCAAACGCGTCGAAACAGTGCTGAAAGCTGGTAGTAGCAATAGCGGTGAACCTTTACCGAGGGTTTCATAAACAACGCGCAATTGCTGATTTTCCCAATTCCAGAGATATTCTTGAACTACTCCACCAAAGCCAATCGCAGCAGGGGTAGATAATAGATTGGTTGACATGAGACTGAATTTTGGTAGTTGTATGTTATTTTTCATTAGTCAATTGTCTTTTGGAAATAACAAATGACTAATGACTAATGACCAATGACTAATAACCAAGTTTAGTTAGGCAAATCTAACTTACATTCCAATGCTTTTTTTTGCATGGTTTTAAAAATGTTGTAAAACCCATTAGCACGGGAAGGTGTCAGGCTAACGTTTAAACCTGTTGCTTGAATAAAATCTGGAGTAAGTTGGACAATCTCAGTTGGCGTTAGTCCATGTAATCCTTCAACTAGAAGCCCGACTAATCCTTTGGTTAACTGGGAATCGGAATCGCCTTGAAACACAACCTTACCGTCATCCAAGGCTGCTGTGATATAAACTTGAGACACGCAACCAGGAACTTTATTTTCGGGTAATTTATCAGCTTCTGGGAACTCATTGAGCTTCTGAGCGTACCAGATTAGCTGTTCGTAGCGTCGCTTCGGTTCGGAAGCGCGTTGAAAGCGCTGGACAATTTTAGCGAGCGCAGGTGGCAAAGAATCTAGAGTTGAGGACATAACAGAAGCTGAAAACGATCGGTATCTCCTTGAGTGTAGATTATCTTTAGAGCGATGCCTACAGCGGGCTGCGCCTACGCGCCTTCCATTCACCTTGGCATATCAGCCAGCCATAATAGCCATTATTGACTATAATTTGTCAAATCCAGACAATTACTGCGATCGCATTCACATCAGTTAGGTTTTTTAATGCGTTCAGTCACAAAAACTTAATTTTTTTCTAAGCAGGCTTTAATAGCAACTCTATAAAAGTTCTAATTCTATCAGTATAGACTTGCTGCTATTACGTAAGTATGGGGAATGCGTGAAATTTATGTGTCGTTTAATGCAATGACTCTTGTAATCTAGAGGAGATGCATTACAGCCTTTTCTATTGACTGAAATCCAGATTTTCTGGAAGCTAGGCTGTTGGCACACTTTAATTGAATGCTAGAGCTAATTGATTAATTAGAATCGTTCAGATGTACTACTTTCTATTTTAGCAATTTTTGCATAGGACTAGCTTGCCGTAGGCATCGCCCAACTCATTCTCCAAACACCTTTATGGAAAATTACCTTCTTTCCTTTGGAGTAAGCCGCAGTCTGTAGTCTCAGTTCGTAAAACGAAACAGCGCGAAGCGATATTGTTTTTTAGCAGACATTCTTCAAACAGACCAACATTGAAACTAATGATTTCCGTTTCAGTTAGCCTGGACAAGGTACGCCTTAGTACTGACTAGTGGCGATGCAATTACACTTACAAAATTAGCTGCAAGTAGATTTTAACTAAGCAGCTAGATAATAATCGACAATTAAAAATTAAAAATCAAAAAAAAATTCTGATTTTTAATTTTTAATTTCTCTCCCTTACAGATTAATTCGTAGTTTGTGCCGCTAGCATCTGCTTCAGCTTTTCTAATTCCGAAGCCCAACGAGGATCTGGACGAATAGCGTCTGAATCGGTAGTTGTGGTGCTATTTTCACGAGAACCGCCGCCGCCACCGCCGCCACGACGAGGCTTCTTAGAGCTTTTCTCACGACGGCTACCTTCTCTGTTGGGGGTAGGAGCCGGGGTACTACTAGCAAGACTAACTGGTTTAGGAGCTTGCTCGTCGCCCTCTTCACCCTTTGTCCGAGGTAATGCCTTCTCTAGCTTAATGGGAGTGTCTTTGAACATCTGACCATTATACTTTTCAATAATTTCGTCAGCTTGTTCGTCGTTATTGACCGTAAGAAAACCGAAACCACGGCATTTGCCAGTTTTGCGGTCTTTAATTAATTTAGTAGTTACAGCATCACCTTCTGCTGCAAAAACTGCTTGCAGATCTTGACGATCTATTTCATCTTTAGGCAAATTACCTATATATAGGCGAACGGACATGAACTATACCTCCAGAGTTGAATGAACATGGCAAGGCGAGAAAACAATCACTTAGCTTTGGCTTTTAAATAGATGCTATTGACCAAGACTGCCATCAACCAATTTTTTTGCTCGAAACTGTCAACCTATACAACAATACAGTTTTTCGTCGGGATCAAGCTTGTTTAATCCAAAGGCTCACACTATAGTGAGCTAATAACACCTTAATTCTAAGAATTGTAAATTTAATAGCCTATTGCCTGCTAAAGTACACGCTTTTTTCCATGCCCTTTTTCGCAGAATCAAATACCATTCCTTACATTACCACGGTATTTTCTACGTAGCTAGTTTAGCGCATACATTTCCGACGTTAGTATTACTGCATCGTAACATAAAACACATTTTTTTATGCAAGGTAGCATATTTTGAAACAAAAACCAGCCACTGGCTGGTTAATTTGCTGCTGTGTTGGGAGGATAAAAGGTATGGAGCAGGGAAAAAAGCATCCAGATTCATAACTAAGCGGTGATGCTTAGTTACCTCGGCTGCTTTAGTTTGTGTAAATAAATGTAACACTTGTAAAGAAAACCTGCAACTTTTGTTTACATTCCGATTTTTCCTTTGTCCTTTGCTAATGACAAATGACTAACCAGTGAGAAAAACGTATGCACCCCAAGCCTGTGCTGCAACTGCCAAAAAAGTAGACCAAATGGGATGAGGGCTATGAATGGTTTTACCACTTTGAGTTTCCAGGGTTTGGATATCGATCCAAGGTGTTGCTCCTCGCCGGAACCAACCTGTGACGATAATTTGCCGACCGATTAGATCCTGGTGATTGACTGACTGTCCTAGCCAAGAAATATGGTGTAACTTCACCAAACCCGCGCTGGATTGAAAGATTAAATCTTGCGCTAGGGAGTTGCTAGTGCCTTGACGACCTAACAGTTTGCCCACAAGTCGCACGCTGACGCTGTCAATGGGTAAGGCAGAAGGGTCAGATAACAGGTTGGGTAAGCTGTCGTCAGTTTGCACAGTGGCAGGTTTAATATCCGGGAAGAAAGAATTAATCCGCATCACTGTACCGATGCTAAAGCCAATCAGAAGGCAGCCTGTAATGAAAGACCAATCTTCATATATCCACTTTAGATTTAAAAACTTGAGTGTGAATGCTAGTTGCCAGGTTAGCCAGACCAAAGCTGCAAACAGAACTCCTAGAGGAATTCCCAACCAAGGAGCGATTTGTAATAAGAAAGACTGACGCTTAACCTTTGATGGAACGCTTGCAAAATGTAGTTCGGTATCTAGATGCCAGTGACGTGCTATTTGGCAGAGGCGTTCGATGCGATCGCCCATCAAAGGATGGCTATTATTAATCGTAAACCATCGGCGATAGGGATTGGCAGTATCCCACTTCAAAAAGGATTCAAAAGATAGATTGCTGGCAATAGTGCCTAAAGATAAACTCTGTTGGTAGCTGACTGGTGTCAGGAGATTTAAGCTTTCCAGTTGCCAACTGGTCTCTTCCTCTTTTTGGATATCAGCTGCAATGCCAATGGCAATTTTAAGTAAGGCACGAATCAGCGCATTGGGATTACCAGTAATTTCAGCGGCGATGCGATCGCTATAATAAAGCCGCAACCGCGACAACCACAATCCAGTCCCAGTCAGCAAACACCAAACTCCATAAACGAGACTAGCCAGAATTGTCACCGGCCAGCGCCAAATTCTCGCTGATATTTTGTCTCCCAACTCCGACACTTGCTGATATAGCTTATAAATTGGTAGTGTCATCAGCAGCAACAAAGACATTACAGCAAAATCCCAGTGAGCAATATGCCCTAGTTGCGTGGCGTAAATAGTGGCGATTTCATCATCTGCTAGTTGCTCTAATAGCCCTTGACTCACAACAATCCTGGCATTACGTGGTAAACTACCGTATGTCAGGATAATTGGTGCAGCCATTGGTAAAATCCGCAGTTTGGGTAACGGCCAATGCCGCTGTTGGCAACAACGTTGTAGCACCCGAACGGCTTCACGGCTATGGGTATTCAATACATCTTTGGAAAATTCTCGCTGACCATACAAGTTCGCCAGCAGCAGATCCAGCAACCAAGGTGATACTCCGATCAAAATCAGCAATACTATTAGCAACAATTTAGTAGGGTCGCGGTATAAAAGCTGTAATGGTTCCAGATAAGGTAGTTTGACTAAAGTCTGGTTGATGAATCCCAATGCTAAGTTGAGTATTTCTCGTATCACGCAAAACAGGGCGATGAATGTTCCTGCTGACAGTAGCCGCAAAGGAATTAATTTCGGTTTACGTAGTGGTTGCCATGCTCTAGCACGTTGTGCTTGTCGCCAATAAATAACACCGAATAATTTGGCTTGGGTGCGGGTAACTGAACCCATGAACCCACTTAGGGGCGCAGGTGGTGGTGGTGGTGTCGCTACTGTAGCTTTAAGTCTAGCTAGTGGCACCATCGCTGGGGTGTCGTTGTTCTTGGTTTCTATTACTTGATCTTTTGGCTTTTCCTCTAATGTAGGAGTAACTGGGGGAGAATCTGGAGTTGGATCTGGGGTTGAATTCTCAAAGGCAACAAATCCAGTTTCGACTTTTTTTGATTCTTGCTCAGGTTTTTTACGTTTTGTCAGGTGTTCGAGAGCGCGTGTTGCCCACTCTTGAACTTGCGGATTGTTACTCTCAATGAGATTTTGGGAAATAGCGATCGCTTTGGAGGCTTCGCCAATACGTGCATAAGCCATCACTAAACCAACCTGGGCTTGTAAGCTAGCGGTGGCATTGCTTTGGCTGCTAGCAATAGGTTCTAGTTGAGCGATCGCTGTTTGGTAATTTCCCTGCTTGAGGGCAACTAAACCAGCCTCCAAAGACGATTTGGCATGTGAAGGCATACAAATTCTGGCACTCCAATCTCTTCTAAGTGATCCACGTTTGTGCAGAAGCGCGAACCTCGGATGCCGTGGAAATCAACCGCGCTCAAGTTTTGCTTGTCAAGTGAATTATTCCTCCACTGGTTGTTGACTAGAAAATACTGGAGCGATCGCGCTTAATTTTAACTCTGGATGGTCGCCCAATAACTGTTGACAATTCCATTCATTGCGGAATAGCAACACTGGGCGTCCCATACTGTCTTTAACTGTAGTGGTATTGAATATCCGTCCCACTTTTTCTAATGCTTCCCAACCACCCTCAACCCAACGGGCGACACTGTAGGGCAATAACTCTAGTAGAGTTTCTACACCATACTCATTTTGTAAGCGAAACTGCACCACCTCGAATTGCAACTGACCCACCGCCGCCAAAATTGGATCGCGCTTGGCTTCATCAGTTGAATACATAATTTGCACAGCACCTTCTTCTCGCAATTCCGCAACGCCTTTTTGGAATTGTTTAGATTTCGAGGGGTTGGGATTCCTCAGAGACGCAAACAGTTCCGGCGAAAAATACGGAATTCCCTCATATTCGAGCTTTTGTCCCGTGTAAATTGTATCCCCGATCGCAAAAACACCAGGATTGTTCAAACCGATCACATCGCCAGGATAAGCCACATCAATCGATTCCCGCTCTTGGGCAAAGAGTTTTTGCGGGCGAGACAGACGGATGAGTTTACCAATGCGGGCGTGATTCACCATCATATCTTTTTCAAACTTACCAGTGCAGACCCGGATAAATGCGACGCGATCGCGGTGCTTCGGGTCCATGTTCGCTTGCAGTTTGAAGACAAACCCCGAAAATTCTGGGTATGTAGGAGCAACTTCGCCAACACTGCTGTAATGAGAACCGGGTTTGAGGGCATAGTCGAGGAAATACTTGAGGAATAACTCTACCCCAAAGTTAGTCATGGCGCTACCAAAGAACACAGGCGTCATTTTGCCTTCGTGTACTAACTGTAAATCTAGCTCTGGCCCAACTCCTTCTAACAGTTCTAGATCATTTTTCAGTTGGTAGTAGAGGTCTTGTTCTAGCTGTTCTTCTATTCTCGGATCACCTAACTCCACTATCGTATCACGGGCTTCTCGGCTGCCGTGGGCGCTGCGTTCAAACAGGTGTATTTGTTGCTTGTGTCGGTCAAAAACACCTTTAAAGCGATCGCCCATCCCAATTGGCCAGTTTACCGCATAGGTTTGCAATCCCAATTCTTGCTCAATTTCATCCAACAGTTCCAGAGGTTCCCTTCCTGGGCGATCGAGCTTGTTGATAAATGTAAAAATCGGGATACCCCGCAACTTACACACTTCAAACAATTTGCGGGTTTGGGGTTCCAAACCTTTTGCCGCATCAATTAACATCACGGCATTATCGGCAGCGGCGAGAGTGCGATAAGTATCTTCACTGAAATCTTGGTGTCCAGGAGTGTCTAATAAATTTATTTGACAATTCTGGTATTCAAATTGCAACACGGTGGAGGTAATAGAAATACCCCTTTGTTGTTCCATCGCCATCCAGTCAGAGGTAGCCTTGCGCTGTGCTCGTCGCGCCTTAACGGCCCCAGCTTCGTGAATTGCACCTCCGTACAGGAGTAGTTTTTCTGTTAGTGTAGTTTTACCCGCATCAGGGTGAGAAATAATCGCAAAGTTGCGGCGAAGTTCAACTGCTTGAATAAGTTCAGACTGAAGTTCAGTAGACATAAGTGTATTTGTTTGTTAGCTAGCTTAATTTTTTTGACTCTGGCAAGTCTTTTAATCTTAAGACAACGATGCTCGTGATAGGGTCGTAGTATAACCAACAATCTGACTAAATAGGAGAAAGGAATGTACGACACAGACAAGCGAAAGCTTCTATCTGCCTTGTCGCATGGAGCCATTTTTTTCAGCACAACACTGGTATCTGTGGGTATACCTATTGCCATACTGCTCGTATCTGACGATCCTGTTGTTAAAGAAAACGCTAAAGAATCCATCAATTTCCACTTTAATGTCTGGTTTTATGGAGGGATTCTCGGAGTACTGTTTTTTCTATTCGGTTGGTTAGTATTACCTCTATTATTGCTGGGGCCACTAGCCGGTCTGGGATATCTATTGCATTGGGGATTAACAATTTGGGCGCTCATCGGAGTTTTCAGCAATCCTGATATACCCTTCCGTTATCCCTATATTTTCCGAGTTTTCTAGCACGAATTTCTGAGGATTGGGCATTGTCAGTTATTGGTTACTAAGCTGTTGATCCTTGAATTTACACACAACCAATCGCCAGCATTTTGCCAACAGATGGTCTTACCATTTTGAATTTTGAATTGCTTCCTATGTTGTTTTTTTTCCAGTCCGTCGGATAGGTGCAACCAAGCTGTAGAATACAAAATTGCCCCACAACTTGATTAAGAGTAGGGCAAAGGACAGTTAAGCACTGTTTGTAGTCTGTCTGACGGCAGGAAAATTTTAGCCTGCTTTTGTGACGCTTTCTTTTGTGTCCATCTGCGTTGTATTTCTTCATAAAATTTTATGTTTCCTACACACCGCCCCCGTCGTCTGCGTACTCATCCTCAACTGCGCCGGATGGTTCGTGAAACTGTTTTGACAACAAGCGATTTAATCTACCCACTATTTGCTGTACCAGGTGAGGGAATCGCTAACGAGGTGAAATCCATGCCCGGAGTCTACCAACTTTCGGTAGATAAAATAGTTGAAGAAGCAAAAGAAGTTTACGACTTAGGAATTCCTTCTATTATTCTATTTGGTATCCCAGCTGATAAAGATGTGGATGCCACTGGTGCTTGGCATGATTGCGGTATCGTCCAAAAAGCAGCAACTGCCGTAAAAGCAGCAGTGCCAGATTTAATTGTAATTGCTGATACTTGTTTGTGTGAGTACACCAGTCACGGTCATTGTGGTTATCTGCAAGTTGGTGATTTAACAGGACGAGTTCTAAATGACCCAACTCTGGAATTGTTGAAGAAAACAGCAGTTTCCCAAGCGAAAGCCGGTGCCGATATCATCGCGCCTTCGGGAATGATGGATGGGTTTGTGCAAGCAATTCGCGTGGGTTTGGATGAAGCAGGATTTCAAGATACGCCGATTTTGTCTTATGCTGCTAAATATGCTTCGGGTTATTATGGCCCATTTCGGGATGCAGCAGACTCGACACCGCAATTTGGCGACAGAAGAACTTACCAAATGGACCCTGGTAACGCCCGCGAAGCAATTAAAGAGATTGAATTGGATATCGCCGAAGGTGCTGATATGCTGATGGTTAAGCCAGCCTTGGCATACATGGATATTATCTGGCGGGTAAAGGAAGCAAGTAACTTACCAGTTGCGGCTTACAATGTTTCTGGTGAGTATGCGATGGTGAAAGCTGCGGCTCTCAACGGTTGGATTGATGAAGAGCGCGTGGTTATGGAAACTTTAACTGGGTTTAAACGCGCTGGTGCAGACTTGATTTTGACCTACCATGCCAAAGATGCGGCGCGATGGTTAAAGTAAGGTGTGCGGTTGAATGGTAAGAATTGAGGAAATCTCACGCAGAGACGCCCAGGCGCAGAGTTGTGTTTTGGTGTTTGGGCGTGAGATTCTTTGTATTTTCGCTTGGGCTGGTGCGAAAATCAAACAAAATTTAACTAACCCGCGTTACATTTGTCATACAGGTATTGCAAATCCGATCAAAGGTATGCTCAGTGTAAGACTGGATGAAGAAACAGAACGACAGCTAGCCGATATTTTAGCTCACGAGCAAACGGAAAAGAGTGAGTTGATCCGACGTTTGATTGCTGAACGCTGGCTGACCTTACAAGCGGGTAAAACTTTGGTTGAGAGACGGGGTGGACACCCGGAACATCTGCTGCAAGATGCACCAAAGGATTTATCGGAACGCTCAAACCGTAAGAAAGCGATCGCTCAATATCTCAACAAGCGCCACCCATGACCTACTATCCGCTTATACTTGCGGATAGCGGGTTTTTGTTTGCGTACTACAGCGCCAGAGATCAGTATCACCAACAAGTGCGTCGCTTCTTTGAGAGTTGTACTTCTAGGCTTTTGACTAGGCCCATTTGTATTGCAGAAGTGGTGTGGTTGCTGAACTTAGATTGGCGTACACAAAACGAGTTTCTTCTAGATGTTGCTAAACAACTCTATGAGTGTGAGCAACTATTGCCGCAAGATTTTTCACGCATTGCTGAGTTAAATACTCAGTACAGAGATTTACCAGGGGATTTTGCAGATTTATCCTTGATCGTCATTTCGGAACGCTTAGATATTGCTGCGATGCCTTCTCTACGAGAGGCTTTGCCAACGGCGGGCTACGCCTACGCTAATTTGGACAGTGATTTTGATATTTATCGACGTTATCGGAAAAAACCTTTTGAGCGGGTGTTTTAGGGAGTGCGCTCACACTTATTTTGGGTCTTAACACCAAGTTATAAAATCTTGATTAGTAGGTGGTTCAACTGCTAACTTTGGCAGTACTAAATTCAGTGTAACTGCTTGCTTGCAGTTAAAATAGCATATTTTGCCCGAGATAGTACCTAAATATAGGATTGCCTAGTTTGCCAGAGTGGGAGGCGATCGCCTATAAAACTCATAAAACCGATAACATCTAAATTAAATAGCTTTGATATAGTTAGGGCAATTACTCGCTCTATGCTTGGGCGGTTCGTCTAAACAACTCAAACTCTAACTAGTGCGATCGCTCACCGTATTTGCGACAGCAGCACGATAAAATTCTAAAACCATAATCGTACTAAAAGGTCTAAATGGCAGAAACACTATTCTTCAACGCCTTACGGGAAGCCATTGATGAAGAAATGGCCCGTGACTCCAGCGTATTCGTTCTCGGTGAAGATGTAGGACACTACGGCGGTTCCTACAAAGTTACCAAAGACCTGTACCAAAAATATGGCGAACTCCGCATTCTAGACACCCCCATCGCCGAAAACAGCTTCACTGGCATGGCAGTGGGAGCAGCGATGACTGGGTTGCGTCCCATCATTGAAGGCATGAATATGGGCTTTTTATTGCTCGCCTTCAACCAAATATCCAACAACGCTGGGATGCTGCGCTATACTTCCGGCGGTAACTTTAAAATTCCGATGGTAATTCGCGGCCCTGGGGGGGTGGGAAGGCAGTTAGGCGCAGAACATTCCCAACGATTAGAAACTTACTTCCAAGCTGTGCCAGGGTTGAAGATTGTTGCCTGCTCCACACCAAGAAACGCCAAAGGACTACTAAAATCCGCAATCCGCGATGATAACCCTGTGTTGTTCTTTGAACACGTTTTGCTTTACAACTTGAAAGAAGATTTACCAGAAGAAGAATATTTACTACCCCTAGATAAAGCCGAAGTTGTGCGCCAAGGAAAGGATGTCACAATTATCACTTATTCTCGGATGCGGCATCATGTGCTGCAAGCGGTAAAAACTTTGGAAAAACAAGGTTATGATCCAGAAGTTATTGATTTAATCTCGCTCAAACCATTAGATTTTGAGACAATTGGCGCATCAGTACGGAAGACTCATAAAGTCATTGTGGTGGAAGAATCCATGCGAACTGCGGGTATTGGAGCAGAAGTCATCGCCTCAATAAACGATCGCTTATTTGATGAATTGGATGCGCCAGTACTACGACTTTCTTCCCAAGATATCCCCACACCTTACAACGGCAATCTGGAACGATTAACAATCATCCAACCAGAGCAAATAGTGGAAGCTGTGGAAAAAATGGTAGCGTTGCGAGTCTAAAAGTTAGGAGTTAAAAGTTAGGAGTTAAAAGTTAAGAATTCAATCTTAAATTTACAACTCCTAACTCCTAACTCCTAATTCACAACTCCTAACTCTCAACTCCCAACTCATAACTCCTCAAAAGAGCGCTATTATAGCGTTTGTCAGTTGCGAGTTATGGTATGCAAAGACAGCGATCGCTATTAATTTTGATTTTAGTCCTGATAATCGCCGCTATTACGGTGATTGCCACAATTCCGATACCCCTTGGACTCGACTTGCGCGGAGGCTCACAGCTAACAATTCAGGTGAAACCATCAACAGAAATTCCCAAAATCACCGAACGAGAATTGGAAGGTGTGAAGAAAGTTGTCGAAGGTCGGATTAATGGTTTGGGTGTTTCTGAGCCACTGATCCAAACAGTCGGCGCAGATAAAATATTGGTACAACTACCAGGAGTCAATGATCCTGAGCAAGCTGAACGGGTGCTAGGGGGTACAGCGCAGTTAGAATTTCGTAGCCAAAAGCCGAATACAGAAATCCCACTACTTGCTTTCCAAAAATCTAGAGTCGAATTGAAAGCCAAGCAAGAAGAGTTAAGAAAGAGTACCGACAAAGCAGCAATTGTCAAAAATCAAGAAGATTTACAGAAAAGTAATCAAGCGATCGCAGAATTGTTTGAAAGCACCAATCCACCGCTAATTGGCAAATACCTCAAGGATGCCTATGGTGAACCGACTCAAGGTAACAACTGGCATGTTGGCATTCGTTTTGACCAAAAGGGTGGTGAACTGTTTGCCGATTTGACGAAAAAGCTCGCCGGTACTGGGCGTAGCATTGGTGTTTTTCTGGACAATGAACTGATCAGCGCTCCTACCGTGGGTGTAGAATTTGCCGCCACTGGTATTACTGGTGGCTCTGCTGTGATTACAGGACGGTTTACTGCCCAAGAAGCCAATGACTTAGGCGTGCAACTACGCGGTGGCGCATTACCCGTACCAGTAGAAATCGCAGAAAGGCGGACAGTAGGAGCAACCTTGGGTAAAGATAGCATTCAAAGCAGTATTTATGCTGGAGTTGGTGGTTTGACTTTAGTATTAATATTCATGGTGTTTTACTATCGATTACCAGGACTGATTGCGGATGTGTCACTAGTGATCTACTCCCTCTTAACTTGGTCAACCTTTGCTTTATTAGGTGTCACCCTAACTTTGCCAGGAATTGCTGGTTTTATTCTCAGTATTGGGATGGCAGTTGATGCCAATGTGCTAATTTTTGAAAGGACGCGAGAAGAATTGCGGGCTGGTAAATCTCTGTATCGTTCTGTGGAATCTGGTTTTTACCGAGCATTTTCTAGTATTTTAGATAGCAACGTCACTACATGGATTGCTTGTGCTGCCCTGTTTTGGCTGGGGTCTGGTTTAGTCAAAGGCTTTGCTCTTACCTTAGCTTTGGGGGTAGCTGTGAGTATGTTTACCGCAATTACCTGTAGTCGGACATTGCTGTTTTTGGCAATTTCAATTCATTCTTTGCGGAAGACAGAACTTTTCTGTCCAAACCTGCCAGCGTCGAATAAGGCAGAGGTGACTCCATGAAACTGAGTATTAACAAATCGCGATCGCTTTGGTGGACTATTTCTGCCGTTATCATCCTCACCGGTATCATCTCAATGGTGATTTCTTGGCAACAACCCAATATTCGCGCACCCCTACGCCCCGGTTTAGATTTTATCGGTGGTACACGGTTGCAGTTTGTCCGAGATTGCACCAAACCCGGTAATTGCGACAAACCAATTGATATCAATGCTGTTCGGGAAGTAGCAAAGGCGCAAGGACTAGGTGATAGCAGCATCCAACTTATCTCGGAAAATGGGGCAGAAAATGGTGTATTAATTCGGTCAAAAGATTTGAGTGTCGATCAGCGTACCAACTTGCAAAATTCTTTAAGCGAACAAATTGGTGTTTTTGATCCGCAAAAAAACCAAATTGACTCCGTTGGCCCTACCTTGGGAAATGAACTGTTGAGGTCTGGGCTATTAGCTCTGGTAGTTTCCTTCATCGGTATTACTATCTATATGAGCTTCCGCTTCCAGTTAGATTATGCTGTGTTTGCGATCGTTGCCCTATTACACGATATCTTGATTACGGTAGGGGCTTTTTCAATTTTGGGTTTGGTGGCAGGCATCGAAGTAGATAGCCTTTTTATCGTCGCCTTACTTACCATTACAGGTTTCTCAGTCAACGACACAGTAGTGATTTACGATCGCATTCGGGAAACCATTAAAATCAATCCTGAACGCCCGATTGCCGAGATTGTAGATGATGCGGTTAACCAAACCTTGACAAGATCGATCAACACTACCTTAACCGTATTACTGACATTATCTGCTATCTTTCTATTTGGCGGAGAAACACTGAAAAACTTTTCCCTTGCTTTGATTATTGGCTTCACGATGGGAGCTTATTCAAGTGTTTTCATTGCCAGTACTCTCCTTACTTGGTGGCGAGAGCACAGGGGTCAATCCCAAGTGGTAGACAGCCCTAAACCGATTGATACATCTGCTAGTTCCCAGGATAGTTAAATAAACTTCTGTGCATTTCACAATTGGGTTAAAGCATTTTGAATTGCTCACCTATGCTTTGGAATTTTATTCCCCTATGGATCAACCGGAAGAACCATTAACTCCTGTCCCAGACTTTGAGAAATCTGACCCATCCTTTGCTCAACAAGTACAAAGGCTACATCAGCTGACAATATATGGCAGGTGGCTATTTGTCGGCTGTTTGTGGCTTACCATAGCGCCTGTTTCCTTGTGGGGACTACGTGCAGAAATTTCTCTGTGGCAACAATATTTTACCTGGGTGGCAGTGAGATTTGGACTCTTCTACCATCCATTGTCTACCTTCGGTCTAGCCTTTTGTCTTGGGATGACTGCTGCTGTTTTAGTTTGGCAAAGTCGGAATATCTTACTCGGACTACCAGAGCAGGAAAAACAACGTTTAGAAAAACAAGTTTATCGGATACGTCAGCAGGGCCCAACTCATCCTCTGTGGAAGTGGATTTGTCATTAAATTTTCTTTCTCGTTGCATATACATATACACGTAGAGCAATTTCTAGCAAAATATGACTTAACTATACAAAGATAGTGCCAAAAGTGGATGCCATACATGAATGAGTCTGAGATTCAATTTAGCTATCGCAAGTCTGAAATTGACCTTTACCAACTTCAAGAACTATTAAACGTTTCAGCTTTCTGGGCAAAGGGACGCAGTGTTGAAGATTTAGGTATAGCCATTGCCAACAGTGAGCCAGTGATTTCCGTCTACGATCGCGATCGACTCATTGGCTTTGCTAGAGCAACATCTGATGGCATATATCGCGCCACAATTTGGGATGTTGTCATTCATCCAGAGTATCAAAGTAGTGGGTTGGGAAGCAAGTTAGTAGAAACCGTTTTAACTCATCCCCGTATGAGGTGGGTTGAGCGCGTTTACCTGATGACTACTCACCAGCAGGGTTTCTACGAAAAAATTGGTTTTCAACCCAACACCACCACTACAATGGTGCTACACAACCTAGCTAACCGTGTTTTTGTTTCTGCTACAGAAGTTCAGCTTCAGGAATCACTAGGGGGATAGAAATTTGTAGTCTGGTAAGCTGCTGAGGTGCTTCCTTCGCAATGGTTGAGGGTAGAATTTCTAACTTTCCTCCCATAACTTCCACCAGAGTTTGATTGATTAATAGCCTCATTCCTGGGGAAAGAGCAGCGTTTTGTTGGTCAATCTGAGTCGGCTGATCTTCAGATTTGATCAAATCAATCGGCTCGCTCCAGGGTATAGCATGGGTTGGTACATCCAGCCAAATGTTTACAAAATTATTTGTAAGTAGGGTACTGCTGGAAATACAGATGCTGCCTTCCTCCATTTGAGTAATAGCAGTGTCTATTAAACTTATCAATATTTGGCGGAGCCAGAGGTTATCTGCCAAAATATAAATTTCTGGGTCTACTGGTAACAATTGCAAGGGAAAATTGCGATTTGCCGCCAGCATATAAGTTAATTTATGAACCTCCTCCAAAATTTGGGCTAAGGATCTAGGCTGAATATCTAATTTATTGGTACCATGTTCAGTTCTAGCAACACTGAGAATTTCATCCATCAGCTTGAGCAGCTTCAGCGTTCGCTCGTGAGCTTGGGCAATAAATTCTCGCTCTTCAGCTGGATCTTCACATAGATCGGACAAAATTAACTGATGTAAGCCAATCAAACCATTAAGGGGCGATCGCAATTCATGGGTAGTCCGCGCCAAAAAACCAGCTTTAAACTGACTCATTTCCCTTGCCATTTGATATGCCAGCTGCGTTTGCTGTAGCTGTTGCGATATTGGTGGCATATCCTGTTGAGCTAATGGCGCTACTAGGGATGAGCTAGATGAAACATTTGACGATCGTACAAATAACCGATCAAAAACGATACCTAGTGCTATTCCTGCTCCTAGATATATCCAGTTGCTCCAATTCATAATCTGGCAATTATTAACTTGTTAATTGATCACAACAGCGCAAACTTAAGTTCCAGATTTCTCTGCTGTTAAAATCAGGAAGACAACATTATAACTACCTATATCTGGTTATCACTCGAAATCTCTAACTCGATCGCACCTTGCCGCAAAATTTGCCAATTTATCCCTGTCCATTTAGCAACGGTAGAAGGTACACCCATTCCCGACATTTCACCTTGGTATTCTGTTGTTGCTAGAGTCAGAACCTTGGGAAACTGATTCTCAATTTCTGCCATCGTTTGCAAAGGTGGCTGACCGGAAAAATTGGCGCTAGTGGTGGCAAGAGGCCCTGTTTGCGCCAAAATAGTTTGAGCGATCGCACTCTTTGGGACTCGAATGCCAATTGTTGTCGGGTCAATCGGGTTCATAACTTTTGGCAGGCGTTCACTTGCTGGCAACACTAATGTCAGCCCTCCTGGCCAATATTTATCTGCTATTTCCTGCCAAACTTGATACTCGTTCTCACTACCTTTGACATACAGCCACAAATCTTCAGCACTAGCAGCCATCAAAATCAAAGGTTTGTCTTGACTGCGTTGCTTCGCCGCAAAAATTAATGCTGCTTTTTCGGGTATCGCTGCAAGTGCAGGAACAGTATCTGTGGGAAAGCTCACCAAAAGGCCAGCGCGTGCGCCAGCTATTAGATTTGTTAAAGAAACTTGTGTCATTTTTATAGAGTTAGGAGTTAGCAGTGAAGAGTAAATAATATTTTGTATCTTCTTTCTAATAACTCATAACTCATAATTCCTAACTTTTATAAGCAAGGGCAAAGCGTTCAATTCCAGCTAAATCAGCGTGAATTTGAATTTTACAATAGCTACCTTGATTTTGCAAAAGTTCACGCACTACATCCGCCTGTCCTGCCATCATCTCAATCAGCCACACGCCGCCAGGTTGCAAATAACTAGGGGCAATTTCTATCAAATGGCGAATACAATCTAAGCCATCACCACCACCATCCAAAGCTAGATGTGGTTCATGGTTAACTACTTCTGGTTGCAAAGTAGGTAAGGCGCTGGTGGGTATGTAAGGGGGGTTTGACACCATACCACTGAACTTACCTTTGAGGAATGCCAGTGGCTCCCACCAGGAACCTTGATAAAATTTAATCCGGTCAGCAAAACCTAAATTATGGGCGTTGGTTTGGGCGATCGCCAGAGCTTCTAAACTGTAATCAACTGCATGAATCGTTGCTTTTGGCAAGACATCTGCTAATCCCAGTGCGATCGCTCCACTCCCAGTGCCTAAATCTGCCCAGTCTCCTGAAGCATTACTAGCAGATGCTAAAGCTAAATCAATTAAGTATTCTGTCTCTGGTCTGGGAATCAAAACCGCACTTGACACTGCAATTTGAAAGTTACGCCAAGGTGTAACTCCAGCAATATACTGCACTGGTAAGCGGTCATTTAATCGCCTCTGCCATAAATGGTCTAACTCTTCTAGAGGCAATTGCAGCTGAATTTGGGGCCAGTTTTTAAAGGATTCCAAACGCAGTGCCAAGCGGTCTAACCCAGCAACTTCGAGCAGCAGCCAATCTACTTCCGTTTGTGGGACATTAGTGGCGATCGCTGCTTTAAGAGCTGCATTTCGCCACTGCCAAAGTTGTAAACCAGAAACTATCAGATGTTTCTCCCCCATACCTCAACCTTGAAACGCATATCCGTTATTTTTTCGGAGCGGGCGCAGCAGGCTTGGCAGCTGGTGATTGATTCGGCGCAAGCGATCGAATGAAATTGATGGACTCCCGTGATGGATAGAGAACAATTTTATTGATACTAGGATCGCTGCTGCTATTGAGAGCCTCCATAACACCGTACAAATCGACAACCTGAATTTCAGTGTTGTCTGCTTCCTTTGGCACGGCTTTTTTGAATTCGTCTAACAGAGCCACTGCTTGCTCTTTCTCAAAAAAGAAAGGGATGTAGCGCTCGTTGCCTTTGGCAACGGGAATGGTTATATAGCTATTATCTTTCTTAAATTTGGGTACAAATAAGGGAATACCATTGAATTGCTCCCCTTTTTTACCATTTTGATTCAGCATACTTGTTGCCGAAGCTACCTGTGCTTGCGTCGGTACTAAAGTATAAATTACAGAGTCTGATTTCTTTTTGCTTTCTTGGACTATTTTATAGTAGTCTGCCAAGGACAAAGGTCTAACCTGTAGGGTGCTTGCCAACTGGGGATTTTCTTTTTTGAGCCGATTGTCAAGGAATTTTTGAGCATCTTGCTTGCTAATAAAAAATCCTACTTGCGAGATCGGCTTGGATGCGTTGTTTCTCGAAAGAACTACAAATTCGCCTTTGGGATTGGTGAGCGTGAATACAGGTACTTCTTGGAGCTTTTTCACTACCTGATCTTGTGGCAACGCGATCGCTTCTAGATTGCCTATTCCTGGTAAATTGCCTATTCCTGAAAGCCCCGTTAAAAATACACTGCCAGCTATACCCAATGTTGCGCCTAAGCGAATAAATGATTTCATGACTGCTCCTCGCATCAATAGTCCAATTAAATTAAGCAAATGGTTGGATTTGCACAGCACCAACTAGCTTTAGTTATATAGCAATCTATTTCAGTTGGGAAAAATTCATTGTGCGCGTTGAGGTTGAGTGTTAAGGGTCAACGGTCAAAATCTAATCTTACCCAACTATTTGGGGTTGCTATAGTATGGTTTTTACAAATTGACTGTGCTAGGGTTGTGTGTTTGCCAATTTCGCTTTGCTATTCACCGCGAAATGGCGTAGATGCCTATTATATGTCTTCTCAAACAGTGAAAAGTCTCTACATCTCTCCAACCTTGGAGATGATAAAAGCCATTTTATCGGCTTTTTCTAATATAGGGTGACGCTATTACTTAATCAATCGTTCCATCTGCGCTTGCTTTAATATCTTCTCAAATATATACAAAGCTCAGTGTTAGAAATATCTTACTGCTTAAGGACAAAACTTACGTGTTAGGCTTCAACAGCCAACCCAATAGCATAACAGGCTAATTGATATTCTACGTAAAGATATGCAATTTAATTGCATATCTTAGCAAAAAAACTTTAGCCAATTTGCCTTAAATTTATTAATTAAATCGGGATGACAGGATTTGAACCTGCGGCATCCTGCTCCCAAAGCAGGCGCGCTACCAAGCTGCGCTACATCCCGGTTATACTTATCTACTTTTTTGGTTTAGTTTTAACTTACCATCAAAGCGATCACGCTTTCGCACAAGCATTAAGTTAACTATATCAGATAATACGGCTGATGCCTAATATCTTTTGTCTTCTGCAAAGACGAGCTAGATTACATCTTTACAGTGATAAAGGTTTTTCTGCCGACTTAGTTTTACAAGAGATATACTTGCTCGTTCGTCGGCTAAACCTAGTCAAACCAAACCTAAAATAATAGATTTATACTACCATACCTGATTTTATTGTGCGAATCGGGTTGTATTTGGATTGAGCGCTAGTGAGGATACCAGAACATGCCTTTGATGCCTTCTGGATCAGCCATAAACCCCATAGTTCGGTAGAAATCTACAACATGGGGATCGGCGAAGAGAGTGACATTACTAATTTCTTCGCTTCTAAGTTTTTTGAGAACGTATTTCATCAGTGCCTTACCCAGTCCTTGGCTTTGAAAGTCTGGGTGAACCACCACATCCCAAATAGTGGCATTAAACGCGTGATCTGAGGTAGCACGAGCAAAACCAATGAGCCGCTTTTGATTTCCTCTCACCTGCCACATTGAGGCAACGAGAAAACTATGCTCAATAGCTTTTTTTACTTTTCTTAGAGGACGACGCGACCAACCAACTGCATCACAAAGTTCTTCTAGCTCATATAGGTCAATATCTCGTTCCGTGCTGAAAACGATCCGAGCCTCCTTTGAAGAAGCTTCGCTAATGCTACTGGGGCTAGAGTTACCCGCAGTTTCAGCTGTATGCTCTTCAAAGGGGTTTGTCCTAGTTGTCCCTACAGATTCAGGAGTACTAAACCAAGTTTTCCAAAAACCCATGCCAACGTGGTTCGGGTAGTATAACTGAATTGGTTTCCACTCTCAGGAGTGTTGATTCACGTTTAACATAGCTACCCCCATTTACTACCCCTTACACTCAAAGTTTTTCGGTTGTTTTCGGGATTTGCAATGGTCACAGCTAGTTAGAGCGTGTTTCACACCAATCATTTTCAACTTTAGCATTTTGTTGTAGAGGCTAGGAGAAATTCACCAAAAGGGAAGAATATAAGTAATTCAAAATTCAAAATGGCAAAACCTAATCCTGGCAATTGCTCGTATAGAGCTTAAATGCACGTTAGCTTAGGAGTGAATTGTATACCAGGGATTGGGCATTGGGTATGGGGCATTGAAAAGAGGCGGAGGGAAAAACTCTTCTCCCTTGTTCCCTGCTCCCTTGCTTCTTCCCCAGTCCCCAATCTCCAGCCCCCAACACCCAGCACCCAACACCCAGCCCCCAGGTGACGAAAGCAAGCGAGTCTTACCCTTAACAATGGCTTCTGGTTTAAAATCTTCGACACTGGAACTTCTAAAGCGCTTTAACCGAGCGTTTCCCCAGTTTTATGAGCAATTCGTCAGCAGTGAAATTCAACTGCAAAATTTGCGGCTAGCCTACCGTCTTTATAAAACTAGACGTGCTGTTATTGAACTGAAACCGGAAGGTAGCAAAAGTGCCCTGCATTTTGCTTACCGCAACCAGTCTTTTCTCCTTAGCGATATTTTTGGTGTACTAGCAGCTTATGGGTTGACTATCCACGGTCTGAGTCTATATGGTCAGATCCGTCCACCGATGTTAGTTTTTATCAAACTGTTGGTATCTCGTGGTAGTAAAGCCTTGACCGAGAAAACCGCAGAAAATGTCTGTCGCGCCATTCGCGAGGCTTTAGGAGGTCGGTTTGAGGTAGAAGAAATGCTGGCAGTAGAATTCAATCTTGATACTGGCTTAGAGCAGGTACAAACTGAGTTCTATGTAGATCCGGTCTTTCATCTCCCTGCCCTAGTGATTGAAGCCGATAATCAACCAGGATTATTCTACAAAGTTATGTACGCCATCTGGCAGGAAGACCTTTTGGTAGTCAATGCCAATTTACTGGTTTGGCGCGGACGTACACGGCTAATTCTCTACTTGTTGGGGCCGAATGAAAGTCTAATTCCTGAATATCTGGGTCACAAAATTGCTGAAGGAGTGCGACAGAGGTTGCTGGGTAAATGAAGAAAGTGAGGAGTTATGAGTTACGAGTTAAAAATTAACAACTCTTCATTCTTAACTTCTAACTCTTCGCACTCAGTATTTAGTCGCACCCGCCCTTAAGGGTACGATATAAGTATGGCAACTATTGAAATCTTGGGCGTTCCACACGCATACGAGCTAACGGCTCCCACTTCCTGCCCCCATGCTTTAGTATTTATCCACGGTTGGCTCAATAGCCGTGGATATTGGCAACCTGTGATTTCTCGCCTATCAGATAATTTGCAGTGCCTTTCCTATGATTTGCGGGGTTTTGGTGAATCGCAATCCCAGGTAAAAACCGATTTTAGTCGAGCACAAACGTCTCTGAGCCTGACGCCTATCTCCGGTAGTGCGGTTGGCTCACCTTTCGATTCTCTTTATACTCCTGCTGCCTATGCTCAGGATTTAGCAGTTCTTCTGAAACAGCTGAATATTACCAGTGCTTGGCTAATTGGTCACTCGTTGGGTGGAACGATCGCTCTTTGGGGAGCAGATCAAATACCTGAGTGTGTTAAGGGAGTTATCTGTATCAACGCTGGCGGTGGTATTTACCTCAAAGAAGCCTTTGAGCAGTTTCGCTCGGCGGGTCAGAAATTTTTGCAAGTCCGCCCACGCTGGCTGTCCCAAGTGCCTTTGATTGATTTGCTGTTTACCAGAGCCAGTGTGGCTCGTCCTTTGGAGCGCTACTGGGCACGTCAGCGGGTAATAGATTTCGTTGTGGCTGACCCAGAAGCAGCTCTGGGAACTTTGTTAGACTCCACAACCGAAGAAGAAATCAATCGTTTACCTGAGCTAGTATCCCAACTGAAGCAACCAGTTTATTTTTTGGCTGGCGCAGAAGACAAAGTTATGGAACCCAAGTATGTGCGTCATTTAGCTAGCTTCCACAGACTGTTCCAATACTGTGGTGACAATGTTCTGGAAATTCCTAATTGCGGACATCTAGCTATGTTGGAGCAACCGGATGCAGTGGCTGATCATATCCGGTCAATAGTTATTAGTCATTAGTCATTGGTCATTGGTCATTGGTCATTGGTTATTCATGGTTAAAACTAACAAATGACAAAGAGAGAAGTCGGAGCACTGGAAGCCGGCACTCTGAACTTCGGGACAAATGACAAATGACTATTCAACAGGTTGATACAACTTCATCACCTGGGTAAGCGCTAACCTAGACTCAACACCTAGGGTGAGGGGGGATGTATGACCACGAGATAGATGTTCAGCAGCGGCACAGCCAATCATGGCGGCGTTATCGGTACAGAATTTTAGAGGTGGGAATAGAACACGTAGGTTATGTTCAACGGCGGCGGCTTGGAGATTTTTTCTCAACCCGCTATTAGCTGCTACACCGCCACCAATGGCAATTGTCTCTAGACCATAGTCAAGGGCACAGGCGATCGCTCTTTTGGTTAGCGATCGCGCTACGGTATCCTGAAAGCTAGCTGCTACATCTGCCACTGGCACTTGTCCATCATCTTTCTCTAACTGCTGTACTAAACGTAATACAGCCGTTTTTAATCCACTAAAACTCGCATCATAACGATGAAACCCCCCACCTGGTAGAGAAACTCTTCCTTCCGGTAGGGCAAAGGCTTGAGGATTGCCCTCTTGTGCCAGTTTGTCAATCACTGGCCCACCCGGATAACCCAGCTTTAACAATCGCGCCACTTTATCAAAAGCTTCACCCGCTGCATCATCACGGGTTTGTCCCAGTGTTTCGTAACTACCACAATCTTTGACATAAATCAAGCTTGTATGTCCGCCAGAAACTAATAAACTCAAGAAAGGGGGATTTAAACTTGATTCACTCAAGTAAGTTGCGTAAATGTGACCTTCAAGGTGATGAACTCCCAAAAATGGTTTGTTATGTACCATCGCCAGGGTTTTGGCAGCAGTTAACCCCACCAACAGCGCTCCTACGAGTCCAGGGGCACAAGTGGCGGCAATTGCGTCAATTTTTCCCCAGTCTAGTTGGGCTTGCTCTAAGGCTTGAGCGATCGCTTCATTGATTGTTTCCAAGTGCTGGCGAGACGCTACTTCTGGCACTACCCCGCCATACTGCTGATGGACTGGAATTTGCGAGGCTACGATACTGCTGCAAACTTTACGATTGTTAACAATTGCGACGGCAGTTTCATCACAGCTGGTTTCTATTGCTAAAACGGTTGCCATTGAGAGTGCTGAGTGCTGAGTTTTGAGTAGTAGAGACAAAAAATTCCTTCTTTACTACCCTACAACAACAATTCTTATACTTAGGACTCGTTACTCACCACTTAGCACCCGATAAGGACTTGGTTGAGAAGCTTTAACTTTTATTTACTGAAACTTTACTCGGTTCCCACCCAAGAGTATGATGACTTCCTAGTTATGCAAATAAACAACTGTACAAGCCGCTTCGTTTTGTACAAAGAACTTCTTGTTTTGTAATAAAAGGAAACAACTCTATGCGACGATTGTTTGCTTTGATGTTAGCGATTAGTCTTTGGTTCAACTTTGCCCCCCCAGCGCAAGCTTTAGGGGCTAATTTGACACCGTGCAAGGACAATCCCGCTTTTCAAGAGCTAGCAGCTAATGCCCGTAATACCACCGCTGATCCCCAATCCGGGAAAAAGCGGTTTGAGCGTTATTCTCAGGCGCTATGCGGCCCCGAAGGTTATCCCCACTTAATTGTTGATGGTCGTCTAGATCGTGCTGGTGACTTCCTTATCCCTAGCATTCTATTTCTATATATTGCTGGTTGGATTGGTTGGGTAGGTCGTACCTATCTGCAAGCGATCAAAAAGGAATCTGACACTGAACTAAAAGAAATCCAAATCGATCTTGGTTTGGCACTACCCATAATAGCGTCAGGCTTTACTTGGCCAGTAGCAGCACTCCAAGAGTTTCTCTCTGGAAAATTGACAGCCAAGGATACAGAAATTCCCATTTCCCCACGCTAAAACAGCTTAACTAATTCATTTGTTTTGGAGACTAAATTCATGGCAGACAAAGGCGACCAATCATCCTATTTGGTTAAGTTTATTTCCACAGCGCCCGTGGCAGCTACGATATGGCTGACCATCACAGCAGGCATCTTGATTGAATTCAACCGCTTTTTCCCCGACTTACTTTTCCACCCACTGCCATAAGTGTTAAATGGAATTTAGGACAGTTGAATGTCTTGTCTTTTGCCTAATATTGTGTAGTTGATGTATTCAGCTTAGTTAGGCAGAATTATCACTAAAATAGGCAACAAAAATAGTTTTTTGAAACTCGTGATTCTGTTTACAGGTCGCGAGTTTCACGGCTTTAAACTCGCTAAATTAATTTTTCTAAACTTCCTAGCTAAAAGACATCTTTAGCTACAATTATTATTAATATAAAAATGCCAGCATTTTAATTTAGAGGCGAACAATAAGATATGGCACAAGCAGTAGATGCATCAAAGAATCTTCCTAGCGATCCCAGAAATCGGGAAGTTGTTTTTCCCGCATTCGGCGATCCACAGCTAGGCAACCTAGAAACCCCGGTTAATTCTTCTCCCTTGATCAAGGGGTTCATTAATAATTTACCTGCCTATCGCTCAGGCCTGACTCCTTCTAGGCGCGGTTTAGAAGTAGGCATGGCTCACGGTTACTGGCTGTTCGGACCCTTTGCCAAATTGGGCCCACTGCGGGACACAGATAATGCTAACTTAGCTGGGTTACTAGCAGCCATTGGCCTGGTTGTACTTCTCACCGGCGCATTATCACTGTATGCCAATAGCAATCCGCCCAAAGCACTTCCTAGTGTTACCGTACCTAAACCTCCAGCAGATGCTTTTAACTCTAAAGAAAGCTGGAACAACTTCGCCAGTTCTTTCTTGATTGGTGGTATTGGTGGTGCAGTAGTTGCTTACTTTTTAACTAGTAATTTGGCACTAATTCAAGGTCTATTTGGTTAATTACTAGGAGTTAGGAGTTAGAAGTTAGGAGTTTAAATTCATAACTTCTAACTCTTAACTCCTAACTTATTTAAACAAAACTGCTTCAATCTCATTTAAAGCAGTCTCAAAATCGTCATTAACGATTTGAATATCAAATTCATCTGCGGCTTGAACTTCTTCTTGGGCGCGCAGTAGACGACGGGCGATCGCTTCTTCAGAGTCTTGGGCGCGAGAGCGTATCCGTTTCTCTAATTCATCAAAGGAAGGCGGTAAAATAAAAATGCTGAGGGCACTGGGGAAGGAAGCACGAATTTGTCTTGCTCCTTCTAGTTCAATTTCCAGCACCACCAACTTACCCGAATGAATTTGGTTAAGTACAGCTTCACGGGGTGTGCCGTAATAGTTACCAGCAAATTCTGCCCATTCTAAAAATTCACCTTCAGCAACTAATTGTTCAAACTTAATGCGGCTAATAAAGTAATAACTTTTGCCATCGATTTCCCCTGGACGGGGAGAACGAGTTGTCACGGATACGGAATAATAGAGTTCTGGATGACGCTCTAGGAGCGATCGCATTAAAGTGCCTTTACCAACCCCACTGGGGCCAGTTAAAACAATTAACCTGCCTAAATGTAAGCATTCTTTGGTAGTAGCACTACTCTGGATGGGTAAAACTGGCATCATCCCTTCAACCTGTGAATCAATCAATAGATATTATTCATTAGTCTTGTGTTCCTGGCCTAGTCCACTAGTGACTAAAGAATTTGTAGCAAGAGTGACAGAAAACTTGTCTAATTCACATGGTACTGCCGATATGGTGCAAATAGAAGTGAGATTGTTAATCCACTCCTAATCAATTATCTACAGTCTGATGATCGCGGGAAATCACAAAACGATTTGCTACCGTTTCCGGCTGAATCGCTGACAGAATTACGTGGCTGGAATCGGTAATAATTACAGCCCTAGTCCGACGGCCATAAGTTGCATCAATCAGTTGACCTCTATCCCGTGCATCGGTAATAATCCGCTTAATCGGGGCAGACTCTGGACTGACAATGGCAACTACTCGGTTGGCAGACACTATGTTACCAAAGCCGATGTTGATTAACTGAATGTCCATAAAAAAACTGACGCTAAACGCGGTTTGAGAAGCATGAAATAAACTTATCCTCATGTTATCGCCAAAAAACAGGAGTTACAACGCTTAAATTCAAGCCAGTCTGCGTTTTTAAATAATGTCTGCTTTTTTTAGCAATTTATCAGCTATTCTTCCTGAAAATCCTCCCAAAGATATAGGTGCAATTCCACTGATACAAGCTAATTGGATGATGTACATTTATTTGGTTTGAAATAAGTATCTGAATTGAAAATTGATAAAGAGCAAAATTGATTGGAACGGTCTAGCTCTAACTGCGTGTCAATGCAGCTCAATTGGTATTCTTGGGTCATAGCGAAAATCTTTGGTTTCGCGTTGACACTCGCAATAATCAAAATTTTGCTCCATCTGGAGAATTATGATGAGCAAGCGTTATTTCTTCTCCGTATTCATTATCCGATCGCCTAACTGAGCGATCGCATCTGGCAACTACACGCCTCACTGATGGAGCTGCGATCGCTAGTAGATGCTGGTACGATATCTGTAACTGAATTCGCTGTGCTTGAAAGTTCGACGAAATTCAATTTTGTCTCCCAGATTTACAGCACGCATTCGTCGTACACTTCCAGTTTGGCAATCACGTAACCAAGTTTTAATCCCTTGGGCAACGGTACCGTTACTACTATCACGTGGTGGGGATAGTGGCTGCTGTTCTGAATGAGAACCAGCTTGAGAAAACATCATCACTAGTTGCCAACCGCTTTTAGTTTTAGTCAACAATAGCCAGTGGAATTGTTGCAATTCTACAACTTTCTTTCCTATGTACTGCCGCTCCAAGGTAGTAAAGAAAACTTGCTCAACTCCTGATGCAGTACTTTTAGGCGCATCTGCACTATATTCTTCAAGGTTAAGGGGCAGAGGAGTAAACTCAGCCCTTCCTGCCACTAGCATATAACTGTAAACATCACTGCTTCTTCTGAGGCGACGGGCGCGTTGACTAGCGCGATTAGTATAACTGGGTAAATCTTGCAGTAGCTGTATAGTTAATGTTTCTAAATTTTGCTCAGAACACAAAGACCTTGCCCCATTGTTAACATTTTCCTTTTCTGCTAGCGCAGAGGGTTTAGGGGTGAGGTTTATCGAGAACGCTGGGTAAGCAAGGCTGTTTGATACTACAACCCAGAAGCTACAAGCAAAAAGCCAACTATAATTTTTCTTCCTGAGCGAAGAGTCAAGATTGTTCTCGCCTACACCCTGGACTCTGTCCCCCAGTTTCTCACTGACTCTTAGCTTCATGCCACCGTGCTTAACTCCTCAGAAATCCTTTTCCAGGCTAACTCAGGCTCAGTCGCAGCGGTGATGGGACGCCCAATTACTAGGTAATCTGCACCTGCTTTAATGGCTTGCCTTGGGGTAAGCGATCGCTTTTGATCGCCAATATCAGCCCAAGTTGGTCTAACTCCTGGACAAACAAGCAAAAAGTCATTTCCACAAGTTTGTCGTAGCTGTGCCACCTCTTGAGGCGAACAAACTACCCCATCCAAACCAGATTCTTGAGCAAGTAGGGCCATTTCTAGAGCATATTCTGGCAATTCTAGGGGTATTTTTAAATCAAATGCCAACTGCCGAGCAGAAATGCTTGTTAGCAGGGTAATCGCAATTAACTTTGGTGGTTCTACACCTGCTTTTGCAGCCCCTTCCTGTGCCGCCTCAGTTGCGGCTTTTAGGGCATCTCTACCAGCAGTAGCATGAATTGTCAGTAAATCCACTCCGTATCTAGCTGCACTCCGGCAAGCACCAGCAACGGTATTGGGGATATCATCAAACTTTAAATCCAAGAAAATGCGCTTTTGTCGGGACTTCAGGACTTCTAGAATTTTCGGGCCAGTGCTGGTAAATAACTCTAAGCCGACTTTCCACCAAACCACTTGCGGAAGTTGATTTATAAGAGCGATCGCACTTTGTTCATCCGGCACATCCAATGCCACAATCACTCGTTGTTCTGCCTGTTCACCATTCCCCATTCTCTACTCCCCATTCGCCATTTAAGACACTAAGCGCACAAACTTATTTTTCCCGACTTGTAAAACCTTACCTTGTAACTCAGCAGGATCAGCAAAAGTAGTATCAACATCGGTAATGCGATCGCCATCTAAGCGCACCCCACCCTCTTGAATTTTCCGCTTTCCTTCTCCTGTACTTTTACACAAGCCAGTGACATTGAGAATATAAGCTAACTTAGTAGGAAATTGCTGCACGTCAGCTAGAGAAAATTCTGGAACTGCACCTTCCTTACCGCCGCTTTGGGCTGCTTCTTTTGCCTCTTGGGCTGCGGTTTTGCCGTGGTACTGTTTAACAACTTCCCATGCTAGGAGTGTTTGGCGATCGCGGGGATTTTCTGGCAGTTTGTCCAAAGGTAAATCCGTCAACAGTTCAAAATACTGTGACAGCAGATGATCGGGAACTCCCTGCAACTTTTGATACTTTTGTCCTGGGTGTTCTGACAATCCGATATAATTACCTAAAGACTTAGACATTTTTTGCACGCCATCCGTGCCAATCAAAATTGGCAGCAGCATTCCAAATTGGGGCTTTTGACCAAAATGGCGCTGCAAATCTCTGCCTACAGCAATGTTAAATTTCTGATCAGTCCCACCTAATTCCACGTCTGCCTCAACTGCAACCGAATCAAAACCTTGCATTAACGGGTACAGGAACTCATGGATAAAAATCGGATTCTCTTTTTTATAGCGATCGGCAAATCCTTCTTTCGCTAACATCTGCCCCACCGTCATCGTGGAGAGTAACTCCAAAATTTTCTCTAAGTTTAGCCCAGAGAGCCATTCGGAGTTATAGCGCACCTCTAACCTTCCTGGTGTGTCAAAATCCAAGATAGGACGTACTTGATCGAGATAAGTCTGAGCATTTTGCGCTACCTCTGCTTCTGTAAGCTGACGACGCACTTCAGATTTCCCAGTTGGATCGCCAATCCGCGCTGTAAAATCGCCAATAATTAAAACTGCTGTATGACCTGCATCTTGAAAACCTCGCAGTTTTCGTACTGGTATGCTATGACCTAGATGAATATCAGTACCCGTCGGGTCAATCCCCAATTTTACCCTCAAAGGTTGGTTTGTAGTTAGTAAGAGCCTTTCTAGACTTTCGCTGTTAACATCAACTGATTGTGGGAAAACTTCTACTACACCACGACGCAGCCAAGCAAAATCTTGCGTCATCTTAAGAGACTCATTATTAGCTATGTTTTGCACACTAGAAGTTAAGTTGGTTATAAACACTTGCAATTTATCCACTTTCTCATCTGCCAAACTACTATAATTGCAAAAAATTAACCGCCTTGCTTCGCCCAATCAATTACAGTTAAATTTACAAGTGAGGAAGTGAAATCGCCGTGTCGTCGTCTAGGACTTTTGAAAACAAACAGCCACAACGTCAGGCTTCATCAGGTTTTGAGTTTTTGAAAGGAGTTGGTCAGGTAGCTGGCGGTACTCTCCTCTCAATCACCATGCTGGCAAGTTCCATTGTAGCCGGAGGACTGGTTGGTTTAGCGATTAGTTTCCGTAATTTGCCAGATGTAAGACAGCTACGTAACTTCTTTCCCTCAGAAACGACTTACATTTATGACGTTAAGGGCAAACTCTTAACCAGTATTCATGGGGAAGCCAATCGGGAAGTCGTACCCCTAGATAGAATTTCCCCGAATTTAAAACGCGCAGTGTTGGCAAGTGAAGATAGCCACTTCTACGATCACCACGGTATCAACCCCACTGGTGTCGGACGTGCTGTAGTAGTTAACGCTGTAGCAGGTGGAGTCAAAGAGGGTGGCTCTACTGTTACTATGCAATTGGTAAAAAACCTATTTTTGTCTCGTAAGCGCGCCTTTACCCGAAAGTTAGCAGAGGGGGTGCTAGCAATCCGGTTAGAGCAAATTCTCACTAAAGACCAAATTTTAGAAATGTACCTCAATCAAGTTTATTGGGGTCATAACAATTATGGTGTACAAACGGCAGCCCGCAGTTACTTTAATAAGTCATCAGAATATTTAAGCTTGGGTGAGTCAGCAATGATGGCGGGTTTGATCCAAGCACCAGAAGAATTCAGCCCGTTTGTGAGCATGAAGCTAGCAAAACAAAAACAAAAAGAAGTGCTCGGACGGATGCTGGAATTGAATTGGATCACCGAGTCAGAGTACGACGATGCCCTCAAGCAAGAAATCAAACTTGGTAGAATCAAATCGTTTCAAGGTAGTGCTTTACCCTATGTAACCAATACTGTAGCGCAGGAGTTAGCTAAAAAGTTTGGGCGTGAGACACTACTCAAAGGCGGGATGCGGGTGCAAACAACAGTTGACGCCAACTTCCAAATCATGGCGGAGGAAACTGTCGTTAAGTGGCATAAATCACTACTAGGGCAGGGATTATCTAAGAATCAAATGGCCTTGGTGGCAATTGATCCGCGGACGCATTTTATTAAAGCACTGGTGGGCGGTGTAGATCCTAAGACCAGTGAATTCAATCGTGCAACTCAATCTCAACGGCAGCCTGGATCTTCTTTTAAACCGTTTGTCTACTATACTGCTTTCGCTACTGGTAAATATGGACCAGACTCAACGGTAGTAGATTCTCCAGTTAGTTATCAAGATGGTAATGGTCGGTACTTCCCTAGAAATTATGATGGGGGTTTTAGCGGCCCTATGCCAATCCGCACAGCTTTAGCCCAATCGCGCAACATTCCCGTGATCAAGATTGGTAAGGCTGTTGGCATGAATAGAGTCATCGAAACTTGCCGTACCTTGGGCATCATGAGTCCGATGGAACCAGTTACCTCTCTACCTCTGGGTGCTATTGGTGTCACTCCCCTAGAAATGGCTAGTGCCTATGCTACCTTTGCTAATTATGGCTGGCAATCTCCACCAACTGTAATTGCCCGTGTCACCGATAGTAGTGGTAACGTGTTACTAGATAACACCCCTAAACCCCAGCTAGTTCTAGACCCTTGGGCATCAGCAGCTATTATCGATGTGATGCGAACGGTAGTTACTAGTGGTACCGGTAAAGGTGCTGCTCTAGGTCGTCCAACCGCTGGTAAAACGGGTACAACCTCCTCAGAAAAAGATATTTGGTTTGTTGGCACCGTACCACAGCTAACCACTGCTGTTTGGGTAGGGAGGGACGACAACAGACAATTAGCTAGCCGTGCAACCGGTGGCGGTATGGTTGCTCCCATCTGGAAAGATTTTATGGAGAAGGCACTTAAAAACGTACCAGTAGAAAACTTCAAGCCACCTTCCCAGTTTTCTCGCCCCAAGTCACAATAATTTGGGATTTTGCATTTTGGATTTTGGATTGGCAATTAATCCAAAATCTAAAATCGTTCGACTGAGCGTAGCCGTTCGCGTAGCGTTCCGCAGGAAAGTCGAAAATCTAAAATTGACTAGGTCTGTTTTTCTAGCTCGGCTTTCATCCGTTCTAAAGTGAGGTGCATTTGATCAAACATTTGTTGCGGTGTGACACCGAACTGACCTAGTTGTGTTTTCAGTTGTTCTACTGTCATTTGTGCCATGAAATCTTCTGATAGCTCGAAGCGCTTCATAAAGATGCGATACCGATCCATCATGGTTTCCATTTGCTCAATAAACAGCTTTTTGCCCTCGCGGTCAAATTTACCGTAGCCGTTGCCAAGCTTGATCAGCGCTTGATAATCCTCAAACAGCTGTTTTGCTTCTTGCTGAACTATTTCAGAATCGAAGAATCCCATATTGCTTATATTAAACTGAGCGCCCAGACTCAGTAGCTTAATAGTTTTACTTCTATTTTTATTTTAGTCTAGGAGAGTAATCTAGTCACGCAGCTTCGGTTTTAGTACGGTTTGTTACCGAAATTTCAACACTTGACTTGAGAACGTTTCCCTTCGTTAAATCGACTTAATAAAGCTGCAATACTCACAGCTTTACCCATTGATTTAGGATTAGTGTTTTCACCCGGTTGAATTTTTAGCCCAAGAGCGTATTTCAGAGCTAGTGAATCTTCGGGATTAAGTTTTAATGCTTGACGGATGTAAACCCTGGCCATCCCGATAAATTTCTGTTTTAGATGTACCAAACCTAATAAAGCATAATAGTTGCTGTTATTTGGCTCTAACTTGATGGCCTCGCGCAGTTCTTGCACAGCTAGGGCCCAGTTTTCTAGCCTGACGTACTCAATAGCTCGCTGGTAGTGACGTTGAGCGTAATTTATCAAAACTGGTTTGACATTAGTTTTTTCATTTAATGTCAATTCAACTGGCTTAACTTTTACATCAGGGATTATGCGAACAGCTTGTTGCTGTACAAACAGGTCAGGTTTATGCAACTGTAAGTAAACTAAATTCAGTATACTGATTTGTTGTGTTACCTGAGAAAATTTATGTAGTGATTTGTATTGAGCTTCTGCATAGCAAGCGATCGCTTCTTCGTAAAACAATTGTGCTTGGGGTGCAGACATTTCTATAATTTCTTGAGCTATGGCACTTTGAACAGACAAAGCTTGCTGCTGTAACACTCTTGCGTCCGATCGCAGCATAGCGATGGCAATCAAGCGCTTGTGTCGATGTTTCAGCTGTTCATAAGCTGGATTGATTAAATGGCTAAATATTGCCGTTGCTAATTCTTGGTCTGGATTGCAGCTTTTGGCATAGCGATCAGGATGTAGCAGCTTCGCTAAAGTGTGATAGCGTTTAAAAATCTGACGCTCATCAGCACTCACAGAAATTCCTAGCACAGCGTAAGGATCACAAAGCTGTTCAAGCCATTCTGACGGTAGGAAGGTCTGTGACATCGTACTAATCTAGATCCGTTAAAAACTTAAAATTAGCATCAAAGCTCAATGCACAGTCATGTGAAACCTACTCAAATTTCTTCAAATACTAAATCGTCGTGGGGCTTACCACTTAAAAGTCCGAAGCGCAAGACAGGGTAGTTGACTAAAATGAATTTATATGGTTAACAGTCATTAAAAATTTAGCAATATAGCCAGGATGTTTACTACAATTACTTTTCTTCTCTACGAGACGCTACGCGAACAGTTGGAATTTTGAATGAATGAGTTTTGAATTGTTTCTATGCCTTTTGACTGTCTTATTGTAGGAACTGTGGTATTGGTATATTTGTTATAAATATGTTGACTAAGCGTAAAAGCCGAAGTGTTGCCGCTGTTTTAGCTTTTTCTGGCACACTGACAATTTCAGGATTACATAAATTCTATCTTGGACAGCCATTGTGGGGTGTTTTGTATGTTTTGCTTTCCTGGACGCCTATCCCCAAGGTAGCTAGTGCCATTGAGGGAGTTTGGTATTTAGCCCAAGACGAAGAAGCTTTTGATCGTAATTTTAATCTAGGCAAGTCAGCGACAAGAAACTCACAAAGGGTAAGTAATCAGGTAGGAGCGATCGCTGAGGCTTTGCGTGATTTAGATGCTCTACGCCAGGATGGACTGATTTCAGAATATGAATTTGAGCAAAAGCGCCGCCAACTGCTAGACCAGATTTCTTGAGGCAAGCAACAATCATGAATAACTGGCTACCTTTGAACCCCAGGCTGCAAAAACTCCGGGCCAAGCTCCTCAACGATCCCTACTATCGCCTACAATCTGGGGAAGAAATTCAGATAGCGGCCAAATTAGGTATTCGCATTGATGCTAATCAAGCCACTGTAGATGATTGGTTACGCCTACCAGGTTTGTCAATTCACCAAGCGCGATCGCTTGTGGAACTTTCAGGTTCTGGTGTTAAATTTTACTGTATTGAAGACATCGCTGCGGCTTTAGGTATCCCAGCGCCGCGCCTAGAGCCATTAAAGCCTCTGCTAAATTTTATTTACTATGACCACGAATCTTTAGAAAATCCTACCCATTTAGTCAACCCGAACACAGCAACAGTTGAAAAGTTAGCACAAATTCCATTTATAGATTTGTCTCTGGCGCAAGCAGTCGTGCAAAATCGGCAATCAGCCGGGCCTTACCGTAACCTGGCTGATTTCCAACGGCGGTTGGAGTTAACCGGTGATGCGATCGCCCAGATAATGTATTATTTAAGGTTTTAAATTAAAAGTTAGAAGTTTTAAAATAACTCCTAACTCTGCCAATTTTAGATTTTGAGTTGTACTTTGGTGCGCTTACAAGGCAACTTGGATTTTGGATTGAAGGAAAAATCTAAAATCTAAAATCCAAAATTTATTAAATAAACCCAATGCGATCGAGAGGCCAAAAGCGAAACGTTGCGCGACCGATGACATTGTTTCTGGGTAAAAAGCCCCAATAGCGAGAGTCATTACTATCGTTGCGGTTATCTCCCATGACAAAGAATTCGTCTTCTGGGACTTTCACTGGTTGATATGGCTGATTTGGGGGTTCAGCGATGTAGTCTTCTGCCAAGGGTTGACCGTTGAGATAGACTTTGCCAGAAACAACACTAATTACCTCACCAGGCTGGCCAATAACTCGCTTGATGAAAGCTTGGTCTTTGGGATATCCCCGACGTTGTAGTTCTGCGGGTGGCTGAAAAACAATAATATCCCCAGTTATGGGAGGGTGAAAATGGTAGGAGATTTTTTCAACTACCAAGCGATCGCCTGTATGTAAGGTTGGCAACATCGAGTCAGAAGGTATATAGCGGGGTTCAGCGATAAAAGTCCGGATTAGGAATGCCAAACACAATGCGATCGCAATTAAAATCACATTTTCTTGCCAACTACGCCATAATTTTAACGGCGCACGCTCTTCTTTTGCATCACTTTCGTGAGGAATCATAAAAGTTTCTAGCCAGTTTAAGAAGTGAGACAAATACTTTGATTATTTTGACTCAAAAGGTATATTAATAGGAAAGTCTGGTTTAGCGTCAACCCATACATATATTAAATAATACACTTATTGCATCTACCAAAGATAAGCAGGAATACTGTAAACAAACTATGAACTGTCTAAGGCAATATGAGCTAATGATTAGAATTCCTAAATAAATAATTAATAATCCTAGTTATAATTGCTGTAATTATAAGGCAAGTTATGAGATGATTTTCGGTTTTGCTTCCTCCTGCTAAAAAAGCTAGTTACCGACTGCTAAAGTGATATAGCCAGTCGGTTTTTTCTTTGAGCAGAAAATTGGCCGTTGAGTGGCAAAACGCTTTATCCCATGTCTGACAATATCTGCTTCACTTAACCGAAAAAAGGCAGAGGGCAGTCTTGCTGGAGGCTGAGTAGTAAGAAAATATATTTTGATATGTATGATTAAGTGATATTACATAAAACAACTACCAGCTATTTGAATGTACTTAAAAATACATAATCTAGCTGACTAAAGTGTCATTAGTAAAAAATCTTACATTTAAATCTAGAATTTAATGATTCAATAGATAGATGCAATACTATTGCAATGCAATTTTAAAAACTTGCCTCTATATATGTGATTAACTTCCGTAATTACACGGTGACAGAGAATATTAAACTGTACTATTAATAGGATATAAATCTCCTTAGTTATCGAGAAAAACATTAACATACAGAAAGCTACTAGCAACTTAGGCTAAAGCATTAGCGTCTAAAAGAGAACTAAACTGGCGATAAAATTATTTTTGCTGAATGAGTCAAAAGTATCTAGATTAACGAATAAGTGCCCCTTGGCAATGAGAAACCATATTGAATCAATTTTCGTCTGTCTATTTCATAAAAAGTACAAAGTAACATTCTGTCAGTTAAAAATTTAACTTTTTCTTAAAAAGGAAGCAATGGCAGCAGGCAGTAGAATATATCTCATCCAGAATAGAACTAATAGCTTACTATACTGTTTTTTGAAAGATACTCCGCCTCTTGTAAGTAGTTTTGTATGTTAATCAAATAATTTACTAGGTTGCAAATTATACAAATTTCCTATCAGAAAGTCTGACGATAAAAACTTCAGTCTGCGAAAAGTGCAAATTGTAGGCGCAACAGCTTAGTTCATCTTATTTGCAAAGCTATAAAACTTGAAAGGATAATGCTGCCTTAACGTGGAAGTCAAAGACAGTAACTAATTTAAAACTGCTATTAAGAGGATTTTGGGGTGTGGTTACTTATCTGATTGTGCTCCTTCTTAGAGCTAGCGGTAAGAATGTCGAAGTACAGACCTTGCGTTTTATGAATGGGTTGACATTCAACAGTACCAATTATTGTCTATTCAGTCTTCGTTTAAATCTAGAGCATCTAGATTTAAGTTAAAGCAGTATAGTCTGTCTTCTCTATTGTAAATTTTCGTTAGTCTCAATTCCAATTTTCAGGATTACCAGAAAGCAACTGGTATCTAAGATATCTAAAAAAATGTGCTATAACGTACCGTCATAACCGTGGCTGATGGTTCGATCTTTGAAGGAGCTATGAGGTGGAAAACAATAAGTCGTTTTTGTGGCCAGAAGGAATATTAATTGCACTGCTTGTCTTAGGTGGTGTTTTTAGCCTTGCTTTCATGATGCTTTTAAGGCCAAATGCTTCGGAGGCTCAGAGTAGACAAAGTATAAATGTCAAGGATGTAGCTGCAAACGTAGGAACTCAGCAGCGCATTGAGAAATTAAAGGCGGCGATGCTTACAAGTTGGCAACAAGAAGCACAAACGAAAGGACTATCTTACGCTGTACCATCGCGTTTTCAAGGGGCAATAGTTAAAGCGGCAAAACTCATTAAGGAGGAGAAAGTAATTGCTCTAACCTTTGATGATGGTCCTTGGCCTGAGACCACAGGGCAAGTGCTGGATATTCTGAAATCAAATAATATCAAAGGGACGTTTTTTGTCGTCGGGCAGAACCTAAAAAATTATCCAGAATTAGGAAAACAGATTGTCGCTCAAGGTCACGTCATTGGCAATCATACTTGGCATCACTGGTACCACTTCTTTAATCAACAAGCAGCTGCTTTTGAAATTGATCGCACAACAGACCTAATTTATCAAGTTACAGGTGCTAAAACAAATCTCTTCCGACCGCCTGGTGGCAACCTCCACAATGGATTAGCTGCTTATGCTAAAGGTCAAAAGTATAGTGTAGTGATGTGGTCGGCTGACTCCATAGACTACAAGTTGCCATCTGTACCAAAGTTGATTGATAACGTGATTAAAGATTCAAAACCTGGTGGGATTGTGCTAATGCATGATGGTGGTGGTAACCGTTCCAAAACTGTACAAGCTTTACCCGAAATTATTAGCAACTTTAGAAAGCAAGGCTATCGCTTTGTGACTATTCCAGAACTTTTAGAAATGGAAGATACAGACCAAAAGTTGCTTGCTAACAAAAAATAATAGTTATTAATTATGGACAATTGCTCAATAGTAATTGGCTAATACCAAATCTATGTGAACCTGCATAGAATAATTCCGTTGCAAGGCATGGAGTTTCAAGTGTTTTTTCTGTGCATCTTCATAAAGAATTGGTATAACAACTAAAATTATATTTTGTAGTTAAGATGCATTTGGGACTGGAATTTAGACAGTTACTGGTGCAAAAATAAAAAAATCAACTTTTAAGTTGATGAATAATCTTGGTTATTTAGATAACGGTTTAACCCAGCTATGGAGAGGCAATAACTGTCCAAGTTGCCATATATGTTCCAGCGTACTTGTTGGAATAATCAGTAGTGCTATCAGGAACAAACCAGTCAGGAGTAGTCTTCTGCTGTTGAACCTTTTTGTCCAAGCCAATTTGTAGAGAAATATTCTCGTAAACAATTTTTGCCTTTACAGCTTTCAACAATTTTTCTAGCAATTTTTGTAGCCATTCTGCCCGAATATACAGATTATGAGATGGATGGTCACCATAAGCAAAAGGTACAATAAGCACCAAATATCCTTTGTCGCTTATTAGTTTATCCAAACAGAATTGAACGAGTTCTTGATCGTTTTTTTGTTCTAGTGTTTCCTTGTCAACATTATGAAATAGCAAGCCGGCTAGGACAACGGCATCAAATTTTTGATTCTGTGAAGCTAGTTCTGGCAGTACTATCGATAAATCTTTGGCAGTAAACTTTTTATTAGGGTATAGCTTTGAACAGTATTGAATTGCACCTTCACTGTGATCTATCCCAAGATAGTCACATCGCTCAGGTAAATATTTGTTCAAAGCCCCATTGCCACATCCCAAATCTAACAAAGAGAATGAACGTTGCTTAAAAGCCTGATCGAGATACCAAACTGATGGTGTATATCGAGTAGCATTTTCAGGAGATTCAAAGTATGAATAATAATCATCTTGGAAGCGTTCTTCTTCAGAAGTTTTGCGATCGGGAGCTTGAGCTTCTATAAGCATTTTTATTCACAAATCCTACTTGTTGGTAAACATTGCTATGGCAGTCTATCAGCATTTAGGTAATGCCTTCTATACTCAATTAGGTAGATTTCAGGACAATGCCGATCTCGACTTTATTACTTAGACTTTGACAGGATTTAATTGCTCAGTCACTTTTGTAGCCTTAGTCTAAAGTTCAGTTGTGAATCAGTTAGTGTATATTCCCCCTTTTTTAGGGGGAATATATTTTCTCTCTACGCTCTTTCTAAGGGGTAAATTCAGGCGACTGCTTTTGGTATCTAAAGGAGTTTTTGCAGAGTATCTGTTTGTGCAGCTTCTCCGACGGGAGAATGCCTTAAGGCAGAGTATGAGAACGGTTATAGTTACTAATGACTGGTTACTAAACTGAACTCAGTTGTTTTTTCAGGATTAGCTTCTGGACTATCAGCTTCAGAAGGCGGAACCAACTGCCAGAATTTCGGCAAAAATTTTTGCCAATTTTGTATAATTTTCTTCGCCTTTGGTGAACCAGTGCGTTCCGCATGAATTTGGATTAATTCTTGCAGTTGCTTTGCACCTACTTCGGTAATCACCCGCTGAATTTTGACAATTTCCGGGTTGACTAACTCACGAAATGAGTCGTCTTCATCCAAGAAGTATGCCAGTCCACCAGTCATTCCAGCTGCTACGTTACGTCCTACTTTGCCGAGGACGACAATCACACCACCTGTCATGTATTCACAGCAGTGATCCCCAGCACCTTCAATCACTGCTATGCCTTTGGAGTTTCTCACAGCAAAGCGTTCTCCTGCTAGACCGTTGGCAAATAATATGCCGCCAGTAGCACCATAGAGGCACGTATTGCCAACTATCACGTTTTGTGATGCGTTATAGGTAGCATCAGTTGGAGGTTTGATGATGATTTCACCACCATGCATTCCTTTACCTACATAGTCGTTTGCTTCTCCTTCCAGGCTCAGAATTATACCGGGGAGATTAAAAGCACCAAAGCTTTGTCCAACACTACCTGTGAAGTTAAGATTAATTTGTCCTTCAAACCCACTGTCACCGTATTGAGAAGCGATCGCACCTGCTAATCTTGTGCCTACTGTTCTGTCAGTATTAACAATCGGATAAGTCTTGGTGACAGTGGACTGATCCCTAATAGCAGCCTGAATTTCGGGATCGGCAAGGAACTTGTCATCTAAAACCACGCCGTTGCTGTGGACTTCTTCATGCACCAACCAACTGCGATTGTCTCTGCTATTTGGTAGCTGAAGTAAACAGTCGAGATTCAATGATTGTGTTTTGGTTAGTTTTACCTCTTGGCGCAGTTTTAATAAATCTGCACGTCCAATGATTTCTGACAAAGAACGGTACCCAAGTCGGGCTAACAAACTACGGACTTCTTCGGCAATGAAGTAGAAGAAGTTGACAACTTGTTCCGGCATTCCCGTAAACCGCTTACGGAGTTCTTCTTTCTGAGTAGCAACACCCACAGGGCAGGTGTTCATGTGGCAAACTCGCGCCATGATACAGCCTTCAGCAATCATAGCGATGGAGCCGAAACCAAATTCTTCACCGCCCATCAATGCACCTATTACCACATCCCAGCCACTCTTGAGACCGCCATCTACACGCAAAATCACGCGATCGCGCAGGCTATTTTCCATTAAGACGCGATGCACTTCACTTAAGCCGAGTTCCCACGGTGAACCAGCGTGTTTAATCGAACTTAGTGGTGATGCACCTGTACCACCATCATGACCAGAAATCTGAATGATATCAGCGTTTGCCTTGGCTACACCAGCAGCGATCGTGCCAATGCCAACTTCTGCAACGAGCTTCACCGACACCTTTGCTTTGGGATTAATTTGGTGGAGATCAAAAATCAGTTGCGCTAAGTCTTCAATAGAATAAATATCGTGGTGCGGTGGTGGCGAAATCAGTGTCACACCTGGCTTCGAGCGCCTTAACATCGCAATGTATTGGCTCACCTTGGGCCCTGGTAGTTGTCCACCTTCCCCAGGCTTGGCACCTTGGGCAATTTTGATTTCAATTTGTTTGGCGTTGACTAGGTACTCTGGCGTTACACCAAAGCGTCCCGATGCAACTTGCTTAATGGCACTATAAGCTTTATCACCATTCCGCAACCCTTTTAAATGGGGTAGGGTTGGCGAGTAACCAGACTCGTCTACATCATCCAGGACTGTGTAGCGCACTGGGTCTTCGCCGCCTTCTCCAGAATTTGATTTACCACCAATGCGGTTCATGGCGATCGCTAAAGTTTCATGGGCTTCTCTTGACAAAGCGCCTAAAGACATGCCACCTGTGCAGAAGCGCTTGACAATCTCATATACCGACTCTACTTCTTCTATAGGAACCGCTGGGCGATCGCCTTGGAAGTCTAGCAAGTCCCGCAAGGCTGTTACTGGTCTGCCTTGGAGGTGCTTTTTGTAAACTTCGTAGTGGTCGTAGTTTTTGCCATCTAGAGCCTTATGCAACGCCTTAACCATTTCTGGGCTATTCATGTGGTACTCGCCGTTAGGACGGTATTGCACAAAGCCCAGGTTTTCTAACTTATTAGTCGTCAGTTCTGGGAAAGCCTTGCTATGGAAGGAAAGTACTTCATCAGCGAGTTCGGTAACGCTCAAACCACCGATGCGGGAAGTCGTACCACGGAATCCCAGTTCGATTAAATCTCCACCAATGCCAATCGCTTCAAAGATTTGGGCTGCTTGATAGCTGGAGAGCAGAGAAATTCCCATTTTGGAGAGAATTTTTAGCAAACCTGACTCTACTGCTTTGCGATAGTTTTCTAAAGCTTGTTCTAGGGTGAGGGTGGGAATTTTTTGCACACCCATTAACTTTTGAGTTTTGGGATCAGACCACCAATCACGCACCGTATCTAAAGCCATATACGGGCAAACTGCGCCAGCACCATAGCCAATCAGACAAGCAAAGTGATGGGTACTCCAGCATTGAGCAGTATTCACAATCAGGGATGTTTTCATTCGCAACCCTTCACGAATCAGATGGTGATGCACGGCACCCACTGCTAATAAGGGAGGAATGTAGGTATATTCTGTGTTGATACTGTCATTGACCCGATCCCGATCGCTTAATATTAAAATCTTTGCACCTGCCCGAACTGACTCAGCTGCTTGTGCTTGTAAAGACTGCACAGCGGCTTTCAATCCTTCTGGGCCATTAGCGATCGCAAATAGGGTTGACAACTCAGCCGTGGCAAATCCTGATAGCTTAATCGCCTCTAATTCACCATCCGTTAACACTGGCGATTCTAGCTTCAATCTCCGAGCATATTCTGGCTTGGGTTCTAATAAGTTACCCCGTTCACCCAGTTCGACTTTCAAAGACATCACTAGCTTTTCCCGCAGGGGATCGATCGCTGGGTTCGTTACCTGAGCAAAGCGCTGTTTGAAATAGTCATAAAGCAGGTGGGGCTTTTGTGACAGCACCGCTAAAGGAATATCATCACCCATACAGAAAGTCGGCTCAGAACCTGCGATCGCCATTGGATGAATCACCATTTCTACGTCTTCTGTGGTGTAACCAAAGGCAGTTTGACGCTGAAGCAAGGTTTGCTTATCAATTTTGTCAGTTGTACTATGCCCGTTACCATTCTCAGCAGTCAGATGTCCATTTCCATTAACATCTGACGACTGATTACTGACAATTTGTTTGAGTTCTTGACGGTACTGTTGCAGCCATTCTCCATAAGGGTACTGCTTGGCGATCCGCTGCTTAATATCCCAATTTTTCAGGACTTCATGATTTTCTAAATCCACGGCAATCATTTGCCCTGGGCCGAGTCTACCTTTCTCGACAATATCGGCTTCTGGGAAATCCACCACACCAGCTTCCGAAGCTACAACAATGTAATCATCTTTGGTGATCGCGTAGCGAGCTGGTCTTAAACCATTACGATCTAGTGTTGCACCAACTTTTTTGCCATCGCTGAATACTAAAAGTGCTGGCCCATCCCATGCTTCTTGCAGACCGCTGTAATATTCGTAGAAATCAACAATTTCTGGAGAGTCACGTAAAGAAGGCTGATTTTGGTAAGCCTCTGGAACCATAATCATTAAAGCTTCCAACGGGCTGCGTCCAGAGCAAACCAGCAATTCCACTACGTTGTCTAGGGTAGCTGAGTCGCTGTTATCAATATGAACTAATGGCTTAAGTTCCTTGATGCGAGTCTCCTGCAAAGAGGCTGCGCCAACGCCCCATACAGGATGATTCAGGCTAGCTTCTCGCGCCATCATCCAGTTGATGTTACCCAATAAGGTATTGATTTCGCCGTTGTGACCCAAAAGCCGCATCGGTTGGGCTAGGGGCCACTTGGGCATCGTATTGGTACTAAAGCGGCGGTGATAGACAGCAAAAGCGCTTTTGTAAGCTGGATTTTTTAAATCGTCATAAAAGTTGCCCAAAACGGCGGAACGCACCATGCCTTTGTAGACAATTGTGCGACTTGAAAAGGAGCAGATATAAAATTCTTCTGAGATATTGGTTGCAACTTTACTAATTCGGCGGCGGGTAATGTACAACTGCCGTTCTAATTCATCGCCACTTTTGTCAACGGAAGCTAACAAAACTTGTTCAATCTGGGGTTGATTTTCTCTTGCTTGTACCCCAAGTAAATCAGGTTGCACTGGCACTACTCGCCACCCCAGTACAATCAATTTTTCTTCAGCAGCTATTTGCTCAACTGCCGCCCTAGCTTTTTGTGCAGCTTGCTGGTCTTGTGGTAGAAATATCATCCCCACAGCTACATTATTGGTGGATGGAAATTCCTTCCACCTTTGGGCAAAGTCTTGTTGGAACAACTCCCAAGGTATTGCTGTCAATACTCCAGCACCATCACCAGAGTCTCGATCGGCGCTACAACCTCCCCGATGTTCTAAGCAGGTTAAAGCAGCTAAGGCTTTTTCGACAATTTCATGGCTGGTATGATTCTGACGATGAGCAATAAAACCTACACCACAGGCATCTCGTTCCTCTACTAACCACTTTTGCCCCTGATAGGTATTTCTTGAGTTTATATCCGCTGTGATTTGTTGGTCTTGATTCATCGGTTTATTATTCATACCCTGTTCCTGAAGTATTGAGTTACCAATTTTGCCACTGCATTGTGGGAAAAAATTTCTAAATTCAGCGATGGACAAATATATAAGCACGGAAATTTAGGGAAAAAAAATTTTAACTTCGGTTTTACTTTGTTAGTTCACCCGTGTTAAAATGCTTGCGTATTTTTTATGTATTTATGCGGTGTTAGACAAATTACCTCCGCCAAGACATTATTTTTGCCCTGACAGTTTCTTTTTTATATTGTGAAGCTAAGTATTTTCTCAATCCCCTTTTTCCAGATGCACGCTAGCTACTCATAGAGCCTATTTCGGCTCACCTGAAACAAAACTAAAGCTGAACGCTGTACTATGTTTTAAAGTCAAAGTTATCCTGAACCAGCAATAAAATCAGCGTATTACAATATATACCCATTTGACAATTCCCAAATATTTTTGTTGTTGTCTAGAATTTTGCCGCCTACTAGTCGCTGCATCTATTACTTTAGTTGCTGCATGTATTACTATTAACTAGACATTACTGAAGTAACAACAGTAGCAACATTCAGTGAGGATTGAATATTTTAATCCAGTTTTGATAACCAAAACTACCGTGTATAGTGTGGTTAGAATTAGTGCCAGTTAAAACACCTGATTGTACTAGCTTTAGCGTCTAAAGAAGTTGATTGATGTTTAAAAGAGATAACTATCCAATATATATAATACCATGTTTTTTCAAAAATAAACTCATCTTATTTTTATATTTCCAAATAATTAGTTAGTTTATACCTTGGGTGATAGTTTTCAAAAGTACCTAGTAAATTATGGTAAAAATGCCGAATTGTTGCCAATCAGGGATTAGCGATGGCTCCACCAACACCAAGGGTGAACGCAAGTTTTTTCGGGCTACTGTGTCACCAACACTTTTGACCGCACTGTGCTTAATTACTACCTGTGCTACCAATGCCCAAGAGTCTCCAAAAACCACCAAATCAATACCCAGGTTAATCTCACAGTCATCTGCACCTCCTTTAACAGGTGTGGCATCCTCTGGTAATCAAATTTCCCTCAATGGACGTACCTTACCAGGAACTTGGTTGCAGCGACCTGGAAAAGCTGGTCAGGTGACAACTCATCTCAGTGATGGGGCATTCAGGCAATTAATTGGAGTAAATTTTTTAAACAGTAGTAATTCAGCTATACAACCCATACAGTGGTTTTCGTCGGTGACAAAGCCACTAGTTTTAGCCACCAGGCTACTAGGAGCATATCGCTATCTGGATATTACTAATTTTGCTCAAACAGCTGGATGGCAAATTCAAACCAATGGCAACACTTTGGTGATTGCTACCCCAAAAGCACAAGTCACAAATATTGTTCAGAGCCAGCAACCTCCAGACGCGAGTGTTACTCCTTTGCAACAGACTCGGATTCTTGTGGATTTAGATCGTCCAACTCCCTGGCAAGTTACACAAGGATCAGCGATTGCAAAACCCCAAACTCCATCCTCTGATCCAGATACGCCAACTCCCAAATCCACTGTACCGCCAAATAGACAGTGGACGATTACCCTGGATGGAATAGCCGACCCTGTTTTGATAGAACGCCATACTCCCCAGCCACCAGCAGCACCACCAACATTGCTGCCAAACCTACTCAAACAATTATCACCAGCTACACCAACAGAACCAATACCACCAGCCCCTGAACCACTGATTCAAAAAGTGGAGGTGGTGAAAAACCAAACGATTATTAGTCTGAGCGTTCCCTTTGGTCTATCGCCTCAAGTTAGTACTGTAGATAACCCCAATCGCCTGATTATCAATATTCGACCCGATCCTCTAGAAGAACGAGATATTACTTGGGCCCCAGGATTGCGCTGGCGACAGCATTATGTCAAATTAGGCACAGAACGCTTTCCGGTGGTCTGGTTAGAAGTAAATCCCCGCAAATTTGGGCTAACGTTGAAACCCATGTGGGCTAGTCCTGATGGGCTTGCGGGTACTGCTCCCTTAATTCAAACAGCACAACGTTACTTAGCAGTAGCTGGAATTAATGGTGGTTATTTTAACCGCAATAACAGATTGCCATTGGGTGCGATTCGTCGGGACAGTCACTGGTTATCAGGCCCGATTCTTAATCGAGGTGCGATCGCTTGGAATGATTCTGGCCAATTTTACTTCGGTCGTCTCACCTTAGAAGAAACTTTAATCACAGCAAATGAGCAGCGCCTACCAATTCTGTTTCTCAACAGCGGTTACGTCCAAAGCGGCATTGCTCGTTACACCCCAGCTTGGGGAGCAACTTACACGCCCTTGACGGATAACGAAATTATCCTAGTGGTACAGAAAGATCAAATTATTGAACAGTTACTAGGTGGCAAAGTTGGTGGGACAGCTGTTCCAATTCCCCAGGATGGCTACCTGCTAACTTTACGCGCTAACGCTGCTAGTACTGCCTCACAACTACCTATTGGAACCGCAGTACGCATTTCTAGCGCCACTGCTCCTAGTGATTTTAGTCGTTATCCTCACATTATCGGAGCTGGACCGCTATTAATCCAAAATCGTCAAATTGTCCTTGATGCTAAAGGCGAAAAATTCAGCAATGCTTTTATTGCAGAAAAGGCTATTCGTAGCGGTATTTGCACAACGGCAACAGGCACGCTGATGATTACTGCCGTACATAATCGTGCCGGTGGTTATGGGCCTAATTTGGCAGAACATGCCCAATTGATGCAACTGATGGGCTGTGTGGATGCCCTAAATTTGGACGGTGGTAGTTCTACCAGCCTTTACTTAGGAGGGCAACTACTGGATCGATCGCCTAGTACCGCTGCTCGTGTTCATAACGGAATTGGTATTTTCCTGCAACCACGAAAATGAGGGAATGGGGAATAGGGATCTTAATCATCAAATGCCCAATGCCCCATCCTTTTGTTAAAGTTTAGAACAAGCTGTGATTTTGGTTGATGAAGACTTGGTGTAGACATCAGAGTTTTAGTAGTGATGGTTTACACCATAAGGTTTGATTTTGCTATGTTTATCAAAGTGCGACAAAATTGCTGATTTTAACGTTGCAAGATAGCGCTTTTTTATCAATAGTTAAGAGTACAAACGGTTTGTTATGTCTCCAAATGAGGTAACTATGGCTCGATATCAAGAAACTACACAGACTGAAACTCTACACCTACCTCCAGCCATCACTTCCAGAGGCGTTGCTGCAACGGAATTACGTCCTTGGGGTGCTTTTACAGTTTTGGAAGAAGGGCGCGGATACAAAATTAAGCGCATCGAAGTCAAGCCCGGACACCGCCTCAGCCTACAAATGCACCACCACCGCAGTGAACATTGGATTGTCGTCTCTGGTACAGCTAGGGTAGTTTGTGGCGAGAAAGAAGTCCTACTGAGTAATAATGAGTCAACCTATGTACCCCAATGTACATCTCATCGTTTAGAGAACCCTGGCGTGATCCCCTTGGTGTTGATTGAAGTGCAAAATGGCGAATACTTGGGAGAAGATGATATTATTCGCTACCAAGATGACTATGCCCGTACCAAGGATTAAAACTAAAAGAACGCTATTAAAGCTCAAATCCCAAAACTAAATACATTTTTGTGCAAACCGTCTTTGGTAGACATTGCACCCCAGAAGTCCCTACCTAGTTAAGGTGGGGACTGAAGCATCTTAGTGTTATAAATGTAGTAATAGCGATCGCGCTTATGCCTTCGGTAATTTGGAATTTTGCACAAGCGAGGGTCAACCCATCTGTAAAATAGAAGATGGGCTATTCAATTGCAAAAAACGAGTTCCATGATTCATCTGAGTCAAGCAGCCGCGAGTGAGATTGGGCGAATAAAGTCCAAGCAGCAGCCAAATGTCTTGTTTCGATTGGCAGTAAAACCAGGTGGTTGTTCCGGGTTATTTTATGATATGTCCTTCGATGAAGCAATAAAAGTTGGCGACCAGGTTTTCGACTTGGATGAGATTCAAGTAGTCATAGATGACGCAAGCTTAAATTACCTCAACGGTTTGAGGGTGGATTATTCAGAAGACTTAATGGGTGGTGGTTTTCGCTTCCACAACCCCCAGGCGATCGCTACCTGTGGCTGTGGCAATTCCTTCTCCTTGAGTCATTAGTGATTGGTCATTGGTCAAGAAAACAAATGACCAATCACTAAGGAAAAATAACAATTGACATAAAACCGTAAAAAACGATATAATCAGGATTTGTTAAAACTTAGACCATAAGCAGCTTTACGCGCTGTAACTCATGCCAACAATACAGCAGCTAATACGTAATGAACGCGAACAAGCGCGTCAGAAAACCAAGTCCCCTGCTCTGAAACAATGTCCCCAACGTCGGGGAGTCTGTACCAGAGTATACACGACCACACCCAAAAAGCCTAACTCAGCTCTACGTAAAGTAGCAAGAGTAAGACTTACATCTGGATTTGAAGTTACAGCTTACATTCCAGGTATTGGTCACAACTTACAAGAACACTCAGTTGTGATGATTCGTGGTGGTCGGGTTAAGGATCTACCAGGCGTGAGATACCACATTATCCGTGGCACCCTAGATACAGCCGGAGTCAAAGACCGCAAGCAAGGCCGTTCCAAGTATGGAACCAAGCGTCCCAAAGAAGCGAAAAAATAGTATTAGACGATTAATCGCATCCAACACGATTAATCGTCTAACTTACTTAAAAGCGCTGAAGGACAAGAGCGATTGCCGCCTATGTTTTAACAGCAGTTATGAAGGCTGCTAAAGTCCATCTCAAAAAATCAAGCAAGCTACACCTACACTAAGCGAGAAAGTGTAGAAGTTCTGAGGAGAAGGCTGTAACCGACAGCAGAATTCTCATCTGGACATTAATGTTTATAATCTTGTCGCCTTGAGTATTTAGTTGCAGGTAGCAAGTCAAACAATTTTAGATTTGCGATTTGCGATTTTGGATTAGTCGAACCCACAAGGGGATGAGGCTTACAGACTTTTTATTTTTTCTGACCCCTGTGGTCAAAACATCTACCAAAAACTCTTAATCCAAAATCCAAGTTGCGCTGGAAGTGCACCAAAGGTGCGACCAAAATCCAAAATTGGCAGTCAACTAGGTCAGTCTTGCTGCAACGGTCGAAAAAAATTGAGGAAGTCTGAGGGTTGGGTTCCACCGCTTTTAGTTTCCGGTGTCTGATAGCATATAATTTCGTTGCCAATTCCGAATTAAAGGTGAAGTATGTCTCGTCGTGGTGTTATTCAAAGGCGCCCAGTTCCGTCTGACTCCGTATATAACAGTCGCCTTGTGAGCATGATTATCAGGCGGATCATGCGTCATGGCAAGAAATCACTTGCCGCACGCATTGTTTATGATGCATTGAAAACTATTGAGGAACGCACTGGTAGCGCTGCCTTGGAAACCTTTGAAAGAGCAGTGCGAAATGCCACGCCTTTAGTAGAAGTAAAAGCTCGGCGAGTTGGTGGAGCAACCTACCAAGTACCAATGGAAGTGCGTTCAGAACGGGGCACTACCCTAGCACTGCGTTGGTTAGTGCAATATTCCCGCTCTAGACCAGGCCGGACAATGGCAAGCAAACTGGCAAATGAGTTAATGGATGCTGCCAACGAAACTGGAAATGCCATTCGCAAACGGGAAGAAACGCACCGGATGGCGGAAGCTAACAAAGCATTTGCACATTATCGTTACTAAGTAGAAAAGCGATATATCGCCCTCCCGAAGCGGTATATCGTAGATTTACAAAAAAAGACGGTTTTCCGTAAAAGTATAGAATCTTAACAAAGAGTAATATACAAGATATCATGAGGCAAAAATTATAGGAGGTAGCTGTGGCACGTACGATCCCGCTAGAGAAAGTACGCAACATTGGTATTGCGGCGCATATAGATGCGGGCAAAACAACAACAACAGAGAGAATATTGTTTTACTCTGGGATAATTCATAAAATTGGCGAAGTTCATGAAGGAACTGCCGTCACAGACTGGATGGAGCAGGAGCGGGAGCGGGGAATTACCATTACTGCCGCTGCTATCAGTACCAGTTGGAAAGATCATCAAATTAACATTATCGATACTCCGGGTCACGTAGACTTCACAATTGAAGTTGAGCGTTCCATGCGCGTGTTGGATGGTGTAATCGCAGTATTTTGTTCTGTGGGCGGCGTGCAACCGCAGTCCGAGACAGTGTGGCGTCAAGCAGAGCGCTACAAAGTTCCTCGGATAGCCTTTATCAACAAGATGGATCGCACTGGAGCGAACTTTTATAAAGTTCACGAGCAAATCCGCGATCGCCTGCGGGCGAATGCGATCGCCATTCAACTACCAATTGGTAGCGAAAACGACTTCCAAGGTATTGTTGACCTAGTACGGCAGCGTGCGTATATTTACGCAAACGATCAAGGAACTGATATCCAGGAAACCGATATCCCGGAAGAATTGCAAGCACTGGTAGAAGAACACCGCACCAAGCTAATAGAAGCGGCGGCAGAAACAGATGATGCTCTAATGACTAAGTACTTCGATGGCGAAGAACTTACAGAACAGGAAGTTCGTACTGCCCTGCGTAAAGGCACAATTGCGGGGACAATTGTACCAGTACTTTGCGGTTCAGCATTCAAAAACAAAGGCGTGCAGTTGATGCTAGATGCCGTTGTAGATTACCTGCCAGCGCCAAGTGAAGTGCCGCCAATTCAAGGCATACTGCCGAATGGCGATACTGTTGAGCGGCGGGCTGATGACAACGAACCCTTAGCGGCTCTGGCATTCAAGATTATGGCTGACCCTTACGGTCGCCTCACATTTGTTCGCGTTTATTCTGGTGTCCTGAAAAAGGGCAGCTACGTTCTCAACGCTAGTAAGAATAAAAAAGAACGGATTTCCCGCTTAGTTTTAATGAAGGCAGATGACCGACAAGATGTCGATGAACTGCGAGCGGGTGATTTGGGAGCAGCTCTTGGATTGAAAGACACCTTGACAGGTGACACAATCTGTGATGATGCATCGCCAGTAATTCTGGAATCCCTATTCATTCCTGAGCCTGTAATCTCGGTGGCGGTTGAACCCAAAACTAAGAACGATATGGACAAGCTGTCCAAGGCTCTGCAATCTCTCTCAGAAGAAGACCCCACCTTCCGTGTCCACGTCGATCCGGAAACAAATCAAACCGTGATCGCAGGGATGGGAGAACTCCACCTAGAAATTCTAGTAGACCGGATGTTACGAGAATTCAAAGTGGAAGCGAATGTCGGTGCGCCGCAAGTAGCTTACCGCGAAACGATTCGGAAACGTGTCTCCAAAGTGGAAGGCAAGTTTATCCGTCAAAGCGGTGGTAAAGGTCAATACGGTCACGTTGTGATCGATTTGGAACCAGGAGAACCCGGTACTGGCTTTGAATTCGTCTCCAAAATTGTTGGCGGTACAGTACCTAAAGAGTATATTGGTCCCGCAGAACAAGGAATGAAAGAAAGCTGCGAATCCGGTGTCTTGGCTGGATATCCTTTGATTGACGTTAAAGCGACGCTAACTGATGGGTCATACCACGATGTAGACTCCTCGGAAATGGCTTTCAAAATCGCTGGCTCAATGGCGATGAAAGAGGCTGTGCTGAAAGCTTCACCCGTCCTCTTAGAGCCTATGATGAAAGTTGAAGTTGAAGTTCCCGAAGATTTTATTGGGAACGTCATTGGCGACCTCATTGCCCGCCGAGGGCAGATTGAAAGCCAAAGCACTGAACAGGGACTTGCTAAGGTCGCATCCAAAGTTCCACTGGCGACCATGTTTGGCTACGCCACTGATATCCGGTCCAAAACGCAAGGTCGGGGTATCTTCACGATGGAGTTCAGCCACTACGAAGAGGTGCCTCGCAGCGTAGCTGAAACTATCATTGCAAAAAGCAAAGGGAACGCTTAGTTAAAATAAGGAAATGAGCATTCATGGCACGCGCAAAGTTTGAACGGAATAAACCCCACATAAATATCGGTACTATTGGCCACGTTGACCACGGTAAAACCACGTTAACAGCAGCCATCACCCTGACATTGGCAGCTCTTGGTCAAGCTATAGCTAAAGGCTACGATCAAATCGATAACGCGCCAGAAGAAAAGGCACGGGGTATTACCATCAATACCGCTCACGTTGAGTATGAAACCGAAAATCGGCACTATGCTCACGTAGACTGTCCTGGACACGCTGACTATGTGAAGAACATGATCACTGGCGCTGCCCAGATGGATGGAGGCATCCTTGTAGTAGCTGCTACCGATGGGCCTATGCCCCAAACTCGCGAACACATTCTGTTAGCAAAACAGGTGGGTGTTCCCAGTCTGGTTGTATTCTTGAACAAAGAAGACTTAATGGATGACCCAGAACTCTTGGAACTAGTTGAACTAGAACTAAGAGAACTGCTTTCTAGCTATGATTTTCCTGGCGATGATATCCCTATTATCAAAGGCTCTGGTCTGCAAGCTCTCGAAGCAATGACCAAGAATCCTAATACCAAAAGAGGTGAAAATCCTTGGGTAGACAAAATCTACGAATTGATGGATGCTGTGGATTCTTTCATCCCCACTCCTGAGCGGGATGTTGATAAGCCCTTCCTGATGGCTGTAGAAGACGTGTTCACCATCACAGGTCGTGGTACTGTGGCTACTGGACGGATTGAACGCGGGAAAGTTAAGGTTGGCGATACTGTCGAGCTAATTGGTCTGAAAGACACTCGTAGTACCGCTGTCACCGGGATTGAGATGTTCAAGAAGAGCCTCGAAGAAGGTCTGGCTGGAGATAATGCGGGTGTACTACTGCGTGGTCTCAAAAAAGAAGATATCGAGCGCGGTATGGTGATAGCCAAACCAGGTTCAATTACACCTCACACTCAATTCGAAGGGGAAGTGTATGTCCTAACAGAAAAAGAAGGTGGTCGTAAGACTCCATTTTTCTCCGGCTACCGCCCCCAGTTCTACGTACGGACAACCGATGTAACTGGTACTATCAAAGCCTTCACCTCTGATGATGGCAGCGAAGCAGAAATGGTGATGCCAGGCGATCGCATCAAGATGACAGTAGAATTGATCAACGCGATCGCTATTGAACAAGGAATGCGCTTCGCTATCCGCGAAGGTGGTCGCACCATCGGTGCTGGTGTCGTCTCCAAAATTCTCAAGTAGCACCTTTTTGCTCATAACAAAGGAGCAGAGATGGTATTTATTGTGCCTCTCTGCTCCTTTCTCTTCCCTCTATAAATAAGGTAATAGGTTACAGGGGACAGGTGATAGTTTTCTGTAACCTATAACTTGTAACCTTTAACCTGTAACTACTCCCCTAATTACGCAGAACCTGGAAAATTAAAGATGGCAACTCTACAGCAGCAGAAGATTAGAATTCGCTTACAGGCTTTTGACCGACGCCTATTAGATACATCTTGCGAGAAGATTGTAGACACAGCTAACCGCACCAACGCTACAGCCATAGGCCCAATTCCTTTACCAACAAAACGCCGGATCTATTGTGTGCTGCGATCGCCTCACGTAGATAAAGATTCACGGGAACACTTTGAAACCCGTACTCATCGCCGGATTATTGACATTTACCAGCCCTCTTCTAAGACTATTGATGCCCTGATGAAATTGGATCTACCATCAGGTGTAGATATCGAAGTCAAACTTTAATTAGTCATTGGTCATTTGTCATTAGCAAATGACATTGGTATGAATTTTTACATAGCCCTGAAGAAATATATCTCAGGGCTTTTATTTAGCTAGGAAACAAATGATAGAATGTAGACAAAGTACGGGAAAAGCAGAGAAAAATAAATTTTAAAGATTAAGTTTATACCAAGATAACAATGACATCATCTTCTAAAATTGCAGTTCGCGAACTACCTCTGTTCCCGTTACCCGAAGTAGTTCTGTTTCCTACCAGGCCATTACCCCTGCACATCTTTGAATTTCGCTACCGAATCATGATGAACACGATTTTGGAAAGCGATCGCAGGTTTGGTGTTTTAATGTTCGATCCAGTTAAAGGTACAATTGCAAATACTGGTTGCTGTGCCGAAATCATTCATCACCAACGTCTGCCAGATGATCGGATCAAGATGTTGACTTTAGGGCAGCAAAGATTTCGTGTGTTAGAGTATGTTCGTGAAAAGCCATACCGCGTTGGCTTAGTAGAGTGGATTGAAGACCAACCACCAACGAAAGATTTGCGACCTTTATCTTCAGAGGTAGAACAACTACTGCGAGATGTTGTGCGTCTATCAGCCAAATTAACCGAACAAAATATCGAACTGCCAGAAGATTTGCCTGATTTACCAACAGAGCTATCTTATTGGGTAGCTAGTAACCTTTATGGTGTCGCAGCAGAGCAGCAATTATTGCTAGAAATGCAAGATACTGCAACTCGTCTAGAGCGGGAAGCAGAAATTTTAACCTCTACTCGTAATCATTTGGCAGCTCGCGCTGTTCTTAAAGACACATTTAATGAAAAGTAATGAGTAGAGACGCGATTAATCGCGTCTGTACAGCAGTTAGGAGTTAGGAAGAAATAACAAAAAATAAAAGATTGACAACTTATAATTTATAGTCCCTAGCTGATAACTGATAACTCCTAACTTCTCAAGTAAGAGCGCTGATCGGCAAAATATTATAAGCGCCAAGAATTTTTAAAATCTCTGTGTGCATAGTTAATTCTACTAAAGCAGATTGCATTTGTGCTTCCTTGGCATCCGCTTCTAAATCCATGAAAAACAAGTATTCGCCTAGCGAGCGCTTCGTCGGACGAGATTCAATCCGGCTGAGGTTAATCCCTAGTTGAGCAAATATTTGCAAAGGTTTGACCAATGCTCCGGGTGTGTTGGCAGGCATACTAAAAGCCAGCGATGTGTGACTGGCACCTGTTGTTAATGCCTGATATCCAGCGATCGCTTCACCCTGACTTGCTACCCAAAAACGAGTAAAGTTTTCTGGATAGTCGTTAATACCACTAGCAAGTATCGGCAGGTTGTAGAGTTGAGCTGCCCTACTAGAAGCGATCGCTGCTGTTGTTGTCTCTTGCTCTAATCGCTGTAGTGCTTCGGTTGTAGAATTGCTGGGAATAATCTGTACAGTCGGGAGAAACCGCTCTAACCATCCCTGGCATTGTGCCAAAGCTTGCGGGTGAGAGTAAACAGTTTTAATTTTATCTAAGCTAGACGCACAGGAAATTAACATATGGGCAATGGGTAATACCAAAGCCAACTGAATTCGCAAACTGTCCAACTGCCAAAGTGTATCCAGTGTTGTCGTAACACTCCCTTCAATAGAATTTTCCACTGGTACAACAGCCAACTGGGCTTGACCATCAGCAACGGCGTGCAGTGATTGGGAGATGGTAGGATAGGGGCATAAGATAGCTTTAATTCCCGTACTTCTGCTTAACCAATTGACATAAAAAACAGCTGCTTGTTCTGCGTAAGTGCCGGGAGGTCCTAAATGTGCGATCGATAAAGTCATGCCTTTAGCCTTGAGTTGCGAGTTTAATGCGTAAACAGAGATTATGATATTTTGACTTTGGTAAATACATCCAAGATTTACTTTTACTAAACACTGCCATCTCTAAAATTTACTCACTCAACGAATAGACGGAAATATGTATCCAGAAAAACAAGTTATGGAAATCAGTACTTCTACCAGATAGATTTCCTGGCAGTTTTTTTGGTAAATTCCTCTAAAGATTTAAGAGCAATTATATTGGATTCTGACCAGACAACGATGCATATTCTTAATTTTGTGTCAAGAGTTAAATCCTAATCTATATTTCTTGAACTAAAGATAGTAATGAGAGTAGCAACTTTTTGCTAATCATGTATAGCTGATAAGCAACAATCATTTTTATGATCAATAAATTTTGTACTTTTCTAATAATCAGAACTAAGTTGTTAAAAAATATTAAAATTAAGAAACAGATATTTTTATCCGCTCATGGCTACCCGGTTTACTGCCTCGCAATCGGTTGAAATCGCTGTTCCAGAGCAGCCTATTCCCATTCAGCACTACTTACGTCAGCCTCAACGTCTGGTTAAGGCTTTGGTTGATAATAGCCGGATTCAGCAGGTTTCTGAGGAAGTATTTCGCTTGAAAATGCGTCCCTTGACTTTTATGTCATTAAGTATCCAACCTACTGTCGACATGAGAGTCTGGGCAGAATCAAATGGAATAATTTATTTGCGATCGCTAGGCTGTGAAATCCTGGGTTTCGAGTATATTAACCAGCGTTTTGCTCTCAATTTAAAAGGGCATTTGTCTCCCAAAGAGTCTAGCACTGGCACTCGTCTCCAAGGAAGGGCTGATTTAGAAGTCCTGGTGGATTTGCCACCGCCATTTTCCTTCACTCCTAAGCCGATTTTAGAAGCTACTGGCAATGGTTTACTTAAAAGTGTGCTGTTGTCGGTCAAGCAACGATTATTAAATCAACTTTTGGCGGATTATCGCTACTGGGTGATATCACAAACTAAAGATAGAGGACTTGATGCAGACAGTACTGAATTGCCAATCCTGAATGCTGAGTAATTATTTAATCACTCAACACTCAGACGTTTGATTTGGCAAGGACGAAAAGACTGACGATGTAGGGGCGAGGGCCCGTATTGTTGTAAAGCCAGCAAATGCCGCTGGCTACCATAACCCTTATTACCTTCCAGGTTATACATAGGGTATTTTAATGCTAGACGCAGTACTAGTTCGTCACGCCAGACCTTAGCGACAATACTAGCAGAGGCAATAGCGAGCGATCGCTCGTCCCCTTTGACTATTGTTTGTTGCGGCAGTAGCAAGTCTTTAATTGACTGATTGCCGTCAACCAAGCAAAGTGCAGGCTGTACCTTTAACTTCAGCACAGCCCGCTTCATTGCTAACAGTGTCGCTTGCAAAATATTTATCTTGTCGATTTCGGCAGTAGAAGCAAACCCAATTTTCCAGTCTATAGCTAGCCCACAAATTTGCTGTGCTAGCTGAATTCTCCGAGAACTAGACAACTTTTTACTGTCTTTAATTTTTGCTGCTATCAGTATTGGCAAAGCATGATCTGGTAGGATCACTGCTGCCGCCACCACAGGACCAAATAAAGCACCTCGCCCTACTTCATCCACACCTGCAACCAACCCTGGAATCCCTGACAAGGTAGAAAACTCCAGCCAACTGGATTGTTCTAAAGGCGTTGGCGACCAAACAGCAGCGGCAGTTGGTGTCTCTACCATAAAGCAAATTAATTATCCTCAATTGCCGAGGAACGACGGCGGCGACGACGGCTGGCAGTGGCACTGCTATTAGCTTCAGTTTCATCAGCGATCTCGTTCGCGGCAGCGGCTTTTGCAGACAAGCGTCCCGAAGGATTCACAATCAACTCTGATGGTTCAGTTGTCTCTTCTATCAAAGATTTTTGTTCTGGTTCAATAACTTTTGGTGTCGGTATCTTGCTTGTGGTTATTTCAGGTGTTGCTTTTTGCGGAATAGCGGTTATTTCAGGTGTTGCTTTTTGAGCAATAGTTGATTCTGAGGTTGATTCAGTTGGAGTCGTTGGCAATTGACCAGGCTGAATCACATTAATAATCACAGACTTGGTATTTTTAACCTCTTGCTCTAACTTCACCAAGGGAGATATTCCCATCAAGGCAAACATATCCTGTTCTTGAAGGCTCATTTCTACAGTTCTAATCTCCGGTGGTTCTACCACTGGTTTGACTGGCTCTGCCTTGGTAATTTTAGTGCGCTCTACTCTTTCACTCCAACCTGGTTTACCAAGGGTGGGTGAAGGTATCTCTGGTGCAACTCCTAGTTCTGGTTCTACATCAAGGTCTAAGTCTGGCTCATTGGCAAAAGCCAGTGGATTGGGAACAACCCGAGCTTCATCTTTCCCGTTTAACCCATTGATGCCAATTCGACTGCGGCGAGTGCGAGTACGACGCTTATTATCAAGTTCTTGATAACTAGGATGATTGATCAGATTTAGGTTACTCAATTCCGAGTCACCTTCAAATGCTTCCCCAAACCCATCATAGGTTTCTCGTGGTTCCGGGATGCGGGCAGATGGTTGACGTGGTTCTCGATGAGGCAGGGATACAAAACGCTCACGCTCTGGTGTTTCTGCCGGTATTGGCAATCGGTTTTCGATTTCTCCAGGCAGACGCACGGTATGCCCTAAACCGCCACAGGTGGGACAAGTTTCACCAAACAATTCGTAAATATTTTGACCCTGGCGTTTGCGGGTTAGTTCTACTAAACCCAGTTCGGTGAGTTGGGCAATCTGGGGACGAGCTTTGTCTGCTTTGAGTGCTTTATTAAAGTGTTCGAGAACTTGCAGTTGGTCACGTCGCGATTCCATATCAATAAAATCAACGACGATCACCCCGGCGATATTCCGCAGACGCAACTGGCGAGCAATTTCTGTTGCAGCTTCGCAGTTTGTCCACAAAACTGTTTCTCTGGCTGTTGCCGATCGCGTGAAGGAACCTGAGTTAACATCGATTACGGTTAATGCCTCTGTCGGCTCGATGATGATGTAACCTCCAGAAGGTAGGTCTACTCTAGGTTTCAGGGCTTCTCGAATAGCGGCACTAATACGGAAGTACTCTAAAATTGGGGAGCGATCGCGGTGATGGTCAATCAACAATCCCTGCGGTGTTTGACCTCCACTCCAATTCTGCAAGTACTGTTTCACGCGCTTCAAACCAGTACTGGAATCCACGACAATCCGATTTACATCCGCGCCGTACATATCCCGCAATACGCGCTGGATAAAGTCATCGTCCCGGTTGAGCAGTGCTGGAGCACGGGTGGAATGCGCTTCCTGCTGAATGGCCTCCCATTGCTTTTGCAGCACCTCCAAATCTTCCATAATCGCTTCTTCGGGTTTGCCTTCGGCTTCTGTACGCACCAGCAAACCCATTCCCGCCGGCTTGACCAAAATCGCCAGTGCTCGCAAGCGGTTGCGCTCACTTTCACTTTTAATCCGTCGGGATAAATTTACGCCCCTACCATAGGGCATCAGTACTACGTAGCGTCCGGGTAAGGTGATATTACCCGTGAGCCTGGGTCCTTTTGTCCCCGTTGGCTCTTTCATTACTTGCACCAAAACTTTCTGCTGTGGTGCTAGTAGTTCTGTGATTGCCGCTGCGGTACGCTTTAATTTTAATGGTCCTAAGTCAGTGACGTGAATAAAACCGTTGCGCTCTGGGTCGCCAATATTGACAAAAGCCGCATCTATCCCAGGCAATACGTTTTCTACTACTCCTAAGTAGATATCACCTATTTGGTGATGACCTGTAGCAACAACAAGTTCCTGTATTTGATCTTCAGAAAAAACCGCAGCAATTTGGTGCTGCTCCGCGATGATAATTTGTTTTGGCATTCAATTTCCTCAAAAATTGGCAGCACTTACAGGTCTGGAGGTTTGTTGTATCAAGTCCGGTTAATTACTTATAATTCAAAACTCTCCGCGTCTGGGCGTCAGTTCTCATTAACAGTGTTTTTCCGGTTTGATATTATACTTTTGCTGCCCTCACAACCCTCAAAAGGCGCTACTGATAATAAAAATCGCAAACCTGAGCTTCTAAGTTAAATAGCTATTGGTGCTCTTGAGAGCATTTCCACGGCTGATTATTCCAGAACGGCTGCATATTGTTTAAGCAATTAAATCAACCATCCGTGGTTGATTTGTGATGCAATACCCTCAATCAAGAGAGTTCTGAGTTGAAAGTTCTAAATCCTGAGTGAGCATTTAAACTCAGGACGCTTCATTTGAGAGTAACCTACTGAATTCGTTAAGAAAAAGAAACTATTTCTATTTTCCATTCCCCGGATTTATCCTTAGGGTTATACTCAGCAACGCCAGTTGCTACCCTACCTTGAGCCGCTCTAGCCTAAGGCAAGCCGCGCTTTGCCCGTCTGTGAACGTCTACAAGTCGGCATAACCGACAGCAGTTGCTTCAACTCTAAAAAAGTAATGCACTAGCTCTTGGGCACTACTGTGGATTAGACATTCAGCAGTTGTTTAAAAAGCATGGATTTAGAGAAGCTAACCGAGCCTGCTGTTAGTTACTGATTCACAAGGTAGCTATAGAGAGAGTGTGCGTTATTTAATCTGCTTTTTGTTTGTCTGGGATAAAATCCTAGAAGTTGCACTCTAATATCTTTGCTTTCGCCCCCTGAATACCAGGGTAGTGAACCAGCTAATTCAATGCAGCGCCAGAAAATTTCTCTTCAACCCATTCTAACGCAACCTTGCTAAAAATCAATTCCTACGATGTGCCATATTAAGACAACTACTAGCAAGTTGCCCTACGGGAATTATACCCCTAAAATTAGCCGATTGCGGTGGATGTGCAGGAGTTGAAATTCTACACTAGCCACTGTCTCTAGCATAGACAGTATTTGTTCGGGACGCAACAGCAAACCGTCCTGGCGATAGCTACCTAGATAACGGATTACAGACGACATAGATTCTGTAATGCCTTTGTGGGTTTCTACTAATTCCAGTTCAAACAAGCGATCGCGCAGATTTATTAACTGGCTCTTGCCTGACTTAGTTGTGTGCTCGTACCAAAGTTCCTCTTTTGCTTTGATTGTATTAATCCAGTCTTGCCATTGTATGGGTGTTGTTTCTTCAAGTGCTGCTACAGTAATCAAATACTCTGCGGACTCTAGCAGTTGGGTAGCAGCACTAGCTTTTAAATCTATCTGCTCCACATTATATATAGGTATGTCTGTGGGCATTTCACGAGCCAACTTTTCTCGGAAAGTATCAACTTCCACTGGCACAGTTAACTCAAAATCTGCAATTTCACCGCTGCTAGTCGCCCCTAGAGCCAAAGCAGTTGCTAGAGAAATCCGCGGCATTGGATGAAATCCACCTGTAAAAGCGATTGGCAAGCCTGCTCGCCGCACAACTCGGTCAAATAGACGGATTAAATCAAGATGACTCATCAATGCCATATTACCCTGTTTACCAAACCAAAGTCGCAGTCTTTGCGCCTTGGTTGTGTTAGGGACAAACTCACCAGCAAATTTTGGGATAGCAGGAGATTCAATCACGATGTTATGCCCAAAGTCGGTGCCACAGACGCCACAGTGAGAACAACCATCAAAAGAGCAATCAGGTACAATTGCGGCTTCTAGGGCGCGTTGCAAGTCTTCCTTAAGCCACTTTTTATCAATCCCGGTATCAATATGATCCCAAGGAAGGGGAATATCGAGGGAGTGGGGAGTGCTGAGTGGGGTATTCTCCTCTGCTCCTCTGCTCCTCTGCTCCTCTGCTTCTTTGCCCTTCTGTGCCTCTGCGTGAAACAAATTCCATTCGCCATTTTCTACTTGGCGGTATTTCCAATCTAAATCGGCTTGGGCGATCGCAGACCCCCAAGCGCTAAAAGCTTGATCTAAATTTTCATACCAGGAATCCATACCTGCACCCAATTCCCAGGCACGGCGGACTACTTTGCTCAAATTGCGATCGCCTCGTCCCACAAAATCTTCCATTGCCGAAATCCGGACATCGGTAAAATTTACCTTCACTCCCTTTATCCGGCGAAATTCTTGCCGTAGCAGGTTTTGTTTACGCTTAAATTCAGCAGTAGAAACTGAGTGCCACTGGAATGGTGTATGAGGCTTGGGCGTAAAGTTAGAAATCGTCAGGTTAAAGTTTAGGGGTTTTCTGCCGTTGCCCCGACATTCTCGCTGTAGCCAGCTTACCGTTTCCGCAATGCCCAAAACGTCGGCATCCGTCTCACCCGGCAAGCCAATCATAAAATACAACTTGATTTTATCCCAGCCTTGCTCCCAAGCCGTTTTCACCCCCCGCAACAATTCTTCATTCGTCAACCCCTTATTCACGATGTCTCGCATCCGCTGAGTTCCAGCTTCTGGAGCAAAAGTCAGTCCACCTTGGCGCGTACCTCCAAGGATGTTGGCAATATTCTCATCAAATCTGTCTACCCGTTGGCTTGGTAGAGTCAGAGAAATGTTTTCATTTTTTAAGCGATTTTTGATTTCCATCCCCACTGCTGGTAGGGACAAATAATCAGAACAACTCAGAGATAGGAGGGAAAACTCATTGTAACCAGTAGCCCGCATACCCTGTTCAATTGCTTCTACCACTTTATCCGGTTCTACATCCCGTGCTGGTCGAGTGAGCATTCCTGGTTGACAGAAGCGACAGCCACGAGTGCAACCACGTCGAATCTCAATGGTCAAGCGGTCATGCACCGTTTCTACGTAGGGAACTAACCCAATAGAATATGCTGGTATAGGAGTTGCAACCCGGCGTAGAATTCGTTTTGGCACGTCTGGGCGACGAGGATGAACTGAGCCATCCTCTGCCATCTCGTAAAACTGAGGCACATATACACCTGGTATCTGTGCCAAATCCAGTAACAGATGTTCCCGACTTAATCCTGCTTGTTTGCCTTCTTCCAACACCAAACCAATTTCTGGCAGCAGTTCTTCTCCATCTCCAAGGGCGAAAAAGTCGAAGAAGTCGGCATAAGGCTCAGGATTTGATGTCGCTGTTTGCCCACCCGCAAAAATCAACGGAAACTGGGACTGGAGATTAGTAAATTCTCCACCTGTTTCCCCTGCTTTTTGGCGTTCTCGCCACGTTAAAGGAATTCCAGCCAAATCCAACATTTCTAGGATATTAGTTGCACCCAGTTCATAACTGAGGCTAAAGCCTAAAATGTCGAATTCTGTCAGCGATCGCTTTGACTCTACCGCAAACAATGGCGTGTTAGTTTCGCGTAGTTTGGCTGCCAGGTCTTGTCCTGGGAGGTAGGCGCGATCGCACAATTGACGCGGTTGGGCATTCAAGATGTTATAAAGGATGATGTGCCCTAAATTAGATGCACCGACTTCATATACTTCTGGGTAGGTTAAAACCCAACGTATTGCTGTCGTATCCCAAGGTTTGTGTACTGCTAACAGCTCGTTACCCAGGTAACGGGCTGGTTTTAAAATATCCGACGTTATTAATTTTTCAACTGCAACAACCACTGTGCTATCTTCTAGCTACCTTAATTACAGCTACTCAACCCCAACCTTAGCATTGAATTAGGTCTTATAACAGAGTTTATCGTTGCAACTTACAACTCCTTTACATAAAGTCCACTTATTGCCCAAACCTTCGTGCTTTTACATAAAGTTATGTTTCAGCTAATTCGGTTTCACCATCTAATATTTCAAATACCCTATCGAGTTGCGTCAGTTCAAAAATAATTCTAATTGATGGAGCAACAGCACAAAGTTGGCAACTCCGTCCTAAAGTAAGAGCCAGCTTGTGTGTAGATAACAATGCCATCAATCCCGCGCTGTCTAACGATTCTACTCCTGCTAGGTCTACTACCAAGATGGAAATACCATTTTGTGCCAACGCTGTGGTCATATCTCGTTCAAATTCCAAGGCGTTTGCACCATTCAAACACCCTTGGGGCCGAATAACTGCAATCTTGGGATAGTTAAGCACTGCTTGCATAGTTACATCCTATTGAGAATTTTTGAAGCGTCAAGCTAAGGATTATTTGAACATAAACTCTTTTTTGTTGCATCGACCATACGTCTTAGCTCTCTTTGCTGAATCTTTATTGGTTTAGTATCTCTGTTTAAAGATTGTTATAATTCCCGTTTAAAATGTGTTTCTATATACTTTTTTTTTATCCCAGTTCAAAAACAATCAACTATAGACAGCCATAGAGCAGACAAATTATCAGTAACTATGCTGAAAAAATTTGTTTATTCTATCACTAAAGCTAATTTAGCCAAGTCTTAACGGTAAGTTAAACCTCTCACTTTAGCCTTGCTGATGGCATACAGCAAAGTCATAGCAAATTATCTATCTAGCTAATTAAATTGTGATATATATCACTAGTAAATTAGTATTTGATTGCTCTTTATACTTAGACCGATCTGGGATGATCGGTATCATATACAGTTGGATTATTAGTTATGAAAACTCAGTACGCTATTCGTAAATTGGTAGAAAAAGCTCTTGACATTAAAAAACTAACTCCTGAGATAGAAAATGAAATCAACTCAGAACTGACGGAACTGGGTTACATTTCTGATGTTGATTACGAAGCCCTAGAATTATTAATGGCAGAGATGGATGCTGGTCGAATCCAGTTGGTTCCTAGCCTGGGATATTAAAATAATTCGTAATGACACTTACAGACTCGCTACCGCTACGCTAACGTAATTAAGTTTTGTAACGGAGTTTTAGAAAGAGCCACAAAACTTGAAGGATGTAGCGATCAAATTTCTTAGTGATGAGCGGTTACAAGAAGGGATGCAACGAATTGAAAGATGGTGGTATTCGCTACGCTTGATAGGGGGAATAAAGAACTCTCTGGGGATAAGGCGTAATGGGGAGTAAGGAGACGAGGGAGCAGGAAGAGGATGATAAATGACCAATGCCCCATGCTCTATGCCTTAATACCTATTGATATGCTTGCCAAAGTTGGTGAATAAACTGATTGAGTTGCTGCTTGGCGGCTGAGTCAGGTTCAGTTTTTGGTTCTTTTGCTAAAATTTGGCTCAAGAAGGTAATTACTTCTGTGTCTAAAGCTGGCCGAAATAAATTGGCAGGCCAAAGCAGGTCAGATGCATCCCGCAAATCGGTAATTAGCGGTGATTCTTGAATCAAAGTAACCATTAATAAAGGACGCACCCAACACAACTGGCGGGAAACTACAAATTGAATGACTTCTGCATACAGATTCCTGTCGCCATGCTCTAAAGACACAATTTGTCCCGGTTGAAGAAAATCTAGGCTCATGTCCATTATTATGCAGTTTGGGCAGGGGCAAGGATTATTTTACAACTTGCTTAATCTTAAAAGTAAAAATGCGCTAAGTTTAAGGAAAGCTTCTGTAAGATTAAGGTAGCACTCTCACGGCAACGATGTCTAAGATATGTATCTCACAAGTAGCTACGCAAAACTAATACGACCAATCCCTGGCAGCAAAGGGGTTTTTCTAGCATAGTATCTGGACAGAAATACTATAGAATAGGTAAATAACTGTTAAGCGATCGCTACACAGACACTTTGTAGTAGTGAATCAACAAGAAAAGAGCAAAGAGCCGTGTCAGTTGAAACTATTGAAAAGCCTTCCACAACCCGTAAGCTAGCGCCTCGGTATCGCGTTTTGCTCCATAACGACGACTACAACTCAATGGAGCATGTTGTGCAGTCACTAATAGCCACTGTGCCAAGCCTTACCCAACCCCAGGCTGTTAGCATCATGATGGAAGCCCATACTAACGGGCTAGCTTTAGTCATTACTTGCGCTCAGGAACACGCTGAGTTCTATTGCGAAACATTGAAAAGTCACGGTTTAAGTAGCACGATTGAACCTGACGAATAGTCATTAGTCATTAGTCATTGGTCATTGGTCATTAGTCGAAATTTAGAATATTGACTGGTGTTTGGTGACTTACTAGGTATGAAAAAAAACATTGCCCGTTTAGCTGAACGCCCTGCCCCTATTAGGCTGGGTTCTTTTATTTTGACTTTATTGTTGCTATGGTTGCCATTGGCTACACCAATATACTTACTAGTACATGATTCAAACTTAGAAAGTATATTGACATTGGTATTGTTATATGCGATTTTTATTTTTCTTTTGAGATTATGGGGTAAATATGTCTACCAGCAGCCCCAAATTCTGCGGCATTATGGTTTAGAATTCACGCGGCAAAACGGTGTGGATTTACTGCGTGGCTTGGCTCTGGGGATAATTAATATTCTGATACTTTTTGGGGTAGAAAGTTTGTTGGGTTGGTTGGTGTGGCAACAACCGAAAGTTTTTTTACTGAAAGTTATTTTAGAGGGTTTACTTGTTGGGTTAGGTGTTGGATTTGCTGAGGAATTGTTATTTCGAGGCTGGTTGCTAGATGAATTACAACGAGATTACAGTCCGCGTGTGGCACTGTGGACAGATGCAACTGCGTTTGCTACATTGCACTTTATCAAACCCTTGGAGGCAATTATTCATACACTGCCGCAATTTCCAGCTTTAGTACTGCTGGGGTTAACGCAAGTATGGGGAAAGCGTTGGCGTAGGGGACGCTTGGGTTTTCCAATTGGTCTACATGGTGGTTTAGTTTGGGGTTACTACATTATTAATGTAGGTAAATTAGTGAAATATTCTGGTCAAGTTCCTGATTGGGTAACTGGTGTAAATAATAATCCCCTGCAAGGAGTGATGGGGGTGTTGTTAATGAGTGTACTAGCTTTGTGGATACGGGGACGGAGTCTTAAAAATTAAAAATGGGTAACATTTTCTAAAGATAGCTAATTTCTTATTATTTTTGGGAAAGCTAGTAATAGGTAATTTGATATAAAATTTTGCATGTGTTCAGATGCCTCAGTTACAAATTATTATTACTGGAATTTTCTGTGCAGCTATCTTTACTTGCTGGTTGGTCTTTAGCAGTTCAACTTTTAACATTGGAATAACTCCTGTTATTGCTATACTTTTTCTATTGATATCGTTGGGATTAATTTTTTGGGTATTCTTCAGTCCAGGTGGAAAAGCATTCGCCCGCAAATACAACAAATTACAGCAGCAAATATCAGAGGTAGAGAGCGAAATTTCCTTACTTGCTCAGACTTTATTGAGAGAAAGTAATTATACAAAAGTAATGCTTGATTTTCAGGGACTTTATACATTCTCTGAAGTATCAGAATGGGAAAACAATGCAGGCATTACAATTCAAAGAATCATGAACTCAATTCAAAATCTTGAGACAGAAATAGCTAGTCATAAAGATATTTTGAATCAGTGGAAAATAAATGAGCTTCAGAAGAAACATATATCAGTCCTAGAAAATATGGCAGAGAAATTACAAGAAGCCATAGACTTTACCCCTAACTCTTCTAAAGAGCAAAAGGCACTACTCAAGGAACTACGCCATCAGAAAAAAGAATTACAATTACAAAAGCGTGAAGTAACAGCTAATATGAAAGCAATACAAGCAAATGCCCGTTCTCGCAATGTTTATGCAGGTAGGGGATTTTTGGGTATATATAATTCCAAACTAGCAGCATACGAACGACGTAGAATTCGGTATCAAAAAGAAGCTGATTTAAATCCTAGTGAAGATATCAAAGCTGCAATCGAACGTCAAATTATGCAGATTGACAAAGATATCCTTTGGGTTGAAAGATTTTCAGAGTGATCTAAGACCAATAACGAATGACTAATAACTAAATCGGCGGGCGGCTACTCCTCCCATCGGCTAGGGTAATGGAAAAGAAAGCAACTTGATCTCAAGAAGATGCTATTTGAGCTATGGTATTCTGGGCAGTTGTAGACAATCGGGAATCGCCAAAAATGTACCAGATGACTGCATGAGTGGCAGCTACAGCACGCAGCATCAAATATCCTCTCGTGGAAAACTAGCCCATTCTTCACTACGGGCTGCATCAATTTCCTCTGCGGAAGGCGCTTTTCCCAAATCCGCACACAGTCCTCATAATGATTTGCGGAGAACGATAGATGATTGATCTGTTAACTCGCGTTCTATATCAGGAGCAATTTGCTGGATCAAACGTACTTTGTCCACGGTTGAAAGTTGCTTTGCTAGTCTGATAACTTCTTTTAGGCTCACAAATTTTCACCTGCTTCATTTGCGAAAATTTTAACAATAGCTGAGAGTACTGCGAAACGGTGAAGTAGTAACCTTTGGATGGGAATCAAAACGATCGCTATAATTCACTTTGGCGATCGCACCTACGCCACATTTTTGACTGAGATAATTCCTTCACCACACCACTGAATCAGTAGCCATCTGTCAGAATCTTTATCCAATGATGGCTTGAGACGGAAATTAAAAACCTCTTGCCATACTTCTACGCCGTACTGGGATACAAAATCTGCCTCCAGTTGTTTAAACTGTTCCCATTGCCGATTTGCGATCGCAGTCAACATGGGAATGATTGCGCTAATTGAGACTTGGGCGGCGACGGGTGTCATTCTGGGTAGTCCTCAAAAATACAAATAATCGGCATCGGTGGTTTTTTGGTGTTGATGATTTTAACCAACCGTTTACCTTTGCTTCTGGCAAGCGCGAAACAGGCTAACTCTGTTTCTGCTGCCGACCAATCCCTTGGATCTGTTACCGGATCAAACTCTTCTTCATCTGAGTTGTTTGATTGGCTTTCGTCGGTCATGCTTTGATTCGTTAATAGGGACTCCGACTAGGTACACTTCGACTCACAAATTTTCACCTGCTTCATCTGCAAAAATTTTAACAATAGCCAAGGATACTGGGCTTTTTGGTAGAATCTTTACGCAAGCGTCTCAACCACAGTACCCACCACACACGCTTTATTCAAATTAACACCACTCAAATTTGCACCTTCTAACTCTGCACAGAGTAAATTCGCTCCTGTCAAATTCGCCCCTGCCAAATTTGCCCCCCGCAAGTCCGCTTCTTCGAGGTTGGCTTCACTCAACAATGCCCCTTGCAAATCGGCGCGACTCAAGTCTGCACCTTTGAGATTTGCCCCAGTCAGGTTTGCACCCCGCAAGTCAGCACCTCGCAAGTCAACGCCTTGTAAGTTCACGTTCATTAAATTGGCACCACTTAAGAAAGCACCCACTAATGACACATCACTGAGTCTTGCTCCCATCAAGTTAGCGCCGCGCAAGTTACTACCCCGTAAGTCAGCGCCTGTTAAATCTGCTTGCATCAGGTTTGCTCCCATCAAATTCGCCCGCAAGTCAGTTTCTTGGAGGTTGGCCCCCATCAAATTCGCCCCCTCCAAATGCCCACCTTCGAGTTTGGAAGCCGCGAAATTAGTGCCGACAAGAGTAGCGCCAGCAAGATTAATCCGGCTTAAATCCAGTCGGGAGAGTTCCTCATCTTCTAAATTGGCCCCTGGAAGTTGTTTGAGTTTTCCTAATCTAATGGCTTCAATATTCATGTAAAGTAACTACCAATTTCCTCACTTATCTTGCTGTGGCTATCCCATTGGGAATCAAGTATCCAGATACCGGCGCTGACTTTGGGTGTCATCAAGGGTAAGTCGAGTCCCTGTTGTAAACCCATAACTAATAGAGTTAGGGTATCTACAAGTTTAGGGTCAAAGCGGGTAGATTGTTGCTGTCTGCACTCATCTAAAGCTTGAGTAAATATCTGTTCCCGGCTTTCATTTGACGATTTTCGCTCATTGACTCGCCACTGAAAGTCTGCCAATAATGCCAAAATTCTCGACTCTAGGGGAATTTCATCTCCAGCTAAACCTGCTGGTTCCCCTGTGCCATTCCACCACTCACTTTGATGAGTAATAATTTGGGCAACTGCTCGCAGTCGTGGCATGGTTCGCAATACTTGCGCCCCCGGTACTAAAGGACAGGTTAAGGGACAACTAGGGGCATCTTCTTGATACCGTGTGGATATACCGCCAGTGAGAACGCTTTCTGCTTTTTGTAATGGATCTATGCGATGCAACAAAGCCGCTAGCCGCAGTCTCTTAATCTGCCATGCGGGAAGATCCAAAAGCTGGGCGATCGCTTCAGCAAGAACTACTATTTCCGCAGCTGCCATTGGATTGTTGACATCTGCCATATCCATCAGTTGCGCCATTCGCAAAAAAGCTTGGATTTCGTTAGAAACCAAGTTGCGATCTAGGGTTTGTTTCTGAAGCGCTGTTGGTATGGATAAATTATCTTGCCCAGTCTGGAGGTAATCTACTACACGGGAGACAACTGCACCTAAATTTTGGGATCTGTCCATTGACGGTACAATTTGTTCTTTATCGGCTGTGAGTTTTTTCGCCAGTTCTGGGTTGTATTTTCTGATGTGAGCGATCGCTATTTCTGCTGTCTCTTGCACTAACTCCGGCTCAAATGTCCACAAGCCGTAGAATTTACGCTCTAAGTCTGATGTCGGCACTCCAGCGCTGCCATAATCAGCCTCTGATAATTCTTGACAAATTACCATCGCTGTGTATTTAGGTGACAAAATAATTAAGTGCCACTCCTGCGCCACTGGATCGAGTGGATCTAATGCTACTAAGTCTACATTGGGTAGCTGGCTGGTAGGATGTTCAGCAAAGCCGGATTCAGCGGCAGCCATGATGGCAATTTCGCGGCTGCACTGGGCAATGTCTGCATATCGTTGAGCTTCTTGTAGATACCATTTACCCTGTTGGAAAGCTGTGATTACTAAGGGTGTACCGTCGTCCGTTAAGATATGGTCTTCTAGAGCGTGGCACAGGGCAACTAGGGTATTTTTATAGTAAACACCGAATCGAATTGGCCTGGTGGTATGGCGATGGGCTGTTTCTAGCTGTTGTAGGATTGAACCTTCTAACATGGGATTTGGTAAAAATAACCGCAGAGGCACTGGGGAACAAAGGGGGAGAAACTCAGAATTCGTGTTTTCTAGGATACACCTGTTAACTGTTTTTCTTTCGTTTCTAACGGTGCTGTAAGTGCTGCTTCTAAGTCAGCGCAACCCAGTTGTTCTTCTAAAATTTTCATGACTTCGCGTCCGAAGTCGTTGGGGTTTTGTTGCCAAGCTTGCAAGCAGACTTTGCCGAAGAATGAACCAAGGGGTTCCGGATTCCAAAGGAGTTTTTTGGCTGTCCACGGCATCAAACTCATTGGATCATACCCTGGCTTGAGGATGCCTTCTTTAAAAGCATATTCTTCCAAATGAGTATGGGGTTGTAGTCCAATAAAGAAGATGGCAGGTTCGACTTTATCAGCACCAAAAATCCGTTCTAGTTCGCGGTGGTAAGCGATGGTTTGGCGGATGGTTTCGGGACGTTCGTCAATGACGTTAAAGGAGTAGTTGACGGAAACTAAGTCGTTGAAACCAGCTGCTTTTAAATCACGGCAGTTTTGCAAGACGTTTCGCAAGTTATACCCCATCCGCATTTTCCGCACGAGTTCTTGAGAACCACTGGTAATCCCAATTTCAAAATAGTTCATCCCGGTTTTCGCCATCAAGTCACACAACTGGGGTGTCAAATTGTCGGCTCTGATATATGCTGCCCAGTGAATGTCTGTCATACCAGAATCGACGATTTTTTGCAATAGTTCTATGGCATCGGCGATAAATTTTTTCGCAGGGATGAATTGAGCATCGGTAAACCAAAAGTTGCGAATGCCGCGATCGTATAATTGGCGCATCTCAGCAACCACTTCATCTGCTGGGTTGATGCGTACTTGTTTGCCTTCAACGACGGTGTAGACGCAATAGCAACAGTTGTGAGGGCAACCACGCTTAGTTTGTACACCTATATAAAAGTCTTCTTCTTGCAGGTAAAAGTTAAATTCCGGCCAGATGCTTTCTATATAGTCATAGTTACAAGCTGTTTTTTCTAGTGGGGTGGGTTGTTCGTGAATTAGGCGTTTCCGTGGTTGAGTTTCTCCTGCAACGTAACAGCGTTCATCTCGAAAATCTCTGCCATTTAAAAGTTTTTCCAGCAGGGTTTCGCCTTCACCCACAGAAATAATTGTCCCTTGGGGTAAGCTTTTACCCAACTGTTCGTAAAATACGCTGACTGCACCACCACCTACAACTACACGGGCATCAGAATTATATTTTTGGGCACGTTTTAAGCCGCGTTTGATTAAGCCCTGGTTTCGCCACAACTCTACATAGTAAGCGATGAAGATTCGCAAACCACCCAATCCCCCACGTAGTTTCAATAGAGGATTCTTAGCGTAGTAAAATTCAAAGGCGTTTTGCAGTGGGTTGCCACCACGTCCGCCAACTGGGGCATAAATTTGAATATCCCGCCAAGAAAATACTAGTAGTGTCGGTTTAAATTCATCAATACAGCGATCCAGAGCCGAACTGTAGTCTAAAGGTGGCACTGTTCCCAAATCAAAGATGCGCTGTTCAATATTAGGAAACTGCTTGTGGACATGATCGCTCAGGTAGACAACCCCAATAGGAAAGATGGGGTTACAAGGAAGGCGAACGTAAAGAATTCGATTTTCCATTATGTGTGTTTTGACTTCCATCTTGCCAATCTTTGGAGAAAGCGAGAGAAACATCCAGTTTGAAAGTGTGTGCTTGTTTTATTTGGTTTTATTTATCACAATTGCGCTTGACATTTAAGCCAATTATTGGTATCGATGAACCTGCTGTTAGCAAATGCCGTAAACGCTAAAATTGCTGTGCACAAAACATACATGGAATCTATAGAGAGCTTTATGAAGACATTTTTTCATATAGCTTTACCATAACATCGAGTTTATTCATTAAGCGATGATCCCAGCCGATTAATCTTGGCATAGATGAAACAGCAAAACTGACTTCGTCGCTATGGGAAAAGCAAAGGGATCATTGTCATGTCTATTCCCTAATGATCTGTCTTAAGAGATTAAAGCTTTTATACCAGTAAAAAATATCAAAAACTTTTCTTTGTAGTGTATAATTCCGGAAAAGGCATAAATAATTACAAAATTTTCATAACTAAAAATATATCTTTAGAAAGAAATAATCTACAAAGACTCAGTTGGTATTCGCAGTTACAGCAACTGGGGATCAGTGGGTGCTAGGCTTGGCTAGTGTAATGTAAAATTGTGGCGTAAAGCTCCTCAGCAGTTATGGCTCAAATATTAGATCCTCTACCACCTGAGCAATCGGGGAAAATTCTCTGCTGCTACATTAATGCCACGAGCAAAATACAGGTAGCTCGCATCTCCAATATTCCCAACTGGTATTTTGAAAGGGTTGTTTTCCCTGGACAACGTTTAGTGTTTGAAGCTCCACGAAAAGGTCAAATGGAGATTCATACAGGGATGATGGCAAGTGCAATTTTATCAGATAAAATTCCGTGCGATCGCCTGATGCTCGAAGAACCCAGTACTTATGAGTTTGATACAGACTCATCCGCTGGAAAAGACCCTATTAATACCAAACCAATGGTGCAGCAAATTAATACAAAAACCGGAGATACTACAAAACCTTTACAAGTGGCTGGTTTAGCATCTGTTGATTAAAAAAAACAATTTAGCTCAATTTAAGGGTTGCTGAATTCAGCAGCCCTTTTTGTTTATTATTTATGGGGCATGGGGCATTTCTTTCTCTCACTCCCACTGCTTCCCCACTCTCATCTACAATCATTCTTATGAATCTGCCTTCATTTCTTTGGTTGTGGAAAATAGCCGCCTGGTCGATGGGGTTGTCTCTGCTGGCATATCTGATGTTAGCAGTCACTGGCGTTTGGATGTTCCGGGCGAGAACTTCGCAACAATTCCCTTTTATTACCCAATTTATGGGCGGAAATAGGGAAGTGCGATCGCTCCACTATCTAATGGGCATCAGTATGGTAAGTTTAGTGCTACTATTGCTGGCGATCGGTATTGTTGGCACTTTAGGGCACTTTGGTTCTTTAGGTCATTCATCACACCTGGTCTCTGGATTGATAGTGGTAGCATTAGTTTTACTGTCTGCTTTCAGTGCCACGCAAATTAGTTCCACACGACCTTGGGCTAGACCCTTACACATCGGCGTAAATATTATTCTATTTGTAGGATTTGCCTGGGTATCCCTTACTGGTTGGATTGTAGTGCAAAAATATTTACCGTGAAGGATAATTTGCGGTTTCAAAGTGGCATAGCTTATGTGCAACAGTCCAGCTAAGACATAGACCTACCCTACAATGAAGAAAAGCATTGTAATTGAGCCGTGACAGTAAACTCAGCCAATATCTCAGCTTCTGTTTTTCGTCTGTCTCCTTTGATTCGGATAACGTTGTTGAGTCTATACATAGCACTCACAGTCCCATTACCCTTCTTATCGCAGGTAACAGCTGCACCAGTACCCCCAGGATTATTATGGATAGGGATTAGCATCGGCTTAGTTGCCTTGTATGCTGTATTGACTCAACGAGTAACGGTAGATGACCAGGGAATTCAGGTTACTTACCCCGCCTGGGTGCCTCGCTTTTTTCGTAAAGGCTGGTTTTTACCTTGGTCAGAGGTGAAAGAGTTAAAACCCCGCACCACTGGTCAGGGGGGGCTAGTTTATTATTTCCTCAGCCAGGATGGGAAAGCTTATTTACTACCGATGCGTGTAGCTGGATTTGCCCGTTTCGTGCAAATTGTCCAAGCAAAGACAGGTATTGATACTACAGATGTTCGCCCTTTAGCACAGCCGTGGATGTACTTGATTTTACTAGTATTCACGCTGCTGCTACTATTGGTCGATGGCTGGGCGATCGCTACAGCCTTAACTACCAGACAATTAACTTAAAATTGGGTATGGGCATTGATTTCTCCTCAGTCCCCAGTCCCTAGTCCCCAGTCACCACTCCCCTTGAATACAGCAAAAGCCACACTCAGGCTAGAGCAAGTTAATCTGTTTACAAAGCTGAAAACCCAAGTTCTAGGCAATCAGCAAGGATACCCCATATTGCAAGATATTTCCTTGGAGGTATTCCAGGGCGATCGCATTGCCATTGTAGGGCCAGTAGGCGCTGGGAAAACTTCGTTATTACACCTCCTCAACCGCCTAATTGAACCCACGAGTGGTAAACTCTATCTAGAAAATCAAGAATATCGCCAAATTCCTGTCATCCAGCTACGTCAGATGCTTGTACTTGTATTGCAAGAGTCGAAGCTGTTAGGGATGACAGTTGGGCAAGCCTTGGCTTATCCTTTAGTTTTGCGTGGTTTGCCCAAACAGACAATTCAGCAACGAGTCAATCACTGGACAGAAAAACTGCACATTCCCAATGAATGGTTAGGGCGAACAGAGGTGCAACTTTCTGCGGGACAACGACAATTAGTAGCGATCGCTCGTGCCTTAGTCATCCAGCCTAAAATATTATTATTAGATGAGCCAACCTCTGCCCTAGATGCTGGTAAGGCTTCTCATCTAATGCAAGTCTTAACCGAGTTGAATCAAACTCATCAAACCACAATTCTGATGGTAAATCACCAACTGGAACTAGCCCAGATGTTTTGCACTCGGTTATTACACATACAACAAGGTCAACTATTCGCAAATCAAAGAGTCTCAGAGATAGACTGGATTGAATTACGAGAAAGCTTGATTCAAGCAGAGGCGCAAGACGATTTTGGATTTTAAAGTTTGAATTAGTCAATTGTCATTGGGCATGAGGTATGGGGTATTGGGCATGGTTAGTCTTATTATCTCCTTGTCCCTCACTCCCACGCCCGATCACACTTGACTACTACTAAGTGTTGAACGTTGATTACTAAATCTTTCTCTAGTTAACTTTGTTGTTTGTGACTGTGAAATATTGGTATTCAAAATTTCCATGTTAAAACGGTATCCCACATTGCGGATAGTTTGAATCAAGTTCGGTTGCCGAGGATCGAGTTCAACCTTTTTCCGCAACGACAAAACGTGAGTATCAATGGTACGAGGGTTATCGATAGCGTCAGGCCAAGCACGACGTAGCAATTCCGACCTACTCAGAGGTACTCCCCCAGCTTGTGCCAAAACGTACAGCAAACTAAATTCTTGGGGCGTTAAGTCGATGAACTCCCCCTGAAAGCGAACGCGGCGTTGAACTAAATCGATTTGCAAAGTCCCATAATCCAAATAAGCTGGTGCTGTAGGTGTGCGCTTCCGGCGAATCAGTGCCTCTACCCGTGCTAAAAACTCTTGCATCCCAAAAGGTTTGCTCAGGTAATCATCTGCACCCGCCTTTAAACCTGCGACGATATCAGCTTCACTATTACGGGCAGATAGCATTAAGATTAGAGGCTGCTGCTGACGATGCAACCAACGACAAAACTCAATGCCATCACCATCAGGCAGGTCTGCATCTAAAACTACCAGTGTTGGTTGATGGCTTAAAAATACTTCCCTTGCTTGATAAATACTGGCAGCTTGATGCACACGGTATTCCAGTTGTTGCAAGTGCCAACCCAACAACGACCTCAGATGGGGATTCCCCTCAATGATTTCTATACAAACCGAACCCACGGTGGCAAGACCCCTTAGCGTCGATGACTTTCAAAGTAACAAGCCCATCTCTAAGGTTTTGTAGCCTTTGTTACTTCAACTGCTATTAGCTTTACATTTCCTCATAAAAAGAGTGGCAATATCTTTAATTTATGCTTTGCCAAAAGGCGATTAGAAATATTCTTAAATTTTTGTTAAACTTATTAAAAGCGTTGTTAGACTTATCAAAAGTTGTTCTATCTTAACATTCTGATTTTAGATGGGTGTAATGTAGCAAATGTCTATAAACCACCCAGCTAACCCTTACTAGAACAGCCTTTCAACCTGATGGTAAAAGTGGATTTTTTCGCAAAAATTAATCCCCACATCTAGGAATATAACACCAATACAATTGGGCTGTTGACCATGAAAATTATAAAAATAACTTAGCAGATAACTAGAATCGATGTTTTCTGGAATAGGATTAAAGTAGCTTGTAGCTGCTAGGAGGGTGCTACCCAAAGTAGATGTGTTGACTTTGAGTTGATGCGAAAGTGAAATTACACTTCACATTTGAGCGTGAATCATTTACAATTCTCATTCCAAAGAGATTAATACAGCAGTTATGCTCCAAGACACACAAACCATCCGCTATTACCAAAGACTCACCGACGCCTTCGTCGAGTTATGGAATCGCGGTTATCGCACGGATGATATGCGGATGTATTTGGATGGATATCTAGCCGCATTACGACATGGCAACACCATTGAACCTTACCTGATTCATCGCTTAGAAGAGGAAGCTAGCCGCTACTTGTACGATGGATCAAATTTTGCAGTGCCGCAACCACAGCCACAACCTGATTACTACTAAGTACCATTTACCTGGTTATTGATAGTAACCGTTAATTACCGCAGGTGATCATAGCATATTATCTGTACTGGTCAACGGGTTGCCGTGGTGTGAGATTTTGGAGATATTATTGTATTGATAAAACGCATCCCCTCAGCCCTATATTGGTCTTGCCAATGGGACTGAGGGGATTGTTGGTTGGCTATAAAATCATACCCAACATTGGTCACTATTAAAAAACCTTGAAAGGGTAGAGAAATAGTGTCTCCCCTTTCAAGGACATTAAAAACGGCACATTGCCTTGATTGCGAAGCGCAAACTCAGCAGTATACCCTCTAATTTGCGTAAAGAGAAATTAAGAAGCTAATGCTACTTCTACCTTTTCCTGTAATTCACCTTTTTGGTACAGTTCAATCAAAATGTCAGAACCGCCAACAAATTCACCATTGATATACACTTGGGGAATTGTCGGCCAGTTAGAGTATTCTTTGATTCCCTGACGGATTTCAGAGTCTGATAGAACGTCAACCGTCTCAAAGGGAACTCCCAAGGTATTGAGAATCTGCACAACGTTGTTGGAGAAACCACATTGGGGCATTAATTTGTTTCCCTTCATGAAAACTAAAATCTTGTTCTGTTGTAGCAAGCTATCAATTTTGTCTTTGAGTTCTGGCGTCATGGTATTTGTGTTTCCTATGTTGGATTCAACAGTGAGGAGTGAGGAGTGAAGAGTCAAAATTCATAACTCCTAACTTCTAACTCTTATTTACGAAGCTGCTGTTGCTTGCCAAGCTTCGGGAGTGTATGTTTTTACTGCCAAGGCATGAATCGCTTCAGTTGACATAGCTTGACCCAACGCACCATAAACTAACTGGTGCTGTTGCACTAGTCCTTTACCTGCAAAGTGCGATGAAACTACTGTCACCTGATAGTGGTCACCGCCACCAGTCAAGTCTTGCACCTGAACCTGGGCGTCTGGCAGTTCCGCCTTGATCATTGCCTCAACCTGCTGCGGACTAATCATCGCAATTCCTGAAAAAACTTACTTTTCTATTATTAACAGATATAGAGCAAATGCCTGTGCCAACTTCAGGTTTTGGCAAGGCTGTAGATACACGCGCCTCTGAGCTGTATTTTTGAGAACGCTCAGGTTTTGGCTACAGCGGATAGCTCTATCCTAGCACTAGGGCGTTCTCAGGCGACTAGTTAGGGAGATAGGAGAGATAGGGAAAAAGAGACAACAAAAATTTAATTTATTTTTTTGGGGATGAGGAAGATGAACTACCACCTTCTCTGGGATAGGGAGAATCAACAAAACCCAATTCAAACAACTGTTTATAGGCTTTCTTGCCTAAATCCCGCGTTGGGTTTTGACTCTTAATTATTTGAATCAACAACGGTACTGCTAATTCTGGCTGATTTTGTGCCCGATGTACCAATGCTAGCTGAAAGGTTGCTTCATCTCGCTTTTGGGCTGTTAATAGAGCTTTTTGACGCTGAGAATCAGAAACTCTATTGTCAATTCCCGAAAAGCTAGAATTTAACTCTTGATAAAAATTAGATAGCTGATTATAAACTTGACGTGCTTCTTGCAGTTTCTTCGCAGCTAAGGGGTAGTTTTGAGCAGAAACGGCTTGTTCTGCATCTTTCACAAGGCGATCGCCCCCTTCAATGCTCAAAAGGCTGTTATTTTGGGTTATGGGACGAAGGTTATTGGGATCGTTGGGGTCAATGGGTTGTGGTTGGCTGGTAGTGCCTGGTGACTGTGATACCTGAGCATTCACAGGTGATAGCAGGCTGAGGACTGCTATGACTGATAAAACAGTACGGTGCATCAAGGTAACAGCGGCAGCAGTGTTCATGGGATCAATTAGTGGAACAACTATATCAAAAAGTTATGGAAACTTCGGGTATCTTAACTCTGTTTTGGTCTTGGACAAAGCAAAGCTACATCCTAAGTATCTCTGATTTAGACTAAAAATCGGTTTAATAGAGTTCCCATTACGCTGTATATTAACTAACTTATATCGCTCATCAGAGCGATACCTACGGTAGACTGCCTCAATGCATTAATTTCTCTGATTTTCCAATCATCAGTTTACTAGCAAGCAGCTTGGGAGTGGTTTGACAAGGCGGTGGCGAAGAATTGATTTGAGAAAATGATTTAGACTGCATCACCATCTGTCTGACTAGCGACTTTCCGCCCCAATAATTATCTCAGGTTAACTGGGATATTTAGCAGGAGAATTTTCCCAAAGCACTGCTTGAATTATTGGCATAGGCGTAGCCCGTCGTAGGCATCGCACCAAACCACTTAAAGATGCTGATGTCCCCAGTCTGCGCTTCCTAAAATTTTGTTTTTACCAGTCTTGTTTACGGAGAATCCAAAGGCTTTTATTTAACTGGCTAACTAAATAGTAAGAATACTTATCATCAACCAATTTAGTAGTTTACAGAGAATTATTAGTTATGTGCTCAAAAAAATGCCAATTTGGCTGAATATCCGATCAAGAGAGGGTAATGTAGATATATACATCTTCAAAGCTTGCAAAATACCACTAATGTTTTGTGACTTATGTTTTGTGACTTATGCAGGATCAATATAGCAGTTAGAAATTAATGTCAAACCTTGACAACGTGCAGTTTCTTAATCATGCACGGTTAATGGTCAATGGTTAAGAGCCATTCTGGGGATTCTTGACTTTTGACTACATCAAGAATTAGTGATTTCTGCAAATGCATGATTAGTAATTTCTGTTTCTTGATGGCTTAATTGTTCCAGTGCCTTTGCTAAATCACCAGTAAGTTTTTTTCCGTCTTTTTTTATACAGCCACTTGCATAATCTTTGACTCTAATTGGGGAGCCAATGTGAATGCTGACATCTGTACCCCAATTTGGATAAGGTTGGCTGTAATTAATGCCTATAGGTATAATTTTCACTCCCAGCCCGGAATGACTAGATTCAGCACTCAAACCCAGACGAGCAATTCCCGGCTTCAAAGGAACTTTACCATAACGATAAATATTACCTTCTGGAAAAATCACCACGGCTTTTCCCTGTTTAAGTAGCTCAACTCCGTGTCGCAGAGAGCCAACTGACGGGTGTTGAGTATTTACTGGAAAGCCCCCTAAGCGCCGGACAAACCAGCCTTGTAATCCTTGGCATTCATCAATAGTTACCATGAACCGTAGGTCTTTTGCTGTCATACAATCAGCAACAGCGTAGGGTACAAGCAATCCATCCCAACGTGCTCTATGGGTAGGAGCGAAGATAACAGGCCCAGTTGTGGGGATATTTTTTTGTCCGGTTATTCTAATTTGCCCAAAGAATAATGGTAGTAGGCAGTGACGCCCTAATAAATATGCCAGTGGACTTAACCAAGGAGAAACCCTTGAGGTCGTACGATTTGCCTGGGGATTTACTGGTGTGCGCTGGCAGGTATCGGATGAATAGTAAAATTCCATCATGACGAATGCAGATGATTGACGGGTAAAAATTTAACGAAAAGCCTGATTAGTTACACCGTAGATTCTCTTGCGTGACTTGTGTCGTACTAGATGGACAGTTTTGCCTCTGTCCGTTAGTTTACCCTAAGCCGCCTAGTGGCAAACCAAGCCTGTAATTGCTGACGACAAGCTGACTCTAGAATGCCTCCGATTACTTGGAGACGGTGATTAGAAGCAGCGCTGTCGGGTATGTTAATAACTGTACGAATTGCGCCAGTTTTTGTATCGTCTACTCCATATACAAGTAGTCCTAGACGCGATTGCACAATAGCACCTGCACACATCGGGCAAGGTTCGAGAGTTACGTAGAGGGTGCATTCATTAAGATGCCAATTTTGTAAAGTTGTTGCAGCTGTCTTGAGAGCGAGGATTTCCGCATGAGCGGTAGGGTCTTTGTCGCGCTCTTTTCTGTTTTCTCCTTGTGCCAGCAATTTGCCAGTTGAATCAATGATAACAGCACCTACGGGGACTTCACCTGCATCACCTGCTGCTTTTGCTAATTCGAGGGCACAACTCATCCATTGTTGATGTATAAGATATTCTGTATACTTAGTTAACATATTCTTATCAATAAAGGCAGTCCCGATGAAAAAATTTCACAGCCAAGCATGAAAGTGTTTTTCTCCCCCAGCTTCCCCAGCCTCCCCAGCTCCCCCTGCTCTTTCAAGTCAGAGGGTAGGAGGCAGGAGGGAAAAGGAATACTGCTTCGTTCTCTCTGTCGTAACCTTTTATAGAGCAAGAGTTTAAGACAAGAACACCAAAATTTTAATTTGGTGGCTCTCTCAACAGCAAGGGGCCTGAATTCCCAACTGAGGTAAAACCTCCTGCCCTCTGCCTCCTGCCTCCTGCCTCCTGCCTCCTTCACTGCTAAATAGTGGATTGGGCTAAAAGCGGATCGAGTTGACTTTGTGTGTCTAGCTGATACAGGTCATCGCAGCCGCCAATGTGCTGGTTATTGATAAAAATTTGTGGTACGGTACGGCGTCCATTAGCGCGTTCTGCCATTTTAGCTCTGGCTGCTTCGTCGCCATCGATTTTATATTCAGTGAAATTTACACCTTTCCACCACAGCAGCATTTTGGCACGAATGCAGTAAGGACAAGTTTGCCATGTGTAAAGTTCGACGTTGGCTTTGACTTGCTCTGGATGGCGATTTAAGAGGGGATTAAGAAAGTCCAGCATATTTTCTTAAGCAAGGTTTTAACTATGTCTCTAGCCTAGATCATTGCTTACCGCATCGGCGCTGGAACCCACTTTTGGAAACCCTCTAAATGATTCCAGTAAGCCAAATATCCAGTCAATGCCCAAATTAGAGCGGCTACTATCAGCACAGCTACACCAATTAGCCGCCAAGTTCGGTTGGTTTTCCAATAGAGAGTTGGCGCTGCAAAAATGCCACCTAACCCAGTTAAAATAAAGCCGATTCCCGATAAAAGAGGTTGCTTTGTCAAATTCAAGTTGATGATGCGGATACCCACTACGATCGCAACTACACCAGCAAAGAAGCCGTAAACTGCTATTGTCAATAAATCCCAACCTTGAGCCAGTGCGATCGCAGCCGCCACAAACAAGATTCCAAATAAGATACTTGTTTCACCAAAGGCAATATTAAAGCTACCAGTAACTGGCCAGGTGAAGCTCATGTGTAAACCAGTTGTGAGTGCGATTGCACCCGCAATTCCAAAGCCGGGAATCCACTGTCTTTGATTAGAACTATCTATACCACGATACACATAGTCAGCCAGTAGAAATAACCCGGCTACCATATTGATTAACATTAGTGTGATGTAGTCGATAAACACGATTAACCTCTTAATTTGACCAGCTATTTATCGTTTTTCGATAATTCTCCAGTTTTTAGTGAATTCACTAGCTTTTTTTCTTTATTATTTTATACCTAAAGATAAACACTGAAAAAATAGATATACACTGCTACCCATTTGTGCTAGTTCTTAACTTAGTTACTTTTAAACACGCTTTATACTGGAGTAGTAGGAGTAAAAAATCAGGATGTCTTAACTGGCACTTTTATAACCAGTTAGCAGTAAAACTTAACTTTCTTCCACGTGTATCCGCCCTTTGGTAGACTTGAAAACTGAAATAGCCAGATGAAACGACGGAAATTCAAGCAGCTGAGAGGGCAGACTCTGTGGAAAATACACTTGGGTTAGAGATTATTGAAGTAGTAGAGCAAGCCGCGATCGCATCCGCAAAGTGGATGGGTAAAGGCGAAAAAAACATCGCTGACCAGGTAGCTGTGGAAGCTATGCGGGAACGGATGAATAAAATCTATATGCGTGGTCGCATTGTGATTGGGGAAGGCGAACGTGACGACGCGCCTATGTTATACATCGGGGAAGAAGTTGGTATTTGTACTCAACCAAATGCCGAAGCTCTCTGTAACCCTGATGAATTAATCGAAATTGACATCGCCGTTGATCCCTGTGAAGGTACGAACTTGGTAGCTTATGGGCAACCTGGTTCGATGGCTGTCTTGGCAATTTCTGAAAAGGGTGGATTATTTGCTGCTCCTGACTTTTACATGAAGAAGTTAGCAGCACCTCCCGCAGCTAAGGGCAAGGTAGACATCAACAAGTCAGCAACAGAAAACCTCAAGATTCTCGCTGAGTGTCTAGAGCGCTCGATTGAAGAACTCGTGATCGTGGTCATGAAGCGCGAACGCCACAACGATTTAATTAAAGAAATCCGTGAGGCTGGAGCGAGAGTCGCTCTAATTTCAGACGGTGATGTGGGTGCAGCTATAAGCTGCGGTTTTGCTGGAACTAATATCCACGCGTTGATGGGTATTGGTGCGGCTCCTGAAGGTGTAATCTCGGCAGCTGCAATGCGTGCTTTGGGTGGACACTTCCAAGGTCAACTGATTTACGATCCAGCAGTCGTAAAAACAGGTTTGATTGGAGAAAGCAGAGAAGCCAATATTGATCGCTTAAAGTCTATGAATATCAATGACCCCGATAAGGTCTATGATGCTCATGAATTGGCATCTGGTAAAACTGTTCTGTTCGCTGCTAGCGGCATTACCAGTGGTAATCTGATGAATGGTGTACGTTTCTTCAACGGCGGAGCTAGAACTCAAAGCTTGGTAATTTCCAACCAGTCGAAAACTGCTCGATTTGTTGACACAATTCACATGTTTGGTGAACCCAAGACTCTCCAACTGAACTAATTTTTAGGGAATGGGGAATGGTAAAAGTAGGGACGAAGCATTTGGAAAGAAATCTTTCTATAAAACTGAAAAATAATTATCAAAATGCTTTACCCCTACAGTAGTTAGTAGTTAGTAGTTAGTGATTAATAGTTGTTTGTTGCTGGGAATAACTACCAACCAATAAACAAAAATTCCCCATTCCCTATTCTCACTCAATGCCCTATTTTCAACTACCAACTAGTAACTACGATTTAGCAAATGAATATAGCAGTGGTGGGGTTAAGCCATAAAACAGCCCCAGTAGAAGTCCGGGAAAAACTGAGCATTCCAGAACCACAAATTGAAAGTGCGATCGCTCAACTGGCCAGCTATCCCCATATTGACGAAGTTGCAATTCTTAGCACTTGTAACCGCCTGGAAATTTACATTGTTACCAGTGAAGCAGACCAAGGTATCCGAGAAATAACTCAGTTTCTTGCGGAATATAGTAAATTACCCGTGCTTTCTCTGCGACAACACTTATTTATGCTGTTACATGATGATGCAGTGATGCACGTGATGCGGGTAGCAGGTGGTTTGGATAGTCTCGTACTCGGAGAAGGTCAAATTCTGGCTCAGGTGAAAACTACTCACAAACTGGGGCAGCAATATAACGGTATAAAAACCATTTTGAATCGATTATTTAAACAAGCGCTGACAGCTGGGAAGCGGGTTCGCACTGAAACTAGTATTGGTACTGGCGCTGTCTCTATCAGTTCGGCAGCTGTAGAGTTAGCGCAGATAAAAGTGGCAAATTTAGCTGCTTGCCGAGTGGTAATTCTGGGCGCTGGTAAAATGTCGCGCCTGCTGGTGCAACACTTACTTTCTAAAGGTGCTGTGCAAATTAGTATTGTAAATCGCTCTCGCGATCGCGCTCAAGAATTAGCAAAGCAGTTCCCTCAGCAACCTATCGAAATTCATCCGCTATCGGAAATGATGACTGTAATTGCCGATAGTGATTTGGTGTTTACAAGTACTTCGGCAACAGAGCCAATACTTGACCGTGCCAAATTAGAAATGGTTTTAGAAGTTCAGCGCTCTCTGATGTTATTTGATATTTCTGTGCCGCGTAATGTTCATGCGGATGTAAATGAATTAGAAAATGTGCAAGCGTTTAATGTGGATGATTTGAAGGCAGTAGTAGCGCAGAACTACGAAAGCCGTCGGAAGATTGCACAGGAAGCCGAGCGACTTTTAGAGGAAGAAGTGGAAGCTTTTGATATTTGGTGGCGCAGTCTGGAAACTGTGACTACTATTAGCTGTCTGCGAAATAAAGTCGAAACCATCCGCGAACAAGAGTTAGAAAAAGCTTTGTCGAGATTGGGTTCGGAATTCGCCGAAAAACATCAAGAGGTGATTGAAGCATTAACGCGGGGAATTGTCAATAAAATTTTACATGACCCGATGGTACAGTTGCGATCGCAGCAAGATGTTGAAGCTAGACGACGCTGTATGCAAACTCTGCAAATGTTATTTAACCTCGATGCAGAGGAACAGTTTAGTTAAATTGAACAACAAGAACCCCGACTTTTGGTGAGAAGTTGGAGTTCTGAGCCAATGGGTTTTCAATTTAGATATACTTCTAATTAGATAGATGTCTAATTAGAAGTCAGTTATGCAACCAGAGCAATTTAACATCTTACTCCGCTTTTTCAAGGCATTAGCGGATGATAGCCGATTGAAGATTGTAGGTATCCTGGCGAATCAGGAGTGCAGCGTCGAAGAATTGGCGGCGCTACTGCAACTCAAGGAACCGACGGTATCTCATCATTTAGCGAAACTTAAAGAGCTAAATTTGGTAACAATGCGCCCTGAGGGCAATAGCCGTCTGTATCAATTGGATAGCGAGGCTTTGCAAAGTATTAGTAAGGAAATTTTTACACCTGAGAAAATAGCATCTTTGATAGAAGATGTGGATACTGAAGCTTGGGAAAGCAAGGTGTTGAAAAACTATTTCGAGGGCGATGTCTCCGACAAGGACTCCGTTCAACGCCTCAAAGAAATTCCTGCTAGTCGCAAAAAGCGCTTGGTAATTCTCAAGTGGTTGGTAAACCAGTTTGATATAGGAGTCAACTATCCTGAACGCCTGGTAAATGACATTCTCAAACGCTACCATCTTGACTGCGCCACCCTGCGACGGGAGTTGATTGCTTGCCAGTTAATGCAGCGAGAGAATGGGGTTTACTGGCGTATAACATAGATATGAAAGATGAATAAGCAACGGCACAATCATAGGTCGTATATTTATGCAGTTAGAAACACAAAAATTCTATTACACACCTGAAGAGTATTTAGAAATTGAAGAAAAAGCGGAATATAAAAGCGAATACCGTGATGGAGAAATTGTACCGATGACGGGTGGCACTACAAATCATAATAAAATTGCTTTGAATTTAGCTGCATCATTAAAAATTGCTTTAAGGCGTAAAAATTATGATGTTTATATTGGTGATGTGCGTTTGTGGATACCCCGTTATCGGCAGCATACGTATCCCGATGTGATGGTGATTGAGGGACAACCTATTTATACGGGAACCAGCACAACAACCGTTATGAACCCAATGTTAATTGCTGAAGTTTTATCTAAATCGACTAAAAATTATGACCAAGGCGATAAGTTTCTTTATTATCGCTCTATCCCCGAATTCAAGGAATATATTTTAATCGATCAATATCAGTATCACGTGATGCAGTATGTAAAAACTGCGGAAAGTCAATGGTTATTTACTGAACTTGAACATGAATCTGCAATTTTATCACTGCAAACAGTTGATTTTCAAATTGAATTGCGCGACCTTTATGAGCAAGTCAATTTTGCAGAAAATAATGAAGATTAAAATAATTCGTAATGACGTTTGTGGATTCGCCAATGTAATTCGTTATAGTGATAATGCGGTTCAGTAGCTACTAAAGTTCTTCACAAAATTTGTGTTTCTTCCTCGGTAAAGATAGGAGGCCACAATTCAGTAATGGGCAATTCCCAACCGGGAAAAAGTTCTGGTATCGTTAAAATATCGCCATTTTCTAAAACTGTCGGTTCACCTGTAGAACGGTAAATTGTAACTGTCTCTTCATCAGGATCAATCAGAATCCCGACAACGGCTCCTAGTTCTATAAATTTCAGAATTTTGGCTGCTATAAGTTTAATTTTATCGCTCTGAGATTTAATTTCTACCACCAAGTCAGGGACAAATTCTCCAAAGTAACGAGGACTTTGGAGAAGTCGGGAAGCCCGAACAAAGGAAACATCGGGTGCTTTGAGGTTTGTATCTGGCATGATGAAACCGCCAGCAGAATCAAACACTCTTCCCCAGCGACGAGGATTTATCCAAGCAAAGAGAAAGGCGATGAGACGACTACTAATTTCGCTGGATACAATATCTGACGGGCCCATTATTGAAATTTTCCCATTTTCGAGTTCCAGCTGGTAATCTAAACCTGCTTCGGTAAAAGCGGTTTGAACTTGCTCTAAATCTCTAACTGTCATCATTGACATAAAAAGCTTTTTCCACTGAGATATACAACTCGATTTTAACAAGAGCCAAATTTCGGAAGATTTGACACCGTGTGCGACTTTCTCTCAAACCTAAGCCTCAAAGCGTTCCCTAACAGCGAATCAGAGCAAGAATAAAAGCCTCTGTCCCTGTGGAGGAAAGCTTTGGAACGGAAAGCTAATCGCACTCTATTTTCCCAAATACGCCTCTAAAACTTTGGGATTACTTTGAATCTCTGCTGGGGTACCGTCAGCTAAATTCTGTCCTTCAGCAAGCACCCAAACGCGATCGCACAAGGACATAATCACATCCATATTGTGTTCAATAATCAAAAAGGTCATCCCATCTTGACGGTTCCAAGTGATAATGCGATCGCAAATATCATCAATCAGTTTCGGATTCACCCCAGCAGCAGGTTCATCCAACAAAATCAACTTGGGATTAGTCATCAGCGCCCGCCCCATTTCCAGCAGCTTGCGTTGTCCACCAGACAAGCAACCAGCATAATCGTGTGCTTTTTTTGCCAAGCCTACTGATTCTAATAGGAACATTGCTCGCTCTTGGAGTTGCTTTTCTTCCTTAGCGACAACGTGCGGTTGCAACTGCACCTGCCAAAAGTTTTCACCAGTTTGTTTTTGCGCCGCCAGCAGCATATTTTCTAACACCGACAACCGCGAGAGAGTCCGTGCAACCTGAAATGTGCGGATTACTCCCTGCTGGGCGATTTGGTATGGTTGCAAGTTGTGAATAGGTTCGCCGTCAAAAATCACTCGTCCCTTATCTGGACGGATAAAGTTTGAGAGTAAGTTAAATAAAGTAGTTTTACCAGCACCATTGGGGCCAATCAAGCCCGTGATGCTGCCTTTAGCTACTTCGATTCTCGCCTCATTAACTGCTTTGACACCACCAAAGCTTTTAGAAAGTCTAGTGGCTACTAAAAGGGGAAGTGGCGATGACTGGTTATTTACCAAGAGTAAGTTCCTCCTTTTTCCCTAGAATACCTTGAGGTCGCCAAATCATCAGTACCATCAGAATTAGTCCGATTATCATGATCCGAAATGCACCCAAACGAGCTTCATCAAGGGGGACGATTCTGGGTAAGACTTCCCGCGTCAGCGCATCGTAAGCAAAGAAAATTACCGCACCTAAGATTGTGCCAACGTTATTTCCAGAACCACCTAAAATCACCATAATCCATGTGTCAAAGGTGATCTGCGGTTGAAAATTATCAGGGTAAATGGCGCTGAGTTGCCAAGCAAAGAAAGCACCTGCGATACCTGCGATCGCACCCCCAAGCATGAGAGATTGTAATTTATACCAAAAAACATTTTTTCCCAGCGCCTTGGGAATTTCTTCATCTTCGCGGATGGCTTTGAGAATTCTACCCCAAGGCGATCGCACCAAAATTTCTAACCGCCAGTATACAAATGCTAAAACTAGCAGCAACACCAACATTAAACCTGCTTTTGGGTTGTAATTATACAGTCCGATCGCCCCAGAAATATAAATCGCTGCTGCCAAAACGGCTAACACAATTCCCACACTCAAGCGGGATATAAATTCTTGTTTGCTAGTTGTCCTTTTACCTAAATCAGTAGTCCGAGATATTTGGGTGGTGCGAATCCATTTCCACAACGTAAAAAAAGTTACGGCAGCTAGCAGTGTCAAAAGCCCAATCATCACAAATCTGACAAACAAATTTGGCTCTGTGGATAGGGGTATGGGATAACTTTGCACACCAAACGCCCCAGAAATCCAGGTGTCACCCACAGGTAATTCCTGATTATTTACCACCAAACGAATTAATTCGCCCGTACCAATAGTGACAATTCCTAGATAATCTTCCCGCAAGCGTAGAGTTGCAAAACCAATTATCAAACCCAACAAGGCGGCGACAATAGCCCCAGCTACTGCCGATATCAGTAGGGGTACGCCCTTTAAGCTTAACAATACGGTTGTATATGCTCCAATGGTCATGAAAGCAATATGACCAAAGTTAATTAACCCCGTAAAGCCCCACTGTAAATTGAGTCCTAGTGCGAATAGAGCAAAAAGTGCTGTAGAAATTGCTAAGAAAATGAGATAGTCAACCATGTTAAGTAGTTATTTAGGAATGGGGCATTGGGCATTGGGCATTGGGCATGGTTATTTTCTTTGTCCCCCCTGCTCCCTGCTCCCTGCACCTCTGCCCTCTTCACTGGGCGAATAAATTTTAGCGTAGCTTGGGCATAGTGCTAGATTGCCGTTAGGCCTTACTAATTTTTTGGGAATACTATTTATTGTTAGTGTTTGCTGGTAGGGAATCATTGACGTATGAATTTGCTGCGACTTAGAATGCATCACTTAATCGAGCAGTTAGCCGATGAGGATTTGCAAGACATTTGGAACGTTCTCGAAGCTTTACATTATGACTTTTATATGCTGAAAGCCATACAAAAAGTCAAGCGAGCACAGCAACCGTGGGATATCTTAACCCATGAAGAAGCAATACGACTGTTGATGTTTTTCTGATTCAGCAGCGCTTTCTTTTCTTGTGCCAGTGGCCCCTCAATTTTTGGTTAAGGTAACGCCTAGTGAGTCTAGAAATGCGCTATGCAAGGTCTTTTTTGCTAGACCTGAAGAATTTAGAACCTGCTGCTTACGAGCGGGTGCATGATTTTGTCTTTATTGAGTTAGCCCAAAAGTGGCAACTGACTGATTTAAAAGAACTACGACAGCTTGATGGTGAAGGCATTTTTCACCGCTTCACCCTCGATAATTATCTGATTGGTATAGAAATTAGGGGTGAAATTGTGAAATTTCTGCGTGTCATCCCTATGCCAGATGTTTAAGGAGAAGAGTTAAGCGAACACTTAAAACTGTAAACTGTATAAGGCTAGGCAGGGATCGCTATAACCTTCCATTAAACTGGTTTTTGAAAAACACTTTATTTGAGATTTCCCTATGGATGCTAGGGCACTTTGGCAACGATACCAAAACTGGTTATATTTCCACGAGGGATTGGGACTGTACTTAGATGTGAGTCGAATGCGGTTCGATGATGCTTTCGTGGATTCCTTGCGTCCGAAGTTTGACAAAGCGTTTGCGGATATGGCTCAACTCGAGAAGGGTGCGATCGCAAATCCTGACGAGAACCGCATGGTTGGACACTACTGGCTGCGAAATCCTGATTTAGCGCCAACTCCAGAACTTACACAAGAAATTGTCCAAACCCTAGAACAAATCGAATCCTTTGCGGAAAAAGTCCAAACAGGTGCTATTCATCCTCCCAGAGCAAGCCGCTTCACGGATATTATCTCCATTGGAATTGGTGGTTCCGCCCTCGGTCCCCAATTCGTCGCTGAAGCTCTTGCTCCTGATTTCCCGCCCCTGAAACTTCATTTTATCGATAACAACGATCCAGCAGGTATCGATCGCGTTCTTAATCATCTGCGAAACAGCCTCGCCAGCACTTTGGTCTTGGTGATCTCCAAATCTGGAGGAACACCGGAACCTCGCAACGGCATGATTGAAGTTAAAAAAGCTTACGCCGGACACAATTTGGAGTTTGCCCAATATGCGGTAGCTATTACCAGTCCTGATAGCAACCTCGATAAACTGGCCAAAGAAGAAGGTTGGCTGGCTAGATTTCCCATGTATGACTGGGTAGGAGGACGCACCTCAGAAATGTCTGCTGTGGGGCTAGTACCAGCAGCATTGCAGGGGATTGATGTTCGCGCCATGCTGGAAGGCGCAAAAGAAATGGATGACGCTACCCGCGTCCCAGATGTGAAAAATAACCCAGCCGCCTTGCTTGCTTTGTCTTGGTACTTTGCTGGCAATGGAAAGGGCGAAAAAGATATGGTTGTCCTACCTTACAAGGACAGCTTATTTTTATTCAGTCGCTATTTGCAACAGCTGGTGATGGAATCCTTGGGCAAGGAAAAAGACTTAGACGGCAACGTTGTCCATCAAGGCATCGCCGTTTATGGCAACAAAGGCTCAACAGATCAACACGCTTACGTCCAGCAGTTACGCGAGGGTGTAGCAAATTTCTTTGCTACCTTTATTGAAGTGTTGGAAGATCGTCAGGGCCCATCCACTGAAATAGATCCAGGAGTCACATCAGGCGATTATCTTTCCGGTTTTCTCCAAGGAACCCGACAAGCGCTTTATGAAAATCACCGCGATTCGATTACAGTCACCATTCCTCAAGTTAACCCCCGAACTGTAGGGGCATTAATAGCTTTGTATGAACGCGCTGTTGGTTTATACGCTAGTTTGGTCAACGTCAACGCCTACCATCAACCAGGCGTAGAAGCTGGCAAAAAAGCAGCCGCCTCCATTCTCGACTTGCAAACACGAGTGTTAGCAGTATTACAAAAAGAAAAAACTCCCATTTCTCTTGACGAACTCGCCGAGAAAGCAGGCGCATCAGAGCAAGTTGAGGCAATTTACAAGATTTTGCGTCATATCCATGCCAATCAGCGAGGTGTGGTTTTGCAAGGTGATCTTCAGAAACCTGGTAGTTTGACGGTTTCTGCTAGCTGATAGCTCTAGTCTAGATATCACATTTTGTCCATAATTGTTGTATCAGCAACAATTTTTTATTGTGAAGCATCCTAGATAGAAGATATATCTTCCGTCTAGGATGCTTCACTGTATAATTCGTAATTCGTAATTATGAATGACGAATTATTTTAATTATGAATTACCATGAGGCGTTGATTAAAATAGCTCTTGGGTAAGAAACAGCGATCAGGTAAAAAAGGATTGTTGATATTTTGACATAAGAAAGTACCCGGTTTATCCCTATGACAGAATGGTGGCACAATTCCCCAGTCTTCTGCCAGCCAAATCCAGTATCCTATTTCAATTCTGCCGTAGTTTGAACCTGTGAGAATCTCTCCAACGCTATTGTTGATAGATACTAATTGTGAAGATGATTTGATTTCAATTAACAGCCAAGATAACTCTTCTACAGAAAAGTAATAGCCATTCTCCGCAGCTATGTTGACAAACTGCTGCGGATCTTTAGCTATTAACAATTCTTCTTTGAGAGATGGCGTTTTTTGTGCAAAATCAAAAAGATCCCAAATCTGTCTTCTCGTAATTAGAAACCAGGCAAGTTCTTCTGCGGTCAGGTTATAACCATTTTCTGTTGCTAGCTTGAGAAACGGCTCAAGGCTATCTGTTTCTGCTAGTTGACATTTCAATAAGAAAGTTTGCTCTACTAGTAACAAAAAATCAATAATCTTTTGCCATGTAACCTTATCAAAAGTTTTGTTAATTTTTGTTTTATCTTTCCAATAAATGTATTTATCTTCTTTAAGAAAGAAATTCCAAATTTGATAATACATGGGTCATCTCGCCTAAGTTTTAAACTTGGTAGAGGTTTGTTATTAATGAACTCCAGTGTAGTCAGTATAATGTGTTTCTTCGACAGTACTAAATCTCCTATCTTCTGTAAATGAAATTACACAGTGGATAAGTATAAAATTTTTGTAAATTTTGTCACTATAAATAAAATATACTGAGAAAAAGACAAAGATTCTGATGCCTGCGGTGGGCTGCGCCTACGCGCTTTAATGCTTCTCATAAAATAAAATTAAGTCAATAGATAGTATTAATTATTTATAAATGAATCAACCGCAAAACAACCTGCACGTCGAGGTAAAATTTTTCCAAAACGCACTTTACCACCTGAAAAACTCGATAGATGCAAAGCTGAAGATGAAGTATTTTATCGGCGTTGTTGGACAATTTTTGAGCGTGTGCGTCTCAATTTGATTCAGGAACACTATAGCTGGTATGTTAACTTTGGGATAACTGTGGTGCTTACAGCAGGCTACATCTACGCACTTCAGTTATTTTGAAACGAACCGCCAAGACGCAGAGAACGCAGAGGGGAGAAAAGAGATATATTGTATTATCTTTAGTTAACAGGTAAATCGCGGAGAAAGTAAAAGCGATCGCTCTTCCAATCACTGCTTTTTATTCGTCCTAAATAACCTGTTAAAGGTGAGGAAAGTTCTATCAGCAAATCGTGAACTGCTTCATCAGTTAGCTTGGGGTTATGAGTGACATTATAATGAACACGAATTTCTGTAACTGTGAAACTCTGATGTGTAGCTTTTGAACTTTCGCTATCTTGTTCAAAGAGTTCTTTGACTACTGTAATAATCTGCGATCGCAACTTAATTTTTCTCTCAGCTTTATCAATATATTCATCAATTCTATAGTCAATTTGCCCAGGTTCTAGATATTGCTGTAATTCGACTAAATTAATAGCACCTGGATATTTTGCTTTGAATTCAACTAGTTTTTGTAGAGTCATTACATTTATAATACTGATTTTCGATATTTCAGCAGATTCTTTCAAATTTTTAGTCGGTTTACCTGGGCCAATAATTAACCTTACAGCTTGAAGATAATTTTCTTTTAGATGCCTTCTACCAATCCTATCTAATTCTTCTACTGCACGATCAGGAATGCTTTTACCTGCTTTGCATTCGCAAACAAGAGGATAAGGTTGTGAGCAAAATAAGTCTAAGCCACCTGCACCGCCTTTGTAGTTTTCTTCAACTCTGAATCCTAAAAAATCAAGGCTACGGCGTGCGATGATTTCAAAATCTGTACCAGCTTGATAGTTACTTTTACCCTCGTCTTGTTCGATGCTGCGATCGCCTAATTTTGCAATATCATTTATCCAAGCTAAATTTGGATCGGGTTGCTTAATAATGAGCTTGTCACTACTCCAACCCAAAAATGCTTTGATGTCGTCGTCTAATTGTTTCGCGGCTGGTTGGCTAATGCTTAGGGATGCGATCGCACTCTGCAATTCTTCCAATTCAGGATGCAGCGGGGGTTCTAGCTTTTCTAACTGGCGTTTGCGTTGGGCGAAGGTGCGATCGTTTAATACTGGTAAATCAACAGATACCGTCAACGGATCAGGTAAACCTATAAACTGGCTTTGTGGATTCACAGGTATTTCAATTGGCTGAGACAACAAATAGACACGCAAATAAGCAAGAAAGATATGCTTCCTTTGCAGCAAAATCTCTTGTAATCCTTTTGTTGTCCAAATATTTAATTGTGACAAAGCTTTTAATGATTCTAAGTTATTTAGCATTTGGCACAGTTCACACTTACCCCAAGATTGAATCCAGACTGTTTCAGAACTTATTGGAGTAATAACTTTCTGGGTAATCGTCAATAAATTTGACTTGTAGTATTGTTCATCAGGTAACACGTTGATTGAGGTTGCAGACGGATAAAGAGCAAAGGAACGCCCCGGATGAATAAATGTTCGGGGTAGAGCTATAATTATTCGCCCTTGTAGCAAAGCTTCAACGTCGCGAGAAGGTAGACATAAGGCAGTATTGAGCAAAATTAAATTACTCATAAACCAAGTTTAACAAGTAGATTATCGAGCATAGCATCTACGTCTTTAGTTACATTTTGATTTTGTATAGACTGAGTTTCAGCAATACATTCTTCATTTATTAAACCACTAGGAATTTGACCAGATGGGTCACTTAAAATTTCACGTATCAAATAGTTATCAACTGCAATTTTGTATTGAACTATAAATTGAAAAATTTCCCCTTCGCTAACTTCATAATCTTTGTAAGCTTGCTTAACAAATAAAATCGCTAAAAGAGGCTTAACATCTTCAATACTAAGCTTGACAAATTCTCCTCCTAAATTTTTAGAAAGTAGTTCATCCAAATGTTCTTTTCCTTTAGTATTAGTCTTCACGTCTTTAGCACGAACTAAGCAGCCACGAGTCATATCAAATGTTTTATAATCTATTAATCTTTTCAATGCGGCACTTACAAATCTATTGCTAGATTCTTGCACAACTGCTACTACTATTTTGACAACTCTTCCGTCTTCCTTACCAATAATTCTAAAGTTGAGGTAGCCTTTGTCTACATTTTTGACTATAACTTCTTCAACGTCATCGATTTTTAGCCTTTCTACAGTTTCACCTTTCAGTGTTAGTAAACAAAAACGTATAGCATCAGCTATGGTAATACTGTCTTCAAAGTAATTTTCTATTGTGTTATCAAGTGCTGCAAGTTCTTTATTAAAAGCTTTTTCAATTTTATTTAGTGGATCTACTTGCTGCGGTAGACCACCAGGTAAATTCCAATTATTTGTACACCACTGTAAAACCTTTCTAACTATTGGTTTTTCTTTACCAAGCTCTCGTAAATTATTTTCATCAAAAGGATAGACAGGATGAGGTGGAGTTAAATTATTTGTATCATAAAACTCTTTCAGCCAGTGCGAGACAAGAGTTACTACATCATCACTATTAAGATGCCTTAAATCAAATTTCTTTTCACCAATTCTGTCAATAACGGAATCTGCTTGTGGTACAACTTTAACTTGTTGCGTCCAAGTTTCATCGAACATAGCTAGAATTAAGACTCCACGTTTAATTTGGCTATATATATCTTTTGCAAACAGAGCAATAACCTGTGCTCTTGTAAAACCCTGCTCATTACAATTGAGGCTTTCTAACTCATCAAAGCAGATGACTATTGTCCTGTAATCACCAATTAAGTCTAGAATTTGGCATACTGTTTGGAATGCTTCAGCTTCTTTATCATCTTGACTAGTATTTGGTAATCCCATAGAGTCAGCTTGTGACTGTGCTAAGTCTCTGCCAGCAAGCCAATTAATTGCAAATGAAACTTTATCTAAGGAAAGTGTCCATAGGATAGCCTGAATCAAATAAGGATTTTCAATATTTGGCTTAAGTTTCATTACTTTAGCAGTCAAGGCATCAACTATTTTGGGATGTTGAGCTAAAACCCCAGGAAATCGCTTCATTAACTCTTGAGGAGTGTAGCTTGACTTATATACCTCATTGACTAAAGTAGTTGCCATCTCTTGCCATTGCATTACACTTTGATTACCAGTCTGTTTTAGACTAGATGCCAATGTGTTTAGAAATTTAGAATGTATTTTGTTTAAATCACCATAATCAACTTCGCTCATATAGACAAAAAAACTATCACCTTCATCCTGAATATGGTGACGTATTCGACTCATTAAGTGACTTTTACCTAGTCCTTTTTCAGCTTTGATAGTTATACCAATAACTGAACGTTTTCCTGCGCTAATTTGCTCTACTGCCTGAAAGACAGCATCTGATGCATGAGCATTTATGGAAGGAACATCAGGAAAAGTTTGGTTCCAGATATCATAATTTCTGACTACTAATGATCTATCAAATGGGTTATGGCTTGTAATAGCTTTATTGATATCTGAATATGAAGAGAAAGAATTATTCATGATTGTGCATCTATTGAAAATAATGACTAAGAAAAAAAAGCGGAAATAACCGAGTAACTTAGTTTAAAAATTGAGGCGTTTAGCATAACAGCGTAATCCACTGACTTTAGTCGTAATGGAATCTTCAATCTTGTCGGGGGCGCTATCTTCTATGCTTCCACCCTGAAGTTGCAAAATATCTTTCTCTTGAATTTCTAGCAGCCATGTGTTGAAATTTTCACGACTAACCCGATCGCCTATTTCTCTCCTGATGCGATAAATTGGCACCAGATCATCTAGGTTGTAGTTTTGGTTAAGCTTCTCGTAGACTTCCAACGCTACTGACTTAAACTCGTCGTAAGATGCGATCGCACCTTTAACCCCATTAGCTGGTACATATGCACTAGTTAACGCGACATCTATCTGACTAATCCACCGCAACAACGCATTCGCCGCCCAAGTACCGACAATCGTCCCTTCAAACTTAAAATCACCACTTCTCAAACCCTCGCCCAATACCTCTAAACCCTTGGGAGATGTCAGAGAGTATCCTTTTTTGGAGAATGCGATCGCACCCTGATTCTGTAATTCCTCAAATGAACCCTGATAATCTGCTACCTTCTGGCTTTTGGATACAATTCGCTTAGTGAGTTGACCCTTTTTAACTTCCTGCTGCGTTCCTCCCAAATCCCACAAAGCCAAAAGGAGACGAGTTCTAGTTTGGGCTGTATTTTTTAATGTCATATTTGAGTGTATTTTTTGGCAAAGATCATCATAGTAGCTGTATCTTTTTAATTTATTTACCCCAAAAAAATAACCGAGAAATTGCTGAATATCTCGGCGTTTTAGCTAAATTGATTAATAAAAAATCAATAAGATATTTCCTTAGGATGAATGCAGTTTCTCTCAAAGGCGGGATGGAATACCTGAGAAAATCGCTCATCATAACAGTGAAACGCTGTAGCTGTGCAGTTGTAAATTGAGTGGTAGATGTTTTTTCAATTCCAGGTGAAATAACAGGAATTCCAACTTTGTATTTGCAACAGCAAGGCTTTTAGTAAATACAGGTGATGACGAAATCCGATGAACACAATATATAAAGAACGTAAAATAGTTTCGCGTCTATTTGCAGTGCTGCTTTCCGCATTGCTGATGGTACCTTTGCTGAGTAGCTGCGGAGGTGGTTCCAAAACTGCTACGCCACCACCTGTTGATGATACCGTTGGTAGAACAGTAAGCGATCGCAACGCTACAAACCAACCCGAAGCTAAAAAAGGATTAGGTACAGGGCAAAAAGTGGCTATTTTGGCCGGAGCTGCGGCTCTTTATTACCTCTACAATCAACATAAGAATGCTCCACAAGAAGGAGCGCAAGGTAAGTACTATCTTTCCAAAAACGGGCGTGTATACTACCGAGATGCTGAACATCGCGCTCACTGGGTAACTCCACCATCAGAAGGAATTCGAGTACCGGAATCTGAAGCACAAAAGTATCGGCAATTCCAAGGCTATAACGGGAGTTCTTCAGGTCGCGATCTAACTGGCATAACTTCATCCGCAGCTCCACCACTCTAGATAGCGAAGCGTGTGTAAATCTAAAGCGGGTTTCCCGGAGGATAACGCCGATCGCGCACGTCGGAAACACGAACTTAAATCAGGAGACATATCATGGTAGATGACTTTTTGCGAAAGGCGAAAGATTTCCTCTTGGGATCGAACAGCGATCGAGCTGAAGATGCTGAATATCGCGATCGCAATGTCCGCCCAGCCAGCGAAGACCCATACGGTGACCCCGCCGACCCGGCGTCTTATGGCAACATCAGCCCAGCTAGTGAAGACCCCTACGGTGACCCCGCAGATATCTCGTCTTATGGCAACGTTCGCCCAGCTAGTGAAGACCCTTACGGCGACCCCGCAGACCAAGGGGAGTTTGGTAACGTCCGTCCAGCTAGCGAAGACCCCTACGGCGACCCCGCAGATCAGGATTACCCTCGTTAACGCAAAACCTAACCCCCAATCCTCTTCGCTACCAAGAAATGGGGAGAATTCAAAGCCTTTCCTCTTCTAGAGGAGATGTTTTGAGAGAGGCTTTCCAGATAAAAGTCAGGGTGTTATAGGGTGATAAATTTCAGAATAACAAATGAGGCAACGGGATTAAAACCTACTGCCTTTTTTTTTGCTGCTATTTCTACAAATTACGAATTACGAATTATTTAGTGACTTGTTGTCAGCTAAAATTTCCTGCGATCGCTCAATATTTTGACGCACAGATTCAGCCGAAGTATGCAAAGCCTCTCTTTCCTCATGGGTAAGCGTCAATTCCAAAACGCTCTCAATTCCACCGCATCCCAACCGACAAGGAACACCAATTACTACATCTTCTAAACCGTATTCACCTTGCAGATACGCCGCCACAGGCAACAACCGCGACTGATTTAGCAAAATCGATTCTACCATCACACTGGTAGCCGATGCTGGAGCAAAAAAAGCACCACCCGTCTGCATCAATTCCACAATTTCTGCGCCACCGTTCCGAGTTCTTTCTACCAAGCGTTCAATTGTGGCTGCATCCAGCAATTCAGTGATGGGAATGCCGTTAACGGTAGCATAACGAGACAAGGGAACCATTAAATCGCCGTGGCTACCTAATACCATCGCTTTGACATCGGCGGGCAAAACGCCCAATTCTAGGGCAACGAAGGTTTCAAAGCGAGCCGAGTCTAACACACCAGCCATACCCATAATGCGATCGCGTGGTAAACCTGTAGCTTGCCAAGCCAAATAAGTCATCACATCCAACGGATTGGTGACGACAATAAAAATAGCATTGGGAGAATGAGCGATCGCATTCTTTGCTGCTTCCACCACAATCTTGGCATTGGTTTTCAGCAAGTCATCCCGACTCATCCCTGGTTTGCGGGGAAGTCCTGCGGTAATCACCACAATTTGGGAACCAGATGTATCAGCATAATTATTTGTGCCGATAATCTGGCGATTATGTATTTCAATTCCCCTGGCTTCCATCAAATCCAGCGCCAAACCTTGGGGCATTCCCGCAATAATATCTAGTAAAACTACATCTGCCAGGTTTTTCTCCGCAATGCGTTGGGCTAAAGTACTGCCAACCCTACCCGCACCCACGATGGTGACACGGGGTAAATTACACACAATTGGGGAGTTAGGGGAAAAAGACATAAATTAAAGTGCGATTTTTATCAACAAGAATTCAGGAGTCAGAATTCAGCATTGATTCTATCTCCTAGATTCTGACTTCTGAATTCTTTTTTATTATTTAAACTCTTCGAGTTGATCTACACGTAACCAAATATTAGGTGTTGGTACTTTCCCGAACTTAACAAGGGCGTAATCACCTTTGACATCTACAATTTCACCCTTGCTGTCAAACAAATAGGAAGGAAAGCGAGCATCACTGGCTTTTGCTTCCAGACTGTTTTCCAGTTTCTCGCGGACAGCGCGAACCATATCTCCTTTTTTGACTGCCATCAATTCCCCTCTCAAATTTGTAACTTGTTTTATCTATCTGCATTTTAAGAGAGTTCTGAGTTAGAAGTAAAAATTCCTAACTCTTGTACAGACGCGATTAATCGCGTCTCTCCTAACTCATAACTCCCCGTAGCGTTTGACACTGTGGGCAAAAGTGACTAGATCGCCCAGCTAACCTGATCCGCATAATTGGGGTGTCACAAACTCGACAGGCTTCTCCTGCGCGATTATATACCCAGGCAACACCACCATAGTTGCCGTTAGTACCTTTAACGCTTAGAAAATTACTAAAAGTCGTACCACCAGCCTCAATACTGGTTTCTAACACTTGAATTATGGCTGTTCGCAAACGCTCAATTTGCTTTAGCTGCAAATCTATACACAAAGTTTCAGGTAAAATTCCACTTTTAAACAATGCTTCATCAGCATAAATATTACCTAATCCCGCCACCACCGATTGATCCAGTAGCGCAGTCTTAATCGGACGGCGACGGTTTTGGAGTTTAAGAGCTAGATATTCGACAGTGAATTCGGGTGAAAATGGGTCTGCTGCTAGTTTGGCCAAACCAGTCATAATACTTTCTACAGCAACACCAGGTGGAACCCACCACATTTTACCGAAGGTACGTTGATCAACAAAGCGTAATTCCTGGTGTTCCCCAAAGAATAATCTAACTCGTGTGTGCTTATGTAATGGTTCATCTCGATGCAGCCATAGTAGTTGACCGGTCATTCGCAGATGAACCCCTAGCCAACTGGTTAAGGAAGGGGAAGATGAGGGAGTGAGTTCGGCTAGGAGATACTTACCGCGACGATGCCAAGTAGCGATTGCATTCTTTTTAATTCCATCAACAAACTCACCGACAGAAAACGGGTAGGCGATGGTGCGATCGAGCAACACATCTCCACCCGTGATTTCTTGGTTGAGGGTCAATTGGTTTAGACCCTTTCGGACTGTTTCAACTTCAGGCAGTTCAGGCATTCAAGCTGATTAAGCAGACAATTTTGATGATGTATTTCAGGGATCGAGGAAGAAGAGATGGGGTAGTACTTACACATCCGTATGTGGCTCGTATTACTACCCAAGAGAAACCGTAAATACCCGCAGGGCAGCTTCTCATAGATTAGGGTAGGCTTGGATGAAAGATGAATGAACTGAAAGTTTCAGACTTCATACTTCAGACTTAAGACTACCCTTCATCGTCGCATCAAACAACCCCCTTATAGCTTTGCTGCTATTTTTTCGGTGGTTTAGCCTTTGGTGCTTCAACCTCTACCAATTCATCCTGAGCAAAGTTGTTGGTATTGATACCAGAGTAATTGACCTTCTCAAAGCGGACAATTACAGGGTATTTGATGCCGCTTTGGTCAATAGAAGCCACAGTTCCAAGATCCTGAAACCAGTAGGATTCAGGGCGGAGAATACGTACTTTAGAACCACGTTGAACCATGATTGTTTTCCCTTTTAGTTATCAATCGCCAATCTAGAGGGCTAATTGATTTCACTCTACAACCTGAAGGTCGCAGCAAGAGTCTTTGTTAAGTTATTTGTCTGAATTGGGCATTAGGGGCTAGGGATTGAGGAACTCAAGGCCCCCTCTGGGGATTAGGGATTGAATATTAGTTATTCTTTCTGCCTCATCTCCCCTTACCACATCCCAAATTTAAAACTGTATTAGACCCTACTTGACAAGGTACACGTTATAGCGTACCTTCATCGCAAACAGTATTTTTCATAAACTTATGTTTTACTCAATATGAACACGCTCCCCTCGTTACCTCTGCCGATCCGCAGATCGTTATCTATATAAGTGATATCTAACCAGCCTTGCTGTTTATCACTCTTGATTGCAAAATCAAACGCCGGAAATTTTTTACCTGCTTCAATTTGTTGGATAAAAGTTACCGGAGAATTGTATTCTATTAAACGTTGTAAGCCGATAATAGAACGCTCAAATTTCACTTGGACACGCCGACCTGAAACTGGCTCAAATTTAGCAGCAACACTGACTAATCCTTCTAAATAAGGTAAGCCATAAATCTCAGCTATGTTGTAAACACTGGCAGTATCTACCCGGATACACTGATAGATTTGACCCAGTTTGCAGAAAGGTAGACGATCTAAGTTTAAAAGAGCATTGCTGGTGGTGTATAGTAATCGCCAATTGCCATCTAGCAAATTACTAGCTTCTACCGGACGGGGTGTAGGATTAAAATCTTCTAAATTGGCGATCGCTGCTAAGATAGCCTGTTTCTGTGCTTGGGTCGCCAGTAGACCGCGATTTGTACCAGCGATCGCATCTATAAGAGCCGCTTTTCCGATCATCGCCTGTCACCTCAAAAATCAGTCCTTTCCATCAGCATAAACAAGATATTCATGACCTATGTGTAGAGCCATAAAAATTACTAAATAAGCGTTTTGCGTAAGCCATACGCCTATTAAATAAAAAATTTCTATCTGAATGCGGATTTATCAACTAAAGGGTTGAAAGGATAACTAAATTAATCCGTGTCAAGTGATAGACTCTAAATGTCAACTTACGTAAACCTTTTCTTGTCCTTTTCGATATGTTGAACTCTCCATTACGTGAAGTACCTCGTAATCAGCGAGCCGATGTCATCCCCTTAAAGCAAGAGTCTTCTTTGTTGGACTGGTTGCAAACCAACGGTAGGATCATCGCACGTGACGTTCACGAACCGGATTTTCAAGATGACGAAGAAGAAATAGACTCCCTAATGGGTGTAGAAGATGGAATTGGCTACGACCTTGATGATGATGACGATATAGGAATCGCCGAGGATTAGCCTTTTCAGGCTAGGGACTTGGTAGTATCCCTAGTGCCTGGTATTCAGTTTTATAAGTGTGGAGTGAAGGGAAACTTCTGTGGACGCTAAATTATCTCCTGAGCAAGGTTTAAATATTTCTGGAATCGCTCTAGCCTCTTTATTAGCCGTAGGGCTAGGTACGACAGCATTTTTCTTGGATTCGATGGCCAATAGGCTACCGTGGCAAAGTATGTCGTTAACCCTGCCATTACTTTTATGTGCGCTGGGTTCAGGTATTGTGGGTTATTGGGTAATACCCCTACTTCAAGCACTCAAAACTGGACAAATAATTCGCGAAGATGGACCCCAAGCCCATCTAAAAAAAGCAGGCACCCCAACAATGGGAGGTATATTTTTTATACCTGTAGGTGTGATAATTGCCTGCATATTGTCTAACTTTGCTACTGACGTGCTTGCAGTTTCGGCATTGACAATCAGCTATGGATTGATTGGCTGGCTCGACGATTGGCAAATTCTGCGCCGTAAATCAAATAAAGGTATATCTCCCCGCACAAAACTAGCTTTGCAGGTAACTTTTGCGGCTATGTTTTGTCTATGGCTGATGTTTAATCAACCTTCTAATATTACAAATATTGCTTTGCCTTGGGTGAGCTTTACACTACCCTTAGGATTCTTATTTTGGCCTTTAGCAGGTTTTGTGCTAGTTGCAGAAAGTAATGCGACTAATTTAACAGATGGTATTGATGGCTTGGCAGCAGGAACAGTAGCGATCGCACTTTTGGCATTAGGTGCCCTAGTCGCGCCTACAGCACCTGGGTTGATGGTTTTCTGTGCTGCTTTAAGTGGTGGGTGCTTAGGTTTCTTAGCCCATAACCGTAACCCAGCCCGCGTCTTCATGGGAGATACCGGTTCACTTGCACTGGGAGGAGCTTTAGCTGCTGTAGCGCTATTGACAAACACTTTAGTAGCTCTGTTCATTCTTAGTGGTATCTTTTTCGTAGAAACTCTTTCGGTGATGGCACAGGTAAGTTATTACAAAGCCACCAAAGGTCCTGATGGCAAAGGCAAGCGCCTCTTCAAAATGGCACCCTTACACCATCATTTAGAACTGACTGGTTGGTCAGAATTGCAAGTGGTTGGAGTATTTTATGTCATCGCTGCTATATTGGCTGCCATCTGCTTGGCGTAGGCGCAGCCCGCCGCAGGCATCGCTCCATTCTGAATCGTTTGAAAAACTGCTCGAATACAAAATGACAACTTCCACATCTTCAGGGAGTTGTTTTTTTATATAGAAAATTTATGAGTTTCTGATTTCTATGCTGGAAAGTCTGACGCTTGATGCCGACTGATACCATTTCACCGCTTGGGGTTTTTTGAATTATGAATTATCAATTAATTATAGGTATTTACATACTCCATAACTCGATTCTTCCCTGTTCGCTTTGCCTCAAGCATCGCTTGATTTGCCCGATCCAGAAAATCCTTAACCGTAATCCCTGGTTCTGATACAGCTATTCCAAAAGAAGCAGTAATGTTTTCCAGAATACGATCGCCGTCCTTCAATTGCATTTGTTCAATATCTATCCTGAGTTGTTCTACTCGCTTTCTGAGAGTTTCCAGCGTCATATTAGGCATCACAATCACAAATTCTTCACCACCCCATCTGCAAGGAATATCAAAAGAGCGAATAGATTTTAACAGCAGTTTTGCTAATCCCTGGAGAACAATGTTGGCAGTTACATGCCCATAGCGCGTGTTGTAAGATTTGAAGTTATCAATATCAAGGAAAATAACACTAAGAGGTTGTCCCAACCTTTCAGCTTCCGCTAGCCTCTGTTCAGTTATGCTTTGCATATAATTTTGATTGAATAGTTGGGTCATCCCATCCCGCAAGTTATCATAAGTTAAACGTTGTTTTATCGATAGATTATTCAGTGCGATACCTAAGGTTCTAGCAATAATCTCAGTAATTTGTTGATCTTCTGGACATATTTCTTCAAGGGTATAGATGTGTAAAACCCCAACTATTTCGCCTTGTCCAAAAAATGGAACACACAAATGTGTACCGATAACAGGCTGTATTAAGTGGCTGCACATTAGTCCGAAATTACGAGGCGATAAAAGGTTTAATTTACCTCTCCGCAATGCCCAACACTCAGATTGTGAAAATATTTCTTTACTAGTTCTTTCATCTCCCCAAATACTATTCATCTGAACATAATTCTTGGAATTAGAAATTATATAGATAGAACCACTCATATTAGGAAACAGCTTGGAACAGGTTAAAGCGACTACTTGATACACCTCATCTTCCGACTCGCAGGAATAAAGCATATCCGCCATATCTGAGAGATATATAAGTTCTCGTTTTTTTGCCTCTAATTCCAGTGCTTTTTCTTCTAGCTGCCGATTTAAGTCAGTGAGCGATCGCTGTGCTTCTATGGATTCTGTAATATCGATACTAATGCCACCGATGCGGCAAGCGCCTGTTGCATAATCGCTAAACGGAAACTTAAAGGATAGCCAGTAACACGGCTGATCGTTACCAGGTATCTTTACCTCTTCAATCAGCTTCAAGGGGCGTAGGGTCTTCAAAACGACTCGATCGTTTTCCATTACCCGCCGCCCCTCTTCTGGATCTGGCAAGAATTCACTATCCGTTTTCCCCACCCATTCTTGTGGATCTACCGAAAATCTAGACTGTAGCTCCTGGTTGTAGTAGAGTATCCTAGATTGCTCATCTTTGATATAAGCTCCAAACGGGCCCTGATCTAGAAATAGCCGTTGCATCTGCTGGCTGCGTTGAAGTTCGCGGGTATCTTCTTGATATCTGGCGATCGCCTCTACAATTTGATAAGCGGTTGGCGTCAGGTAGAATAAGGCAGACAAGGAAACAAACGCCATTAAGTCAAGCACACCTAAGTGCAGCAGCGACACTGTCATATGTGGCTCAAAGATCGCCAAAAAGTGATGAAATCCGCAAAATAGTACGAATCCACCTGATAAGAAAAAGGCTAACCAAAATTTAGAAGGGATAGTTGCCTTAGTTTTGGCAAAGAAAACCCCTATTACTGTAGGAATGCCAAAGTATGAAAATGCAGTGATGCCGTGAGCAATTATGCAATTCCAGTAAATAGACTCCATTGCTGACCTGATATTAACATTTCATCCGATTCACTATAATTCTGGATAGGCTCAATATGTAAGAATAGAAGGGATGATTTTAGTGCCTCATGCCTTAGTTTTACAAAAGTTATCATGGTAACTTTTTGAAAGGCTGATCATTTCATCCCCTTACAAACCTGACTTACCAAGTGAGTGAGTTCGGGCAAAATCAGTTTTTCCATTGCCAGTCGCACAGCATTACTGGAACCAGGAAGCGAGAAGATTAATTTATCTTGATAAACACCAGCAACAGCACGAGAAGCGATCGCACGCGAACCAATTTCTTGATAACTTAAAAAACGAAATAACTCACCAAATCCCGGCAAAGTTTTCTCCAGTAACTTCTCAATGGCATCGTAAGTGGTATCTCTTGGTGCAATACCTGTACCACCATTGAAAATGACAGCATCCAAATTTGAGCTTTTACCCAGATTTTTTATCTGCCCTTGAATTTGTGTTGGTTCATCTTTGATAATCGTGTAGGCTCCTACAGCATGGTTAGCACCAATGAGTAGCTGCTGAATTAGCTGGCCACTTTTGTCTGTTTCCAAAGTGCGTGTATCGCTGACAGTAACCACAGCACAATTTACCGTAATTCTAGACGAGTCTGGGTGGGGTTGTGATGTCATGATGAACTTCTTAAACCGCTATATAAAGTTATTAGTCCTTAGTTTTTGGTTTTTAGGAAATAACTAATGACTAAGGACTAATTACAGCTTAAGCTTTGCTCAGTCCCAGATCGTTTTCTTCAGCATACCGCTCCATGAAGCGCATAAAGCGATCCCATTCTTGAGCAGATTTCATTACGTAAAGTGCTTCTAATTCTTCCGGTTTCCCATTGACAAATTTAGCCTTAACTTCACGGGTAATTATTTCGCCTTCTTCATCAATCAAGTACATCCCCGTAATATCTTCGGTAGTACCTTGATCTAAAATCTTCGGATTCGTAAAAATAAACGTTGCTGTACCACTGTCGCCAGTGCGCGATCGCGTCAGACGCACATCTGGAGTTACTTCTTCGTCAAGACCTCTAGAAAACTGGATTTTCGCCATGATGAATGAATTTAAACTTTTGTGATGGTTAATTTAATATTCTCTCACCAATTAGAACACCACGGTCTATAGGCTACTGTTATTCATTTTTTTAGTGTATATACTTAAATTGCTTCTTTTTCAAGTAACAAAGTTACGGGGCCATCGTTTTCAATTGTAACTTGCATCATTGCACCAAATTGACCTGTTTCCACCTGCAAACCGCTAGCTTTTAACTTGATAACAAAACGATTATATAAATCTTCTGCTGACTGAGGAGCCGCTGAACGGTCAAAAGAAGGACGGCGACCTTTGTGACAATCACCGTAAAGCGTAAACTGACTGACTACTAATAAATCGCCACCAATTTCTTGTACAGATTTTTGCCAACGGTCGTCTCCTTCTTTGTCAGGAAACAGCCGCAATTCTAAGCACTTACGCACCATCCAGTCGATTTCAGCATCAGTATCGGTGTTAGCAATACCCACGAGCAAATTTAGCCCCCGCCCAACTTTACCGACAATTTCACCATTAACTGTAACTTGAGATGATTTGACTCGCTGGATAACAACGCGCATTTTAATCTAAACGTTCATCAACGTTTCAATTTTAGAGCGATTGCATTCTTAAACTGCAAACTAAATATAGAAACAATGAGCGCCGACCACCTGATAAAATCTCTTAATGTTTGATAACGTTTGTAAGTTCCTTGCTGAAACTTTCTCCAGTGACTTTGCCACTTGGTTATTAGGAGAATCTATTACCCTCACAGAATTAAGTCCTTCTGAGCTTTCTCTTGAACCAATCCGCGCCGATGCGTTGATATTGCTCCAATCCGATGAAGTTGTGCTGCATTTGGAATTCCAAACCCAACCCAAAGCTGATATTCCTTTTCGGATGATTGACTATCGGTTGCGAGTGTATCGCCGTTTTAAAACTAAGCGAATGCGCCAAGTGGTGATTTATCTGCAACAAACAAATTCAGAATTTGTGCAGCAAACCACATTCACTTTGGAAGAAACCTTTCATAGGTTCGAGGTAATTCGTCTTTGGGAGCAACCAACAAGTGTATTTTTGGAGCATCCAGGATTATTACCATTTGCGGTGTTAAGTCAGACAAATAACCGCACCGCTACGTTACAACAAGTTGCTCAGGAAATTTCAGAAATTACTGACCAACGTATCCAGAATAATATTGCAGCCTCAGCCTTCATTCTGGCTGGGCTAGTATTAGAGAAAGAGATAATTCAACAATTGCTGCGGAGAGAACTTATGCAGGAGTCAGTAACTTATCAAGCTATCCTTGCTGAAGGTTTAGCCGAAGGTCGTGCTGAAGGTCGTGCTGAAGGTCGTGCTGAAGAAGTGCGGCGTGTAGCGATGAATTTGCTAAAAGAGGGAATTTCAGTGGAAATAGTAGCGAAAGTGACGGGGTTATCCGTGGAGCAGGTACAGCAGTTGGGAAGTGAAGAAGCTGGTAATGCAGGGGAGTGAAGAAGCGATGTCTACGACGGGCTACGCCTACGCTATTTTCTCATTTTCATTGATCAAAATCGATGGCGGAGCCATTGGGAATGCATTCCCAGGTGGAACCTGGGAACGTACAGACGCGATTAATTGCGTCTCTCCTAACTTTTATTTGCCAAAGCCTTTACCGCGAGAGGTTGAAGGTAGACAAATACAGTTTTCGAGTTGAGTAATTAAAGCCTCACGATCCAAATTTTGACCAATCAGCACTAGCTGGTTTTTCAATTGACCTTGCCACTCATCATCATCTAAGGTAAAGCGTTTACCGCAAAGATGGAAAATATGACGCTTTGGACTTTCATCAAACCACATAATCCCCTTCGCTCGGAAGATATTTGAGGGTAGCTGGTTATCTAAGAAATACTGAAACTTCCTAATAGAAAAAGGCTTGTCACTTTGGAAAGATATCGAACTAAAACCATCATTTTCTAAATGGTCAGAATGATGGTGGCCATGATGATCGTGGTCATGGTCATGATGGTCGTGACCGCATGTTGAGTGATCATGATCGTCATGATCGTGATGCTCGTGGTTGTGATGATCGTGGTCATCTTCCACTTTGTCAAAATATTTATCAGACTCAAACAGACCAACACTCAGAATTAAAGGAAGTGGCACTTGCGATCGCGTTGTGCGGAGAATTCTTGCTCCTTCCTTAACTTCGTTAATTTTTGTTTCTAACTCATTCAAAGTGGCTTCATCAACCAAATCAGCCTTGTTCAGCACAATTACATCGCCATAGGCAATCTGGCTGTACGCTGCCTGAGAGTTAAATAAATCTAGGCTATAATTCGCCGCGTCTACCACGGTAATAATCGAATCTAAGCGGGTTAAATCCCGCAATTCTGTGCCCAAGAATGTTAAAGCTACTGGTAGCGGATCTGCTAATCCAGTTGTTTCCACTACTAGATAATCTAGATTTTCTTGGCGTTCTAAAACTTTGTAAACTGCATCTACTAAATCATTATTAATAGTGCAGCATATACAACCATTATTTAGCTCCACCATGTTCTCACCAGTGGAAACAATTAGCTCGTTGTCGATGCCAATTTCGCCAAATTCATTCACTAAAACAGCGGTTTTCAAACCCTGTTGGTTGTTGAGGATATGATTAAGTAAAGTCGTCTTTCCACTACCAAGGAAACCCGTAATAATTGTTACTGGCATTCCTTGTTTGGGCGTATCCATTGCCGAAGATTCGGGTGTAACTGCTGATTGCATAGCGCTGTTATCAAATAGTCAAAAAATAGTAATGTAGCGCAGATAGTCCAGAAAACACTAGCATAGGGATGCTGGACTGTCATCCCAGCTGCTTTACCCTATTATTACGTATCTCTCTATTTCAGCATTACTCTGTTATGACCCTAACCCTTCACAATACCCTCACCCGTCGTCAAGAACCGTTTGAAACAGTCGAAACAGGCAAGGTTAAGATGTATTACTGCGGCGTGACGGTGTACGACTACTGCCATTTGGGTCATGCTAGAGCTTGCATCGTTTGGGACGTAGTACGCCGATACCTCCAGTTTATCGGCTATGAAGTGCGATATATCCAAAATTTTACTGATATTGATGACAAGATTCTCAATCGAGCCTGTGTTGAACATTCATCGATGGAAGCTGTAGCCGATCGCTTTATCAAAGCATATTTTGAGGATATGACGCGGTTGGGAATCAAAGAAGCTGATGAGTATCCCCGTGCTACCCACACGATGAATGGCATTCAGCGGTTAATTCACGAATTGGAAAATAAGGGTTTTGCCTACCCTGCTGACGGCGATGTGTATTATGCAGTGCGGCAGTTTGCTGAGTATGGCAAGCTTTCTGGACGTAGGTTAGAAGATATGCAAGCGGGGAAAAGCGATCGCGTCAATGTAGAAGATCCAGAGTACCAGAAAAAGAAAGACCCCTTCGATTTTGCCTTGTGGAAAGCAGCAAGACCAGGAGAACCTGCTTGGGAATCACCGTGGGGCCCAGGTCGTCCAGGGTGGCACATTGAATGCTCGGCAATGGTGCGCGATCGCTTGGGTGATACCATAGATATTCATGCTGGTGGTGCTGACTTAATTTTTCCTCATCACGAAAACGAAATTGCCCAATCTGAGGCCGTAACAGCAAAACCCCTAGCGCGTTACTGGTTGCATAACGGTATGGTGAAGGTAGATGGTGAAAAAATGTCCAAATCTTTGGGCAATTTCATCACTATTCGAGAATTGCTGGATCGAGGAGTTGACCCGATGGCGGTGCGGTTGTTTGTGCTGACTGCTCAATATCGTACACCAATTGATTTTACCGATGAAGCGATCGCTGCCGCAACCAACGGTTGGCACACCATTAAAGAAGGTTTACTCTTCGGCTACCAATACGGTAAACAACTAGGTTGGGGAGTGGGAACTGCTTCACTGCTAGCTGAAACTGTTGAACGCTTTCAAGAAACTGTGAATAACGACTTTAATTTTCCTGGTGGATTAACAGTGCTGTTTGAATTAGCCAAAGAGCTGCGCCGTGAGGGAAATATTCTTGTGCATGAAGGGAAAACCGAAACATCACCAGATGAGTTACAGCGTCAATGGCAAACTCTTGTCACATTGGCTGGAGTTTTGGGTTTAGAAGCCAAGATAGAAGCGGAACCTGACAAGAGTAATGGTTTAAGCGATGCGGAAATTGAAGCGAAAATTGAGCAAAGGCAAGAAGCACGTAAAGCCAAAAATTTTGCCGAAAGCGATCGCATTCGTGACGAACTCCAAGCACAAGGTATTACGCTAATTGATAGCCGTGATGGCACACGCTGGCACCGAAATTAGAGAGGACTGAGAACTAGGAATCGAATTCTTCCCAATGCCCCATGTCCAATGCCCAATTCCCAATTCCTTAAATTATGTGGTCTGAACTTAAGAAAGCGATCGCTAGTTTCGATATACCCGCTGATTGGATTGGTATTAGAGCCGTAAAGGAGACTTCTACTACCCGTTCAGTTCGTGACGCCTTACCCCAACTAAACGGCAAATCCTTCACTGTTGGAGCCATGCTGGAAGTTTTGGTTAATGGTTGTCTGGGTTATGCAGCTACGAACTCTCTAGAACTGTCTTCCCTGCAAACCGCCGCTCAAACAGCCTATAAACAGGCATTAGCAGCCAGTGAATGGTGGATACATCCCTTCCGTGAAAGTGAGCGCCCTAAAGTCGTTGGTGAATATAAATCTCCATTTCTTGAGCCATTGGATGCTCTAAGTCCAGGAGAAATCAACGATTTACTGGTTCGTATTTGCCAAACGCTCAAAGTTGACGACAAAATTGTGCAAACCATAGCTAGTGCCAGCACAATCGAAAGAGAATCTTGGTTTGTCAGCAGCAATGGCTCAGAAGTCTATCAAAAAATACTATCTATAGGCACTAATTACGGAGCCACTGCTCAAGATGGAACAATCATACAGCAGCGCAGCAACAACGGCTCGCAAGCAAACTGTTATCAAGGCGGACTCGAACTATTAAAACAAGAAAACTTATGGCATCGGGTGCGGCAAATAGGCGAACAAGCAATAGAACTCTTGACAGCAGAAGAATGCCCAACCACCCGTACCAATTTGGTTTTAGCCCCAGATCAAATGATGCTGCAAATCCATGAAAGTGTCGGGCATCCCCTAGAAATTGACCGAATTTTGGGAGATGAGCGTAACTATGCTGGGGGCAGTTTCGTTAATAAAACTGATTTTGGCAACCTAGTATATGGTTCGCCGTTGATGAACATTACCTTCGATCCCACTGTCCCTGGAGAATTTGCCAGCTATGGCTTTGATGATACGGGTGCTGTAGCAACGCGGGAGTATTTGGTTAAAGAAGGTGTACTGCAACGGGGTGTAGGCAGTCTGGAGAGTCAAGCAAGAGCAGGTGTACCAGGAGTTGCCTGTGCCCGTGCTTCCTCATGGAATCGACCAGCGATCGATCGCATGGGAAACTTGAATTTAGAACCTCTAAACGCTACCTTTGAAGACATTATTGGCGGGATAGAACATGGCGTTTATATGGAATCTAACCGATCTTGGTCAATCGACGATCGCCGCTACAAATTTCAATTTGGTTGCGAGTACGCTAAATTAATTGAAAAGGGTAAACTCACCAAAACCCTCCGTAATCCCAACTACCGCGCCACAACACCAGAATTTTGGCATAGTTTAATCCAAGTAGGAGATGCCACAAACTGGCAAATGTATGGTACTCCTTATTGTGGTAAAGGAGAACCAAATCAGGCCATTTGGGTAGGGCACGGTTCACCTGTTTGTGTATTTGCTAATGTCGAAGTTTTTGGTGGAGGAAGTTGAAAAAGTTAAAAGTGAGGAGTGAGGAGTTGTTAGTTAAGTAAGTAGGCATAATTAAACATAAAATAAAATCCTAGTTCGTAGTGAGCGGTTCATCGCTCAAAACAAGGATTATTAGGACTAAAGTCCTTACTACAAAGTTTAATTGATTTACGCCTAGCTAATTAGGAGTTTTAAATAAAAAAAATCTTCAACATATACCTCCTAACTCCTAACTTTCTCTTCCTCATTATTCCCTATTAATATTTAATATCCATGAAACTTGAAGAATTATCTACATTAGAAGTCAGCTTCAATCGACTGATTGAAACTCTAGTTATCAAAAAAGCACAAAATGAACAATTCACTGTGAGGCTCAGTAGTGAAAAAAGTCAATTTACTCGTTTCAATCATGCAAAAGTACGACAAACTGGTTGTGTTATTGATGGTTGGATCGAACTGACTTTGATGGCAGTTCAGCGCAGCAGTGTTCGGCAGTTTCCCTTTACTGGAAATTGGGACATAGATTGGCAATTAGCATATTCTGCTTTACAGGAACTACGTGACGAACTGATACTACTACCCATCGATCCATATCTAGTTTTACCATCAGGAACTAATACCAGCCGGGAAGTACATTCTGGGAATTTATTGGCGGCAGAAGCAGTAGTACCAACTGTGCTAGAACTAGTTGCAGAATTAGATTTTACAGGTATATATGCAGGGGGAGTGGTAATTAAAGCTTATGGTGATTCTAGCGGTCAAAAACACTGGTTTGCTACTGATTCTTTTACCTTAGATTATTCTTTATTTTCTACCTCTGAACAAGCATTTAAAGGCACATTTGCCGGGAGTGATTGGGATGAATCTGCTTATATAGCCAAAATTAGCGAAGCCAAAAAGCAACTCGAATTGCTTTCTCGTCCAGCGAAACAATTGCCACGGGGACAATACAAAACTTATTTTGCACCTGCTGCTGTTGCAGATTTATTAGTAATGCTTTCTTGGGGAGCAGTAAGCGAAGCTGATATCCAACAAGGAAACAGTGCTTTAGCTGCTTTATCGCGTCAAGAAAAACAACTTTCTCCAAGATTTAGTTTGAAAGAGAATTTTCAGCAAGGATTAGTGCCGCGATTTAATGAATTGGGAGAAATGGCAGCACCGGAGTTACCTGTAATAGAAAAAGGATATTTGGTAAATACTTTGGTGAATTCTCGAACTGCTAAGGAATATCAAAAAGTTGCCAACGGCGCTAATGGTTCAGAGACTTTACGAGCGCCAGAAGTGAGTCCGGGAAATTTAGTATTTGAGCAGATTCTTCCGAGTTTAGATACAGGATTATATGTATCTAATTTGCATTACTTGAATTGGAGCGATCGCCACACTGGTAGAATCACAGGTATGACCCGTTATGCTTGTTTTTGGGTAGAAAATGGAGAAATTATTGCTCCCATTGAAAACTTACGTTTTGATGAAAGTCTCTATCGCTTCTGGGGAGAAAATTTAATAGATTTGACTACTTTTCAGGAGTTTATTCCCGAAGTAGGTACTTATGAAAGTCGCCAATTAGGAGGTAGTTTAGTTCCCGGTATGCTGGTGGAAGATTTTACATATACTTTGTAGCCATCTTGTGTAAAAATACCCGATTTTTGCTAGAGACGCGTTAGCGTAGCGGGACGTTCGCGATAGCGTCTCGTAGAGAAGCCCAGTCCAAGTTCACGTCTCTACAGCAAATTATCAAATCACCTATCTCTATAAACTGCATTAATTACAATATCTTTGACACTCAGGTAAAGAATTAACAGCAACAATACAAATTGCTCAAATTGAAGAATTGGATCTAAACGCCAACCTTGATAGAACAAAATTGCTCCACTCAACAACATTATAATTGGCGTAAATATAAGTTGGATAATGTAAAGGGCTAAAGCCCAACCTCTAAGTCTGGTTCCACGCTGGGATAACCAAGCTACTGTTAAAATCAAGTAAATAATTGCCCAAAGCAAATAAATAATTCCAATTAAACCAGCTATATTTAATCCAAAGTTAACTTGAGCGAAAGTGAACATTTATTAAAAATCCTGCTTTATGACAAGCCAAAATTTTAAATGTATTACCAGGTAGATTCCCTAAAAGTCTTCTTTAATGAAAATTGTTGGGTTAAGCAATAGCGAAACCCAACCTATAATTTTTCCCCATCTCTCGTTAGAACCTCTATCTTTTTTTGCCAGGAGGTGAACTGCGCTGGGTGAGGTTATCAATTTGCAATTGTTGCCGTCCATTGGTGATAATTCGCAACATATCTTTGAGATCCTGCTCAATATTTTCCAGGACACCATCGGCATACGCATCAGCACCATCTTCAATTTCTTGAGCATGAGCGATCGCAGTTTGTCGCATTTGCTCTAACTCTTGCTGACAAGCATATCGCTTGCGGTCAATCTCTGCGAGGGTTTCTTGCATTATTACCTCACACTCTCGTTGCACTTGTCGCCGCAGTTGTTCAGCTTCTTGTTCTGCCTGTTGAATAATATCGCTTTCAGCTAAAATTTGTGCTCTTTTTGCTTGTGCAGCCTCAACAACCTGCTGCCCATACTCTTCCGCTTCCAGCAGAATTTCATCTTTTTGTTCCAGAATCACTGCTGCTTCTTGAAAAAGTGATGGTAAGGCAAGCCGGATGTAATCAAGCTGATCTAGCAGCTTTTCTTCATCTATGAGTGTGCGTCCCGTCAGCGGAATCCTGAGACTAGAGAGAACCATTTCCTCTAGGCGGTTGAGTTCCTGCTGAATATCTATGCTTCCCTCTCCACTGAGATATTCTTGAGGGAGGGGATTGCTTCCGTTGAGATTGGGTTCAACATTGGAGATTTGTGATTGTAGCATTGGTATATATCTAGGGCAATGTGTGGGGGAACGAGATGATCGATAGAGCCACCAAACCTTGCAATCTCTTTTACCACACTACTACTTAAAAAACTATATTCATTTGAGGTTGCGAGAAAAACTGTTTCTATTTCGGTAGAAAGAGTTTTATTGGTGTGAGCCATTTGCAGTTCCACTTCAAAATCTGACACAGCCCGTAAACCCCGTAGCAAAACTTGTGCTTGTCGCATTTGGGCATAGTTGACGGTAAGACCATCAAAGCTGTCTGCTTCTACATTAGGTAGATGTTGTGTAGAATGACGAATCTGATCTAGCCGTTGCTGCACACTAAAAAGTGGCATTTTGTTGGGGTTCCGCAGTACAGCGACAATCACCCGTTCAAACAGTCGACTACTGCGCTGGATGAGGTCAAGGTGTCCCAAAGTGATGGGGTCGAAGCTACCAGGATAAATAGCAATCACAATTTTAGATATATCAAAGTTGTTTAGGTGATTATATCGAAACCGTTTTGTGTAACTTACTCAAATCTACCATCTTGCGCTCTGAGTAAGGATGCTAAACTCAATTGTTTTAGTGGCACAAGTTATGCTCAACTAGGCGTTAGGAACTAGACTCCTAAATATGGATACTGGATTTTCACCTATGTTCCCACAATGTTGTGGAAAATTTAAGTGTAGTTCCAGTATTCGAGACACAAGAAACTCCGTACTTGGCAAAGTGCGCGAGTAGTTAACGAACTCTTCTAGGTAATTTTTCATGGCACTGGATTTTTCCACCTTGCCCTTGGCGTTTCAATTTACTTCTCCAGGACCGATTCTGGTGAAAATAGGGCCATTAGCTATCCGCTGGTATGGCTTATTGATTGCCACAGCAGTGTTAATTGGCGTCATCCTTTCCCAGCATTTGGCAAAGCGCCGTAATGTTAATCCGGAGTTGCTAGGCGATTTGTTTTTTTGGTTGTTGATTGGGGCAATTCCTGGCGCACGACTATATTACGTTTTTTTTGAGTGGTCAAAATATGCCCCAACTCCAGGAAAAATCTTTGCTATCTGGGAAGGAGGTATTGCCATTCATGGAGCGATTCTTGGTGGCGTTTTGGCTGCGTTAATTTTTGCCAAAATCAAGCAGGTTTCTTTCTGGCAACTGGCAGATTTAGTAGCGCCTTCGCTGATTTTAGGGCAGGCGATCGGACGTTGGGGCAATTTCTTTAATTCTGAGGCTTTTGGCGATCCTACTGATTTACCTTGGAAGCTGTATATTCCACCAGACCATCGCCCTCTAGAATATGCTAGTTTTGATTACTTTCATCCCACCTTCCTCTACGAATCTCTGTGGGATTTAATGGTGTTTACGCTACTAATAACGTTGTTTTTCCGATCTTTATCCGGTAAGCCACGTTTGAAGGTAGGCACGCTATTTCTAGTTTACTGGCCAGCCTACAGCTTAGGGCGCTTGTGGATTGAAGGTTTTCGCACTGATAGCTTGATGCTGGGGCCGTTAAAAATGGCACAAGTAGTCAGTAGTCTGGGAATTTTATTTGGATTAGTTGGATTAGCTTGGCTTTACTTACTCAAACGCCCTTTACCCGATGTAGTTCCTACTCCTAAGGGAAATGGGGAGATGAGGGGATGAGGGAGCAGGGGGAGAAAGAATTGCTGAATGCCCAATGCTCAATGCCCAAAAAATAAAAAATGCCCCAGAGTATTCTCTAGGGCTTAACCAGGGTGCATCTACCATTACTCTCTACTAGGCAAAGAGGGTGAATCCGGAAAGATACTGAGAAAATATCAAAAAACTTTTTTGAGGGATTGCCATGTGTTCTTTTAAAAGTGAATATACAGAAAACCTGAGTTATGAAAAAACACCATATGCCATAGAACCATCTGTGTACATTGTCGGAGCAGGCCCTGGAGATCCTGATTTATTAACGGTGAAGGCGCAGAAATTACTGGCTGCTGCTGATGTGATTTTATTTGCTGATTCTTTAGTACCCGAACAGATTTTAGAACTTTGCCGAGAAGATGCGGAGATAATTAGAACTGCGAATCAGACTTTAGAAGAAATTTTGCAGATTATGATCGATAGGGTGCGATCACAGCACAAATCTCTAGTCCGTCTCCATTCTGGCGACCCTAGTCTCTACAGCGCCATCCACGAGCAAATGCACCTCCTCGCAGAGGCAAATATTCCTTTTGAAGTCATCCCAGGTATCAGCGCTTTTCAAGCCGCTGCTGCCAAACTCAAAGTAGAATTAACTGTCCCTGGTTTAGTCCAAACCATAATTTTGACCCGGATCAGTGGACGTACAGAAGTCCCCGCCACTGAAGAATTAGCCTCTCTCGCGGCACATCAGGCTAGCCTCTGCTTATATTTAAGTGCGCGTCACGTCGAAAATGCCCAAGCCAAACTACTCGAACATTACCCAGCCGAAACCCCTATTGCAATTTGCTTTCGCATCGGATGGCCCGATGAAAAAATCAAGGTTGTTCCCCTGAATGAAATGGCAGACTGCACTCATAAAGAAAAACTAATTCGCACTACACTTTATATAATCAGTCCAGCCCTCTCGACAGCAAAAGGGCGATCGCGTTTATATCATCCCGAACATAGTCATCTATTTCGCTCAGAGTAGCCCAATAAATATAGCAACAGAGATGTCAATACCGAAAAAAGGTACCAGAAAAATAATAGTTGATGGAGAACCATTCATCTGGCTAATCCGAAGACAAGCTAGCAACATACAAGCAGACGATCCTGATGGATATCTCCATGTTGCTGTAGAACACGCTACTGAGGCTGGCTCAGTATTAGTGATTCTGACTGATAGGCTTCATCCACAGGGGTACAGCCTCATTAATAGCGAACTCGTGCCAATACAACTTCAAGATGCATCAGGAGAGGTTCGGGCTTGGAGAATTGAGCTAAGGTATGAAATAACCGCAGTAACCCCAAAAGACGTAGCGTTATGGATAAAACAAGCTATGGAAATAGGATGGTTGCCTAAAAAGTCAGGTATAACCTTTAAAGTTAGTGTTATTGGCAGTAGTATAAAAAAAGCTGTAACTAGGGAAAAAATACCCTTAAATTTTTATTAGCAAAAACTTTTAGAATATTAAACTGTACTCTGCATTTCGATAAACTTAACAATGTCAAGAAAATTCAAAATCCCAATTCAGTACTATGCCTTTAATTAAAGTGCAAACTTCTGCATCTACTCCTCAAAAAGCTGAAATTGAGTCAATGCTTTTAAACCTATCAGCTAAATTAGCGAAACATTTGGGAAAACCAGAATCCTATGTAATGACTGCTTTTGAAGCAGGAATCCCCATGACTTTTGCCGGGAATACAGACCCAGTTTGCTACATTGAGATTAAGAGTGTTGGCACGATGAAGCCAGAGCAAACCGCAGCAATGAGTCAAGACTTTTGCCAACAGATTAACCAAACTCTAGGTGTGCCGAAAAATCGCATTTACATAGAGTTTGCAGACGCTAAGGGTGCAATGTGGGGCTGGAACAGCACAACTTTTGGCTAGTTTCTCGTCATCTTTAGTCAAGACTAACTCGATCTAGCAGGTGTAGGATAGAGATCCAACATCAACTCGTGATTTTTTTTATGTCTGCTACGCCTCTTGTATCTCAGGTTGACTTCAACTCAGAAAAATCAGAATTAATCCCTCCCCTTCTAGGTGCTTCTCTGGCAGAGTTAACTACTTGGGTGCAGCAGCAGGGACAACCTGCTTACAGAGGAAAGCAGCTGCATGAATGGATCTATGACAAGGGCGTGCGATCGCTAGCTGATATTTCTGTCTTCCCCAAGCAATGGCGTGCAGAATTAGCAGAAATCCCGATTGGGCGCTCAATTTTACATTACCGCTCTGAGGCTCCCGATGGCACAGTCAAATATCTTTTACGATTAACAGACGGTCAAATTATTGAAACTGTTGGTATCCCTACCTTCGCAGAAAGGGGAGAGGGCCCAAAAGCCCGTTTGACAGTTTGCGTTTCTACTCAGGTGGGTTGCCCAATGGCGTGTGATTTCTGCGCTACTGGTAAGGGAGGCTACAAACGCAACCTAGCACGGCACGAAATTGTCGATCAGGCGTTGACTGTGCAAGAAGATTTTCAGCAACGGGTTAGCAATGTCGTGTTTATGGGACTAGGCGAACCGTTGTTAAATACTGAAAATGTCCTCGCAGCCCTGAAATCTCTAAATCAAGATATTGGTATTGGACAGCGATCGCTTACAGTTTCTACAGTTGGTATTCGCGATCGCATCCGTCAGTTCGCGCAAAACAATTTGCAAATCACTCTTGCTGTTAGTCTTCACGCACCCAACCAAGCACTAAGAGAAAAACTCATCCCCAGTGCCCGCGCCTATCCTCTAGAAGATTTGCTGGCTGAATGTCGAGAATATGTAGAAATCACTGGACGGCGCGTTACTTTTGAATATGTTCTCCTTGCTGGTGTTAACGATTTACCAGAACATGCATTGGAACTGGCGAAACGCCTGCGAGGATTTCAAAGTCATGTGAATTTGATTCCTTATAATCCCATCCAAGAAGTAGATTACAAACGCCCCAACCGCGATCGCATTCAAGCGTTTGTCAACGTCCTCAAGGAGCAAAATATTGCTGTTAGCGTCCGTTATTCGCGTGGTTTAGAAGCCGATGCTGCTTGCGGACAATTGAGAGCAAGTAAGAATTAAATCTGTTGCAGTCAGTAAATTTAATTAGTTTTAGCAATAAGGCGGCGCTAGAAATTGTTATCTTAAGGGTAAGCGATCGCGAAACCCAACCTATAACAATTGACGAAATAACTGTATGTTGAATCGCTCATCGATGCTTAAACTATGGCTACTGGTGATTGTTCTTGCAAAAGCTTTGCCGATTAATTCTCCTGCCTATGGGCAAATAATTCAGACGAATCCTCAGCAATGCGAGTCCCTTCAAGAAAGAATGAGACAACAACAAGAGGAGCGAACTCAGCAAACACAAGAGCAAATGAAGGAAACATGGTTACGGCTAAACCTTCAACAACCACAACTACAACAACAGCTGAGAATACAACAGCAACAATTTACACAACAACGGCAAGAACTGATACGTCAGCAACAACTGAGACTACAACAGGAAGAATTTACACGACAACGGCAAGAATTTACACGACAGCAACAACTGAGAGTACAACAGCAACAACTCAGGCAAGATCAACAAATTAGACAACAACAACAATTGAGATTAGAACAACTGAGACAACAACAGCTATTTAGACAACAGAAAGACAATCTGTGAAGTGTTTAAAATTTTTGATAAATAACTTTATTATTAAAAATTAGAGAAAACATTCTCCAATTTTTAATTTTTATTATCTAGCGGTGTGCATGAATCCCAGGGGCATAAGCCTCAATGACTTTGCCAGTCCGAGTGCAACTAATCATTAAGTAGTCACAACTTGGGCATTGTGTTCGAGTTAATTGACTATCAGAAATATAATAACGCTCCGCGTGACTGCCACAATTTGGGCAGTAAATCTTTTGTACTGTTTGCATTTTAAAACCCCTGGTTGTAATTATTTTTTATTTGGTAAAGCTACAAGTTAAACCAGAAAAAATTCTGGTTCGACCCAACTTAACAAACTGCTGTAATATTTGCGGATTATTTTAAACAAAATTTCAGGTTTGAAAACTTTTCGATATCTCTATCTATTATTCTAGAATTTAGGTGATTTTACCCTCCTACTTTAGATACATAAATTTTTTTTTAATTAAATGCTGCTTAGATATTTACTGATCCCTATGATTAATGCCTTGAGAGAGCCTTGTTTATAGTCATTTCAGACGAATACAAAAAAAGCCGTTCTTGTATTCAAAAATTAATCCACATAAATTACTGTATATTTAGTAACAAAATCTCTATCTTAAGATTTAGTTAATATTTGCTGCGAAGATTTATGAGATTAAATTCTGGTGAGATAATTTAATCAAAACAACCAAACTTCATAAAGAGCGGCTTCCTTTACTCAAAACTTCAGGAGCCACTCAAAGTTATCTTCAAATTTTGTTTTCACCTCTTCTTCAAGGTGAGAGTGGGAGTTGTCACTTCAAGTAGGATGAAAATAATCGTAAATTTCTTGAGCCAGACGTGGCCCAATTCCTGCTACTTCAGCGAGTTGTGTGGTTGTCGCTTGCCGAATATAGTCAACTGAGCGAAAATGTCCTAGTAGCAGCTTTTGTCGATGATGTCCTAAGCCAGGAATTTCATCTAAACGCGATCGCTTCAATTTATCACTGCGCTGCTGACGATGGAAACTCACGGCAAACCGATGCGCTTCATCCCGCAGCCGCCGCAACAACTGTACCCCTGGTTGTTCTGCATCAGTTATTAAGGGTTTAGATTCTCCTGGTAAAAAAATCTCTTCTCGCTGTTTTGCTAAACTTACAACTCGCAAGTCTTCTAATAAATTCATTTCTTGCAAGACAGCAACAACCGATGATAACTGACCTTTACCACCATCGATCATGATTAAATCAGGCCAGTCCGGATTACCCGAGCGTGATAATTGCTGATTTGTAGAGCCGTCTGACGCTACAGATTCCCCAACGCCATATTTGCGAAACCGCCGCTGGATGACTTCAGCAAGACTGGCAAAATCATCTGAATGTCCTGCTGTCACTGTAGGATTTTTAATTTTGTAGTGGCGATAGTATTGTTTAGCGGGTAATCCGTCGATAAACACAACTTGCGAAGCGACAGCATTTGACCCTTGAATATGAGAAATGTCATAACCTTCGATGCGGTGGGGTACATCTGGTAAATCGAGAATGGCTGCTAAATCTTGCATTGCTTGGTGATTGCGATCGCCTAATTTCTGCATTCTTTGCAATTCATACTGGGCATTTCGCTCTACCATCTCAATCAATTCTGCCTTAGTTTGCCGTAAAGGAGTCAAAATCGTGACTTTTTTGCCCTTACGTTGAGTTAAGACATCCGTCAATATCTCCACATCTGGTAAATTATGCTGTACCAAAATCTCTGTGGGTATTTCCACTGAGTCAGCAGTTTGGTAATGTTCTTCTAAAGCTCGTTGTAAAATAGCTCCTGGTTCTGCGTGAGCATCTGCCACAAAGGCCAAACGTCCTACCAATTGACCAGCGCGAATCTGGAATAGTTGAATACAGGCGTGTTCTTCGTTAGCTGCCAGTGCGATCGCATCCCGCGAGACTGTATCATCTGGTAAGGAAACTTTTTGGTCGGCTGTCAGCGACTTTAACCCAGAAATTTGATCGCGAATCCGTGCCGCTGACTCAAAATTCAAGTTCTCAGCTGCTGCGTTCATCTGTTGGGTCAAAATATCAATTAGTTCCTGAGTTCGACCTTGAAAAACCATCGCAATCTTTTGCACAATTTTGCGATATTCTTCTGGTGAAATCATCTGTTGACACACACCTGGACAGCGCCCTAAATCAAAATTCAAGCAAGGACGGTCTTTGAAAAGTGGTTGAGGTCGTTGTCGCTGTGGAAAGATCCGCTTACAGATGCGGACAATTTCTCGCAATAGACCAGCATCAGTATAAGGCCCGTAAAATTTATCCTTTTCTTTACCGAATTGGCGTTTACGGGTAATAAAAATTCGCGGATAATCTTCTGACCAAGTGATGCAGAGATAGGGATATTTTTTATCATCTTTGAGCAGCACGTTAAAGTATGGCTGGTGCTGCTTAATCAAGTTGGCTTCTAGCGCTAGCGCTTCGGCTTCAGTATCAGTGACGATAAATTCAATTTCGGTCACTAACTTGACCATTGTGGCGATGCGTTCACTCTTGTTGTAGCCATCTCGAAAATAGGAACGGACACGCGATCGCAACTTACGTGATTTACCTATATATATAATGCGATCGCTCCTGTCCCGCATGAAATAAACCCCCGGTTCCGGTGGAATTTCGGCTAGACGGTTTTCCAATCGTTCTGGCTCTTTAAGCAGTGATAGTATTTCAGTAGGTATTGCCACAACCAAAATTAAGTACTCTTTCTCTATTTTAAGAAAAATTATTTTTTCGTGCCGATTTAACAGACTATTTATTAAGTAAATATAAAGTAGCCCTGATGAACTGTATACACGGCAAGTAGGGGAGGCAAGGGAGGCAGAGGAAGCAGGGGGGAATTTTAGAAGTTGCCAAATCATCCCGCAAATATCCAACGCCGAATTTTTTACTTAGCACTCTCAAGTTAGGTAGGCATTTACTCCATACAAAGAGAAGTCTGTAGACGCTTCTGCGGTGAGGGGGTCGCGAGACGCTGCGCGATTGCGGTTCCCGTCGTTAGCCCAGCATTAGCGAGTCTTGTCTGCGATACGCTATTCGCGTTTGAGCTTCCCGCAGGGTGGATCGTTTTTCAAGCTACACGCTTGCGAGAAAAATCGTTGCAAGCATCAGAACTTTGGAGCAGATAAGAGTTTGTCTAGCTGCGACCTTAGTCATCGGCTGCTGCTGTCAGAATAAAAACTTTGCTTTTTGAATCTATAATTAACATTTTTAAATCGAGAAAACTTTGTTATCTGAAACTTTATATTGAAGTTGAGAAGATTTTATTTATTGATGTTTATATTTTTATATTTTCATGCTTAATAATAAACAAGAGTCTGATATATCGCTTATATAAATATCAGATAAATAATTTGTTAATCTCCAGTATTTTGGTTTTTTAATTGAAATTATAACATTAAGCGAATTAACGGATTTAGTAATTTAAATTTATGATTATGATTGAGAATATAGCTATTATAATGATTTAATACAAAAGCTAAACTATGAATATACAAGACTTTGAAGCCCAGTACCGTGAAGCTATGGCCGAAACTCTTAATGATCTGCAAACAGCAGTTTTGTTGTTAGCACAACTACAACAGAAAATTTCAAAAATTGGCAGTTCTGTACAAAATCTTAGTGAGCACGTGGAAGAGTTTATCGCTAACCAAAAATCTGAATAAATGCACGCCAACTAGAAAATTTATCTGTGGCGACAAGTAAACTGTTCTTCAATTGTAAGGATGAGATCCTTGAGTTTTAGAGGTTTGACAAAATAGCGACACGCACCCAAACTTAGAGCTTTTTCTTGATCTGCTTTAAAAGCAAAGGCTGATACGACAATGATAGGTATTTTTGACAAATCAGGTTTTTGCTGAACTTGTTTTAAGAGCGAATAGCCGTCAATATCTGGCAATTTCAAGTCTAATAACATTAAATCTGGCTCGAATTTCTCTATAGTTGAGAAAAAACCAGAGCCTTCTGATAAGCTTTGGACATCGTACCCACAGTAACTTAGATAGTCACTCAGTAACATCCGATTGAGATAATGGTCTTCAACTAGCAAAATTCGTCTCACTTTGTGTGACCGCAATGGCTGATCTATATTGAGTAATTGTGCTCTCATTGTTACCTATTATCTGATTATCTTAAGTGAAAGCCAACAATTATTACCATAAGCTAAAACGGGAGTGCATTTAAACGGTGAAACAAATAGAAGTTTGACTTATGTCATCTAGTCAAAGATATGAATAAATTAAATTTAGCTGCACTACAATACTTAAATAATAGTATCCTTAAATATAATTTAATTAAAAATTAAGCTTTTTTTTACGAAATTTTTCTAATTTAGAGTACTAAACCAACGGCTGATTTTAAAAATTGAATTGCCTAAGTTGTATTAGTAAAACTACTTAAGTAATCCTCTAACTAAGGGTATGGTAAGTCATGCCATTCCACGAAATATCTGTTACAAATACGTTGGTAGAGGCATACAGATGTAGATATTTATAACCAATCCATTTGTTGCAAATATTTTTAGAAACAGTATAACCTAGAAGATTAAATTATCTTATAGCTGGAAGGAATTATTCATCAAAAAAGGGAGCTAACAGCTCCCTTACTTATTTGTCGTTTTGAACTCGTAATCTTAAATAGACGCTTTTTTAAATTTGCGTTGGGTAGCAAACACACCAGCAACACCTAGCAGACCCAGTATTACTGATGGTTCTGGCACTGCTGCGGGAGGCACACCTTTTATGCTAACTTCATAGTTGCCACTGTGAGACTTTCCATCAGTACCTTCTTTTAGGTTAGTTGCCGTAGCAGAAAAGCTGTAAAGGAAATCAGTCTTGTCATTGTAGGTAACTTTCACAACTTCACTAGCTTGGAATCCATTTTTGAGAAGACTAGCCATAGGTCCTAATAAAGGAGCATAGTAGTCTTTTAAATTAAAGTGACCGGCTAACCCAATTTTAATATCGCCAGTGATGTCATTTTGATTAACATAAGAGATATTAGGGTCGCTGGAGCGTTGGAAACCATTGATGCCAAAAAACGCATTATAGGCTGTAGGGATAGAACTTGCTGTTATACCAGCTGCGTTAGCAAATTGCTTAAACCAAGTATTTGCAAAATTATTTGCTCCATAGATTTTACTTATTCCCGATCCAGTACTAAACCAATCTGCTTCTGTTAGACTGCTCAAAGTAATACTTCTGCCACCAATTTGCCCTGTCAAGCTGGTGTTTTTGGTGAAATCAAAACCCACTCCTTCAGTGCTAGCTCGTAACTCTACATTTCCAGTAGGATTTGCGGCATTTCCATCTAGGACTTTTTGTACATTTGCACTAGTATTTGCTACTTTGAAGGTATTTGTAGCATTGGAATCATAGACAAAATAATCACTGGCTGCTGTTCCACCAATAGTAGCGCCGGTAAGGGTTCCAGCCTGTGCTGGTACAGTGGCAAGAGCGCTCACACCAATAGCCATTGAAGCACCAATTACAAGTTTCTGAAAAGTCATCTTCATTGTTTTCAAGTCTCTGTCAGTTTGGAAGTTAAGTTTTAAACTACTGCCGTTTCTAGGCTTGGGCTGTCTTGACTACAGGCTTTTTGACAATACGGCTGCTTAAAAAGGCGACCTACATTGTTAGCCATCTTTGGTAGCTTTGCGTACAAACCCAGTTTAAGAAATGGGGAGACTTGATTGGGTAAAGTTCCTGACGATTATCAATGAAAAGATGACGAATATTTCTCGAGTTTTTTACGTATAATTACATTTTCAGTCAAATGCAATAGTGTCTTTAGATACATAGTGTCGTTTTTAGTAGAATATAGGTATTCGTAGGGGCGCACATCTGTGCGCCCCTACCGTGTTTTCTATCCATAGACTTTGCTGGAAAAAACCTTTGGAGTTTAGTTTGAGAATAAATTTAATTTAGAAATTCAGCAATTCTTTCCACAGCAGTTTCTAACAAAGGTGGCTCATGCACCAAGGCAAAACGGACATATCCTTCTCCGGATTTACCAAAGCCAGCACCTGGGGAAGCGGCTACACCAGTTTGTTTGACTAGCTGGGTACAAAATTCTACGGAGTTTTGACTCCAAGACGAAGGCAACTTTGCCCAGATGTACATTGTGGCTTGGGGAGTGGGAACGTTCCAGCCAATGCGATGCAAAGCAGTGATGAAAGCATCGCGGCGCTGTTGGAAGGTTGCAACAGCCGTTTTTACCCCAGCTTGAGGCCCAGTTAGGGCTGCGATCGCACCATTCAAAATTCCCCTATACTGATTAAAATCAACAGCGGCTTTTACCTGGCGTAAAGCGTTAATTAACTCGGCATTACCGATGGCGTAGCCAATGCGGAAGCCGCCCATATTGTAGGACTTGGAAAGGGTGAAAAATTCAATCGAGACGCTTTTCTTTGGATCAGCTTGCAGAATCGAGGGTACTAGGGATTTTGGATTTTGGATTTTGGATTTTGGATTGGGAGAATAATCTAGCCACTCCCCAGTTTCCCCAAATACCAAATCTACGTAGGGGAAATCGTGAACCAGCACAAGATTGTGTTGTTGACAGAAGGCGACGGCTTCTTGGAAGAAAGATAAAGGTGCGATCGCAGCTGTGGGATTGTGAGGATAGCTTAATACCATCATCCGCGACTGAGCCAAGACTGGAGCGGGAATATCAGCAAACACTGGTAAAAAACCGTTTTCTGCCCGTATTGGCATTGGGTAGATCTGGCCACTGGCTAGGTAGACTCCCCCCGCATGGGAGGGATAACCTGGGTCGAGCAATAGGGCAAAATCCCCTGGATTGAGTATTGCTAGGGGTAAATGGGCTGTACCTTCTTGAGAACCAATCAGAGGTAGTACCTCAGTTTGGGGATTGACTTTGATGCCAAATTTTTGTTTGTACCAGTTGGCTGCGGCTTCGCGAAACCCTTGGGTACCGTTAAACAATAGATAGCCGTGGGTACTGCGATCGTGGAGAGACTGAGCGATCGCCTCAATGACGTGTGCCTCGGCTGGTAAATCAGAAGACCCCAAGGACAAATCAATTACCTGCCGTCCAGCGGCCAAAGCGACTGCTTTGGCTCTGTCCATATCAGCAAATACATTAGATTGTAGGGGTTGTAAACGTTTTGCAAACTGTATGTTAGTCATTAGTCATTAATCATTAGTCATTAGTCATTAGTCATTTGCCATGAACTATTGACTAATTACTGCTTAAGTGCGTATCTAAAAGAGCGAGTAATTTATCTTTGCCGATAACTCCCTCAGTGGATTCTAGTAGTTTATCTCCTTGAAATAGTCTGAGGGCGGGTACACCTTCCACTTGGTACTGCTTAACAGTGAGTGGGTTGGGGTCAATTTCCATCTTAACGACTTTGAGGCGATCGCTATATTTGGTAGCGGTTGAGTTAATCAGGGGCGACATCAATTGACAAGGCCCACACCAGGAAGCCCAAAAGTAAACTAATACAGGCTGCTCGGCTTTTAACACTTCGGTTTCAAACTCAGCATCAGTTATGGTGATTACAGCCTTACTCATTGCAGTCTCCATCAGGTGGCGATCAAAGTTGGCACACACAATACTTTATCCCAAAGTCGTCAACAGTCCATAGTCAATAATTTATAGTTATTAGGACTGTTAACTATTGACTAACGACGCAAAATCCCACAGCCAACAGGCGTGGGACTGGCTCAAATAAGTTTTCTGCCAATTTTACAGTTGATCCAATTGCTTGCGTAGGGAATCCAACTCGGCATCAACCACCTCATTAGATTTAGGAGCAGTGGTTTCTTGTTGCGGTGGCAGTTGAGCTTGACTTTGGGGAGTAGCGGGTGGTAACATTTGCGCTTTCAAAGCTGCCAATTCATCATCAACATCGCTACTACCTTCCAACTGGGCAAATTGGGTTTCTAAATCTGCTCCTGCTAACTCTCCTTGTGCCTGGGCCCTGGCTTCTTGCATCAATACCTTTTCTTCCATCCGCTCGAAGGCAGACATTGCACTGCTGGTATTCATCCCACGCACCATGCCTTGGAGTTGCTCTTGGGCTTTGGCAGTAGTGATCCGAGCTTTGAGCATTTCTTTCTTGGTCTTAGCCTCAGAAATTTTGCTTTCGAGCTGGATTAAGTTGCGCTTGAGGGTTTCAACTTGAGTGCTTTGGGTATCTAAACTAGCTTTGAGGGCGGCGCTGGTGTCAGTATAGGTTTTTTTGCGCTCTAGAGCTTGTCGTGCTAAATTCTCATCACCTTTTTGCAGCGCCAGTTGGGCATTGCGTTGCCACTTATTGATTTCATTTTGGGCATCATTGTACTGTTTCTCACTACGTTTTTGGGCGGCGATCGCCTGGGCTACTCCCTGACGTAGCTGAACCAAGTCTTCCTGCATTTCCAGGATGGCTTGCTCTAGCATTTTTTCGGGGTCTTCGGCTTTGTTAACCAGGTCGTTGAGGTTAGAACTAACTACTCGCTTAATGCGATCGAATAATCCCATAACTTTGTTTTTCCTTGTGTGCTTTACGCTTTTTGTTGGACAGTTAGCTTTTTTACTTTTTTAATAGCTACCTATTTCAATGTAATCTTTCCGGTTTGAATCAGTACCTCCCAACAACTCTTAATTGTTAAGATATCTCCAAAGTGGGGTAATTAGCCGAACTTCAAGAGTCCTGAATTTTAGGTAACTGCTGTTGGGGAGGCTGCTCTATCTTTTGGCTCTCCTGGGTGAGGAGACTGTTGGGCTGTGTGTTTTCTGCCCCGTTTAAAACCTGCACCTTCATCGCTGCCAATTCGGCATTCACATTATTAGTAGATTCCAAGGAAGTAAATTGTGTTTCCAAGTCGTCGCTACTGAGTTGAGCTATTGCTTCTGATTTAGCTTCTATCTGCGAAACTTTTTCTTCCATGCGCTCAAAGGCACTCAGACTGCTAGTGGCAGAAACTCCGCCGAGCATTTCCTGGAGTCGATAAGATGCTTCGGCAGAACGAGCGCGAGCAATATACATATCTTTTTTTGTTTTCGCCTCGGCAATTTTTAACTCTAGCGATCGCATATCTTTTTTTAGCCTAGCTACTATATCGTTTTGCTGCTCTATCTGGGAAAACAGGGCTGTAGTGGTTTCTTTATAGGCTTGGCGCTTAGTCAAAGCTTCGCGTGCTAGAGGTTCGCTGCCTTGTTGCAGCGCCAATTGAGCGCGACGATACCATTCTTCCGTTTGAGAGTTGGCAGCCGCTGCCTGTCGTTCAGTGCGTTTTTGGGTAGCGATCGCTTGTGCTACACCTTGCCGCAACCGCACCAGATTTTCCTGCATCTCCAGGACAGTCTGCTCTAGAATCTTTTCTGGATCTTCTGCACCGCCGATCAAACTATTAAGATTAGCGCGAATCACCCGCAGGATACGCTTGATTAATTCCATGTCGGCTCTCCATTCACGAAATTCAGTGCTGAGTAATGAGTTTTGATAATTACTCATCACCGCAAATGTGGATGCCACATCCCAACTAACTTAGTGCTGAGTGTTAAGACTTCTGACTTTACCAAGAGGATGCGGAAAGTAGTAGATGTGGCAACACGGATAATTAAAACGTCTCCGTGTCCTGTTTATCCAGAACTCAGCACTCATGACTCAGGACTGTTATCTCATGGTATCGTAGATTTTTGCAACTCATGGCTGCTGAACCCGTGCCTTGATTCCCTTTGCCTGTAACAATTTCATATGTTGTTGTACTTGCTCTTTAGTCTTAAAAGCACCCAGATAAATCAATTCTTTATTGGGTGATAGATAAGCATCGGGAATTACTTGCCGTGCTGAGGCCAAAGCCGCGCCTTTATTATCTATCACTACATGATAGAACCCATCTGTTGCTGGTTGGATTTCTGCATCTGGCTTTGGTGAGGTTGCGATTGGTTTGGGCGAGGTTTTTGCCGTTGAAGTGGGAGGCAAATTCAGTGGAGGCAAGGGCTGTAACGTCGGTGCTGGTGCTAAAGCGAGCGGCTTTGTCGGTTTTAGGGCTGTGTTGGTATCAGGCAATGCTGCTTGAGGATTTGCGGGGTTTTGAGGAACGATTGGATTAGGCACTACTGCAAGAGTTGGTTGGACTTTGGGTTGTAAGCCAACTACATCATTGGGGTCTCTCACTTCAGGAAACTCTTGGGCAGCTAAATTGGGATACTTGGGTATAGATGTGCTTGGTGGCTGGATCGGAGGTTGGATATTACTCCCAACTTCCTCAGTATTTTCTGGTGCGGGAGACGAGTTACCGTTAAACAACTTGCCTAGATTCCATTGTGACAAGCTTTTGGGATTGAACAGCACATAACCCAAGGTAAGACTCGCCACCAATAGCAGCAACATGGAACCGATACCCAAAGGTGATAGCAAACTGTCGCTAGAATTGCTTGGCTTCTTGGTTTCTGGTTGTTCTTCTGTCAGACTTCGCAGCAGTGCTTCACTAGATTCCAAATAGTCATCTGGGTGCTTAGGGGTGTCATCTGGCTGTAAGAGATTTTCGCTCTTACTATCTTTAACGATTGCTGGCACAATGCTGCTACTAAAGTTGGGCGGGGGTGGTGGAAGTTGAGTTTGTGTTTTAGCAGAATCGGAGGTGGAGGTCACATTCAGATTATTTAGTTCCTCTGTCTTTGCCTTAGCTGGCGCTGGTTTCATCTCAGGATTCACAACTACAGAAGATGCTGATGGTACGTCGATTTTTGCTGTAGCTGGCACTGGGGTTCCCTGATAATTAACGGGTACAGATGCAGGCGGCACGTTGGTTTTGATTTCTGTTACTGATGACTGAGTTGTGCCCGATGTTGTAGGAATGGCAGTCAATGGCTGGAGTTGACTGCTCATGTAACTTACAACACGAGGCTGGTTCGATGACACCAAACCAGTTCGTGTGCGTCGGTATCGAGCTAACTCTTGATCTAGCGGCACCTCTAAACTCGCTAGTGCTGCTGCTAGTGCTGGTTTCAACCCAGGTGTTTTAGACGATCCGGAATCGTTCAGGGGGTTTTGAGTCATTGCCTCTGTGCCTCAAACGTAGACTGCTGGAATTAACTTTAGATATATTTGTGACAATAGTAGCGAAAATTATCTAAATATATAGATTGGGTATGGGGCATTGGGCATTGGGAAAAGGCAAAGGAGTAGGGAGCAGGGAGCAGAGGGGAAAGAGGTAATTTTGTATTCTCCCTCTTGCCCCCTGCCCCCTGCCCCCTGCCCCCCTGCTTCTTCTCCTGCTCCTCCTCTCCCCCACTTCCTACTTTTAACTTTTAACGATGTCTTTGAAATCAATTAATGATATTTTGGGCATTCTAGAAAAGCAGGCTAAATGGCAAGAGCAACCATTTCAACACCTGCTCAAGTGTTGGGCAGAAGTTGTTGGCCTAGTAGTTGCCGCAAATACTCGACCGTTGTCAATTCAGCGCGATGTTTTGTGGGTGGCAACTTCTAGTGCTGCTTGGGCGCAAAACCTGACTTTTAGTCGCACATCTCTGCTTTTAAAGTTGAATAAAAAGCTACCAACGCCTTTGGTTGATATTCGCTTCTCTACTGCTGGCTGGCAGAATCCATCTGTGGAGAGAAAACAGCAACAAACGGTTTCGCCCGATGAGCATCCCAGTTACCTTGGTGATGAGATTAGTCGCCCTGATGTTACACCCACTAAGGATGTTAATGCTGCTTTTGGGCATTGGGCTAAGATCATGCGATCGCGATCGCATGGCTTACCTCTTTGTCCTCAATGTGAATCTCCCACCCCACCTGGCGAACTCCAGCGTTGGGAAGTCTGTTCTGTCTGTGCGGCTAAACAGTTTTGAAGGGAATCAGTCCTGACCTAAATAAAAGCAAAATAGTTTAGTGATTATTCGTTGAGCAGAATTTATCCTAAAGTAACTTGCTGCTACCACATAAAATAGTTATGATTCTTAAGAAAAAATGTATTTTGCTGCTTAAATATGGCAAATGTGGTAACAAAAGCAGACTCTTTATCTAAAATTATCTGCCTAAAGCTATCCTTAAGGAGGAAGTTAAAAGGCTAAAGAAATCAAAAGCTTTGGTTTTAGTCTTGATCCCTAATAAGTTTTAGCCAAAAGCCATAGGTAACTACTCTTAGCATTATTTAAAAATATAACAAGAATATAAAAATATCCTAAAGTTTATTTTTTCGTCGGGATCGCTGAAACCTATAGAAAATAATGGCTTTTTGGCTCTTATCCGTCTTTATATATAGAAGCAGAATATAAAGATGAAATTCAGCCAGAAACGGCACTAAAGATGAATCCAAATGAAACCCATTAAATTTTTAGCATCTGCCTGTAGATATTGCCGTCATTACCAGCCAGAGGGTCGCCGTGGCGGAATGTGCCAGCAGTTGGGAGCGCCTGTTCAAGCAACTTGGAAGGCTTGCTCTTTGGCGCTTCCACCTTTTGCACCTTCTTGGGAAACCTTGGAAGATGCTTGGATTTTGCCAGACGCAGCCCCAGTTTTAACATCTTCTCACTCCTTAGCCTCAGATTTAGACAATGCTGCTCTTACCCCTGTAGAGGAAATAACTGCCTCTATATCTGAACAGGTAAAGACTAAAGCAGTGGTTATTTAGTCATCCATTATTACTGAATTGATTTTGTAGTTTGCTTAAGATAAGATTTGTTTTTAAGATTTTTAGTGCTGTAAATGTTGACATCTACAAAAATCGCACCCTTTAGTGAGGTGCGATTTTTGCAATTTTAAGGTAACCAAGGAAAAGAGCGGAAATCTGGTGGACGCTTTTCCAGAAAGGCTTGTTTGCCCTCAGACCCTTCTTCTGTCATGTAATAGAGTAGGGTGGCATTGCCAGCGAGTTCTTGTAAACCAGCTTGTCCGTCACAATCAGCGTTGAACGCAGCTTTGAGACACCGAATTGCGATCGGACTTTTTTCTAAAATTTCCTGCGCCCATTGAATACCTTCCGCTTCTAGTTGTTCGACTGGGACGACACAATTAATTAAGCCCATTTCTAGCGCTTGTTGTGCATCATATTGGCGGCACAGAAACCAGATTTCTCTAGCTTTTTTTTGCCCCACAACGCGGGCGAGATAGCTGGCTCCAAAACCACCGTCGAAACTGCCGACTTTCGGGCCAGTCTGTCCAAAAATGGCGTTATCGGCAGCGATGGTAAGGTCACAAATCAAGTGTAGGACGTGTCCACCACCGATCGCATATCCAGCGACTAAAGCAATCACCACTTTCGGCATGGAACGAATCAGGCGTTGTAAGTCCAGCACATTCAACCGGGGAATGCCAGTTTCGTCCACATAACCCGCATGTCCCCGCACACTTTGATCGCCTCCAGAACAAAAGGCATATTTGCCATCAGTGTGTGGGCCATAGCCAGTAAATAGGACAACACCAATACTGGTATCTTCACGAGCATTGCAAAAAGCATCATACAGTTCAAAGACTGTTTCTGGACGGAAAGCATTGCGTTTATGGGGACGGTTGATGGTGATTTTCGCAATACCATCAGTTTTTTGATACAAGATATCTTCGTAGGTTTTGGCAGTTTGCCAGTTAATTTGCATTGGTATGGAGTGCGCTGTTGTGCTTGAGAATTTTATCGCGGTCTTAGGGACAAGCGATACCTACGGTGGGCTACGCCTACGCTAAAATTGTTGTCTCAAGCCTTTACAATCTGGTAATTGTCTGGGTGCTGAGGAATAAAAATGCGACGTGACACCATCTTCTACAAATTGTTCAAGCAATTTCCCGGTTTGCTATTTGAATTAGTAGATGAACCACCCCCAGAAGCAAAAAACTACCAGTTTGAATCTGTTGAAGTGAAAGAAACGGCGTTTCGAATTGATGGAGTATTTTGACCTCCTGCTAATGCAGTTTCCAAAACCGTCTTTTTTGCGGAAGTCCAGTTTCAGAAGGATGATGACCTATATCACCGCTTCTTTAGCGAATTGTTTTTGTTTCTCTACCGCCACTCTATCCGTTACGATGACTGGTTTGGGGTAATAATCTTTGGTTCTCGCAGCCTGGAACCCTCCAACTCAACGATTCACCGCGCTTTGCTGGAAAGTGGTCAAGTCAGGCGGGTTTATCTGGATGAGTTGGGAGATTTACGACAACAACCTTTGGGATTGGGTTTGATGTTGCTGACAAATGTTACTTCTGAAACCGAAGCAGTGGAGGGGGCGCGGTTTTTGCTGGAACAAGCACGCCAACAATCGGAGCAAGCGATAATTGATTTGGTGACGACGATTATCGTCTACAAGTTTTCTAACCTTAGTCGAGAGGAGATTGCAGCAATGTTGGGACTGAATTTGGAAGAACCACGGGCTATTCTGGAAGCGAAGGAAGAAGGAAAGGTTGAAGGAAAGCTCGAAGGAAAGGTCGAAGGAGAAAGAACGATTGTTTTACGACTATTAAATCGGCGCGTGGGTAATATTCCTGATGCGCTTCTGTCCCAGATTCAAGGGTTATCGGTGGAACAGTTGGAAGCTTTAGGTGATGCTTTGTTGGATTTCTCTACTCTTGCTGACTTAGAAGGGTGGTTACAAGGTGAAGTAAGCGGGTAAGTTTCACCCAGAGAAGAAAGGCGATCGCACTCCGTAAAATAATGATGGCTACAAATAAAGTTTCCCGAAGTGAAGAAGTATTTGCAGACACGCGGGTATATCAGAGCGGTGGAAGAAGTGCGATCGCTCCTCCTCCGACTAATAAAACAACTATTTGGTGAAATTGCTGAGGAACTTTTAGCCAAAATTCAGGCATTATCGCTGGAACAGTTGGAAGCTTGAGCTTTGGCAATGTAAAGATTTTGTAACTATACAGAAAGAGTTTCAGCCTCTAAGAGCCTTAGCTTTTTATTCCTATCTCTAGTTAATAATGCTGGAATTTATGTGTTAGAACATACTTTAATTTAAGATTTCAAACCATAGTGCAATGATACAAACCAATTCTCCTCTTATTCAGACCGAAGATTTTATCAGAAGCGGTTTCTTTCCTAAAGAGTTAGTGCCAGCATTTACAACAGAAGGACTTGCAACTAATTTAGATAAAATTAATAGCATTGTTCAAGAAACACCAAAAAAGTCTTCTAGTAAATGCTCTTATTATTCATTTCCTAAAAGTAAATACTCCCGCCGTAATTTAGCAATTCCAAATCCTCTCCATCAAATTATTTTATGTAATACATTATCTGATAATTGGCAAGAGGTGAGGGAATCTATTGAAACTTCTTTTCTATATAAACCATTATTATTTTGCTGTAAGAAAAGGAGTGAACATTCCTCAGATACAGAATCTTTCCCAGGTATGGAATCTTCTCTTAGTAGTGATTCAACTCTTGAACGGGCTGTATCTACCAATTACAAAGATTTGCTAGATTGGCGGGTTATTCATTCAGTAGGTTATTCTTATTGTCTTCACGCTGACATTTCAAGGTTTTATTCTACTATTTATACTCATAGTATTCCGTGGGCTATTCATGGGAAAGATATCTCTAAAATAAATAGAAGTGAGTCTCTAATAGGAAACAAAATTGATCGTTGCGTTCGTAATACACAAGATCAACAGACCTTAGGTATTCCTATTGGAACTGATTCATCATTGATCATAGCAGAAATTATTGGTTCTGCCATAGATAAAAGACTTAAACAAGTAATACCTTTTATTTTTGATGGATTTCGTTATATGGATGATTATTATTTATATTTCAACTCTCTTTCAGATGCAGAGTTTGCACTTTCTCAAATACACAAAATCCTTCAAGAGTTTGAATTAGAAAATAATTCCGAAAAAACTTTTATTGTTGAACTTCCCGAATCTATTGAGCCAATTTGGGTGTCAGAGATGAGAAGATATCCTATTAGTGATGGAAATATAGTAGAACAGCATAGTGATATCATAACTTACTTCAGTAAAGTGTTTGAATATTCAAAGTTATTTTCAGAGGACTTTGTAATTAAATATGCTCTTCGCAAAATCAGTAAAACTTATATACAACCTGACAATTGGAATCTCTATGAATCATTCATATTACAATCAATTATGGTTGCACCCAATGCATTAGTTGTAGCTACAGAAATACTACTTAGCTATTCGATCTTAGGATATGAATTAAATAAAGAAAAAATATCTTTTACAATTAATTCGCTAATTTGTAAACATAGTAATCTAAATCATAGTCATGAGGTTTCATGGGCATTATGGTTAAGTAAGACACTAAATATACCAATTGAAGGAAAAACAATTCAGGCAATTTCTGACTTAGAGGATTCTGTTGTAGCTATTGTTGCTTTAGATTTATATCAAAATTATGATGTTATTAAAGATAAAGTAGAATTTAAAAAATGGGAAAGTATAGTAAAACATGATCTAACTGACAAGAATTTATATTCTAAAAACTGGCTTTTATGTTACGAAGCAAATATCAAAGGATATTTTCCCAAAATCGACCAGAATTATATTGCAGAAGACGCTTTCTTTTGCGCTTTAAAATATAATAATGTTACTTTCTACGATAATACAAAGCAAGTTCAAAACTTAATACAATACATCATTAACCCCTATAATTTTGATGATGAAGTTAATCTTATAACAGATGATAGTAGTTGGATGCTTTACTAAATAATCAATATTTATGATTTGAAAACTTAAAACTGATGCGCCCTATTCAGCACTGTTTATTGATTTTTGCTTAAAGCCATGATCAAGTAATAGTGGTGAACAGCATTATTATTTGAAAAAATTCATTATTATTTGAAAAAATTATGGTAAAGCATCTTTAAGTTTGATACCACAAACGGTTCTTACTTTTTACCCAAATGCTATATTTTATCCCTCTATTTTAGCAAAATCCATTGGGTTAATTAAATTACAAAATCTGCGGCAAACTGCCGTAAATTCTCCTGTCGCCACTTAGCGTCTGTCTTTCGATTTGTCTGCAATTCCAAAACCCGAATTCCTGTATTTGGTAATGGGTTTAATCTTTGTTGCAACTGCTGCCAAGAAGTAATTAATTCATGCTGCACATTGTAAGTGGCGCACAGATGAGCAAAATCAATATCTTGGGGAGTGCCGAAAAATTCTTCAAAGGGTGGGTCAAATTTGGCAATGGGTAACATTTCAAAAATTCCCCCACCATTGTTATTGATTAACACAATTGTGAGATGTCCGACAAACTTATTGCGGATTAAAAAACCATTGGTGTCATGCAACAGAGCTAAATCTCCCGTTAACATCACACTACTTTGCTGGCGATGGGCAATTCCTAAAGCTGTGGATAATGTGCCATCAATGCCATTTGCACCCCGGTTAAAATGCGATCGCACTCCTAAATTATTCGGTTTCCAGAAATATTCCACATCCCGCACAGGCATACTATTGGCAATAAACAGAGGCGTTCCAGGCGGTAAAATCTGAGAAATTAACCAAGCTGCTTTACTCTCAATTATTTCATCTATTTTTCCCATCGTCTCATCAACAACTAACCTAACCTTCGCTTCTGCATTACACCATTGCTTTCCATAGTCTGAGGATAAAGATAAATTTCTCTCCTCTACTTTCATCTCTTCTACAGATATCCGTAAATGCGTCGTCCTCCCATGCAAAGGGTCGAGGTTTTGGTCACTAGGATCAATTACCCAGCGTCGCGGTTGGGTTGCATCTATCCAGCTACGCAGTTCTTTACTTGTAGGCATTTCACCCACCTGAATCACCATTTCGGGCGCTAACTGCTTTGCTAGTTGCTGATTTCGCAAAATCAGGTCATAAGTGGAAATTAAATAAGGGTTAAGTTCGGCATAATTTCTGACTGGGGAGAGTCCCTCTGCTAAAACGGGCCATTTGAGAGTTTGGGAAAGGTGCGCGATCGCTCTACAATACTCCTGTGGTTGCTGGGGTTGGGCAACACCTGCGATAATAATGCCGCGATCGCATTCTTTCCATTCTTGGGGAATGGGGAATGGGGAATGGGGAATGGGGAATTGGGTGGTGTTTCCTATTCCTGCAAAGAAGTCTTCTGGTTGAAACTGTGATTGCAAATAGCTCAAGTCAGTTCCATCAGGAACAGGTGCTAAAGGATCGCGAAAGGGAATATTCAAATGTACTGGTCCCTTCGTAGGAGTTTGCGCTCTTTCCCAGCTATGAATTACCGTTTGTCGCAGATAAGCTAGCATTCCCAGATCGGCGGAGGGTAAGGCTAACTCTGTTTGCCAATTTGGGTAGTTTCCATATAATCTCAATTGATCTACAGTTTGCCCAGAGTGACAATCTCGCAATTCTGGAGGTCTATCGGTGGTTAATATCAACAGTGGGACGCGACTATATGAGGCTTCAATGACTGCTGAATAAAAATTTGCTCCTGCTGTACCAGAGGTGCAAACTAATACTACAGGTCGTCCGGTTGCTTTAGCTTGTCCCAAAGCAAAAAAGGCGGCGGAACGTTCATCGAGAATGGAAATCGCTTCAATCTCAGGTGCTTGTTGAGCAAAGGCTACTGCTAAGGGTGTAGAGCGTGATCCAGGACAAATAATGGCACAAGTCAATCCCAACCGCTTTAGTGTCTCTGTTAAGATATAACCCCAAAGTTGATTAACATTTCTATAGGCGATCGGCATTAAATCAAACATAGCTATAAAACAATCTTAAATTTTAGATTTTGTCTAGGGAAATTCAATTTAAAATTCATCTGGGAAAGTTTGACAAATGCGGAGATGGAACCCAACACCGCCACGCGAGTTTGGGGGAAAGAAAATCTCCAAGCAAACTTGCTCCACTTTCTACAAAATGCACAATTTGCTCTCAAACTTTTATGGACTGCATTCATTTAACGGGAATTCGCTGCTATGGCTACACTGGATATCTGCCAGAAGAACAGGTGTTAGGACAATGGTTTGAGGTGGATGCGAGGTTATGGTTGGATATCTCCACAGCGGCCAAGACTGACGCGATCGAAGACACTTTAGATTATCGCAGCGTCATTAGCTTGATACAACATCTAGTCAAAACGTCTAAGTTTGCTTTGGTGGAGAAATTGGTAGCAACGATCGCAGATTCTATTCTCCAAGAGTGCGATCGTGTAACAAAAGTCCAAGTCACTCTCAGCAAACCTGCCGCACCTATTCCAGACTTTGGTGGCAAAATTAGTATTGAACTGACTAAAAGTAAGTCCAATCTCTAAAACACAAAACGCGTTTTTCTTCTCAATATCTATAAGCCAGCAAAGAGAGGGGGTTTACGTAGAAAGTGGAAGGATCTCACGAAGAGAATCTTTCCTATAATTACCTTTAGCACCCGCTTTTTATCAAAAAACTAAAAAATCCCGCGATCTGCTGATGAGCATTTAACTTGCATATTTTCAGATCGCAGGATCTGTGATTAAGTATTAACCAGAAGCGATCAATAGTTCTAAGTAACACCATTTCACTCACCATTCCAAATTTAAGATAGTTTCAGACAGAAACTTATATCCAAGTTAAAGAAACAAAAACTACTTGTAGACAAAGCAGTACTAAACTCTTTAATTTTAGATAAGGATTATTTTTTAATACTTATTTAGTGTATGGATACTATTACATTATATACAAGCCATCAAATAATTTTTTCAAATTATATGAAAGTCGGTATTTTGCGATTTGATGAAATTTTATTCTTGATTAATTATTACATAAATACTATACTTAGCATTTATAATTTCCTTAAGAAAAATTATTGGATTTTTTTGAAAATCACTTTTTGATTGTTGTTAATTACATGGTAGCTTATATATCTGATGTTAATGGCATGATATCAACTGCATGTAATAATCAAAATTAGCTTTGACAAGCACAGAAATTATGGGAGGTTAATAACATTACTATTTGATCATTAGTCAGTATTTATATCAAGCAAGAAGACAGGTTACTTAGAGATTGTTTATGATAAAATAATGACTTTTGGAAATGACTTTTAGATCGAGTTGATACTGACAACAAAAATCTTAACCTTAGCAAACAGGTTACTGTAACATGTTCGCCCGCAAAATCCTAGTTGTTGAGGATGAAAAAATCCTAGCCTCAAATATTAGAAAAAGTTTACAAAAATTAGGTTATTCGGTTTCAGAAATAACTAAGTCTGGTGAAGAGGCGATAAAAAAAGTAGCAGAAACTCATCCGCATTTAGTATTAATTGATATTGGCCTAGCTGGGGAGATTGACGGTGTACATGTAGCGGATATTATCGAGAATCATTTCCATGTACCTATAATATATCTAACAGATGGTTCCGAATATAAAACATTAGATAAAAATCAGCCAAGTCAGCCTTTTAATTACATAATTAAACCATTTATTGAAAGTGATTTACATTTTGCAATTGAAATGGTTTTGTACAAACATCAAAGCAAAAAGATTTTATATGAAGAAAAACAGAGGCTAGCGGCAATTATTAACAGTATGGGCTGTGCAGTGATTGTAACCTATACAAATGGTTGTATTCAAATGATGAATCCCATAGCAGAAATAATCACTGGCTGGAAGCAAAGTGAAGCGTTCGGTAAAAATTTAGTAGAAGTCGTTAACTTAGTTGACAAAGATATAGGAGAAACAATTGAAAATTTAGCCACAAATGTAATCGAAGTAGGTGAGATTTTAAGTTTTCCAGAAAACTGTACACTGATTACTAAAGATGGCAAAGAAATAGCGATTGGGGATAATGTTGCACCCATCCGCGATCAAAATGGCAATATTACTGGGGCGGTTTTAGTTTTTCAAGACATCACTAAACGCAAACAGACAGAGGCACAACTGATCCGCAATGCGTTTTATGATGGGCTGACAGCATTACCGAATCGTGTTTTATTTTTAGATCGGCTCAGACAAACTATTGAACGTAGCAAACGCAGAAGCGATTATTATTTTGCAGTTTTATTTTTGGATTTAGATGGCTTTAAGGAGATTAACGATCGCTTTGGGCATGGAATAGGGGATGATTTTTTAGTAGCGATCGCTAGACGTTTAGAGTCGTGCTTACGTAGTGGCGATACTGTAGCACGATTTGGTGGTGACGAGTTTACTGTTCTTTTAGAGGATATTAAAGACATTACCGACGCCACCAATGTTGCTAAACGTATTCAAGACTCCTTACGATTGCCAGTTAACTTGAATGGATATCAATTATCTGCTACAGCTAGCATTGGTATTACTTGGAATTTTAGTAATTATGAGGAGCCTGCAACTCTACTACGGGATGCTGATATTGCTATGTACCGAGCTAAACGGCAGGGAAAAGCTACTTATGCGATATTTAGTTAATTAGTCCTTTCTGCTACCACTTCATTCAAATTGCTTTGATTTTCTTGACAACTATCTGGAATTTTGATTCATGGCGGTTTTCATCTAGATGAAATATGCTACTCTAGCCCCTACTAAGGTGTATCTTACACAACCGAGGAGCTACATAAGTCTGTCATGGAAAAAACCGAAAAACAGAAAATGCTTGCAGGCGAATTATATCTGGCGGAAGATCCAGAATTGGCTGCCGAGAATAAGCGGGCTAGTCGTCTGTTGCGAAGGTACAATTCTACAACTGAAGAACAGCAAGAGCAACGACAGCAAATTTTGCAAGAATTATTTGGAAAGATCGGTGACAAAGCATCAATTGTGCCACCCTTTCACTGTGACTATGGCAGTAATATTTTCGCTGGCGACAGATTGTATATGAACTATGGCTGTGTAATTTTAGACTGCAATACAGTTCATATTGGTGAAAATGTCTTGTGCGCTCCTTATGTGCAAATTTATACTGCTTATCACCCGACAGAGCCGGAAATTCGTCTTTCTGGTAGAGAATTAGCTGCCCCAATTAACATTGGTAACAATGTCTGGATTGGTGGCAGTGCAATTATTTGTCCAGGTGTAACTATTGGTGATAACACAACTATTGGTGCTGGCAGTGTAGTTGTCAAAGACATACCTGAGAATGTTGTCGCTGCTGGCAATCCCTGCCGCGTCATTCGGTATTTGTCTTAGAATTTAAAATTTATATCCTCTAGCAATCCAATAGAGCCAGTCTGCGATCGCTTCTTGAGTTTCACTATCGGCATCAACGGCTGCTATTTCAGATAATTTTGCAGAATATACATCATCATCCTTACCATCAATATAAGCCACTTCTACATACATATCTTTTAGGCACTCTTCATCTGGGGCCATTCCCAGCACTTCAACTTGTTTCTCCTCGGCAGTAGCCGATTTGCGTCCCTTTTTAGTCCATTTAGCCACAAAGGGAAAATTCAAAGTTTCCTCAAGGTAGTAGTACCAACCCATGGCCCGGTCTTCTTTATCTTCAGCATCTACAATGATCTCTGTTTTAATGCGATGCTCTCGGTTTTCGTCGAGTTCAACATTAGGCATAAGATAACGCTTTGCGTATAATGCATTTTGATAATACTACCAAAGTCAAGACTTAAGAATAATTTTTCTAAAATATAGTTCAGTATATCTAAGCTCTACAAAAAACCGCTTGTCATTGACAAGCGGTTTCTAGTGATTGCCCTCAAAGGGGAACTTTTTTGTTGGGCTAAGATGCCAAGTTTTTTCTTAGCGCTTCATCACGAAATTTCTTAGAGATTAAACAAGTCTCAAATCAGGATAATTTGCCAACACATCATCAGATGTCAAGGTATCATTTTCAGCTTGCGGAGTCCAAAGAACTTCAATTGCCAGAAGTTTATCACTGGGGATACTACCAATTTGCCGCAAAGCTTGACGTAAATCATCAGCACTATTAATAGCTGTTGGGATGTCAAACTTGCCTAATGTCGCCGCCAGCAAGGTAACAATGATGTATTCGCCAGGACCTTCAGTAAATAGGCGGGTGGGGTTGTCGAGTTCACCAGCCGGAGGTAAAGCATCTTTGGCAAGGGCTGCTCTTAACTGGTTGTTGACGTTAGAAAGAGTTTCCTCGCTAAACTTGCTGCGTTCTGCCAGTGACAGGCGATTAAACTGACTTTCCGCTGAATTTAAACTCGCTTGTTGAGTACCACCACCTGCATATACAAAGTATTCGGGATGGCGGAGTAAAGCTAGGCTGGCTTCTTGGAGAATTTCTGCTCTTCCCTCTGGGGTATTAGTATCAGCAGTTTCAGCAATGTGGTTGAGTTCATTTTGCAATTCACGGGCTTGAGCTAACAAACCTACTTGCAAACGAGTTACCGAAACCGGAGAGTTACTGCTGTAATCTGCTTCTGGAGTTTCACCGCCAGAGACGCGGCGGAAAGTTTGCAATAAGAAATTAGCGATCGCAAAGAAAATTAAGATGCTAAATAGACCACCGAATCCTCCTCCAATACCCCAGAAGGGAATTAGGAAGGGAAAGCCAAAACCACCACCAAAACCACCACCAGGATAGTATCCGCCCCCGCCAGGAGGTGCATAGGTACGCGGTGTATATGTGCGGCTAGAAGGTGCTCTAAAGGAACCACCACCGATCCGACCCCCGCTGCGGGCCGCTAATGCGCCATCGGCATGACTAAGAGCCAAAGCTAACACCAGGCTTAGGGCTAAGAAGGTTTTTAACAGCGGTTTGATGGTTTGTTGTAGTTTTTTACGCATAATACAATCGCTTGGAAAACGGAATTATTTATGATTTCTCCCCACGCTGGTTAGGAGTGTTGCGATCTGTCGCTAACGCCAGCCCTTAACAAACAAGCTTTGTAGCATTTACTTTTAAAGGCTACATATTCAATTTACCGCGTCTTATCTTGGGTAGGTAGCGATCGCAGGGGGGATTTCTCGACTGGGGAACCGTACCTTAAGATATGTTCACAATTACAGAAAGTTGCGATGTCTACGACGGGCTACGCCTACAGGCAATTGTTGCTACGTTTTGGATTAGCACTTTCAAGCTTACAGTCTTGAATTATACAGATAATTTTAATTTTTAATGATTGTCTTGACTAATATTTTTAATACTTCACCTTACTTGTTTTGTCTCAGGTGCAAGGATATTTTTAAATGACGAGAAGCATTTACTACATCTATAAGCTTCTAATTTACTTATACATAGTAGAGTACAAAGTATCCATGATGCCCATAAGTAAGCGCAGCAATACACCAGGTAGCTATCAAATACTTATTCAACTTTTTGGCATTTTGGCACAACAATCCAGAATATTTAGGATATTTTATTGAACGTAGCTAAATTTCGTAATTTTCGCAACAGTTGTTTACTGAGCAATTTGGCTACAAGTGCTAGCTTTTATTTATTGTTCATCATGCACAGAAATTCTCAATTAGTGAGAAATTTGCAGCAAAAATAAGATCAACACAATAAAAAAACAATCTTCCTGGCTAATCTTCTCAAAGAGGCTTTAAATTTGTCTACACATTCGTTTTAAAAGAAATAAAATAATAATTAGGGCTTTGAAAGTAATTGTAATTGTAAATAAATTAAAAATTATTTGAAATATAGTTATCAACTTTATTATGGAACATATTTCTCAACTAACAGCCGAAATTAGAGACAAAGCTGCATACCCAGATATTCTAGTCATATCCCGGATATTCTTGCCAAAAGAAGCTGTAATTGGGGAATATATCTATAATCGCTGTCTCCAAGATCCAGAACGAGTTATTGTGCTAGCGGCTAGTTGCTCAGGAGATAAAGTATTTGATGAAAGCCAACAATTTCCTGTATATCGCTGGTCTTATCCTAGATACTGGCGTAGTGGCTGTGTGGGAAGTATCCTAAAGCCTTTTTTGAATATCGTCTGCTCATTTGTCCTAGCAATTAAACTCTATTTTCGCTATCACTACCGTTATATAGAGTGGGGTCATGGCTATGACTTTCCGTCACTGTTGCTATTGAGCTATTTGTTACCTATTCGCTTTTTTATCTATTTGCACGGCAACGATCTTCTTTGTACTTTACACAATCCCGTGTTGCGATCGCTATTTAAATTAACACTTCATAGAGCCGAAGGTATTGTATGCAACAGTTCTTATACAAGAGACTATCTCAGAAATGCTTTGCGATTAGATACTCCTACCCACATCATTAACCCAGTAATCAGACCAGAAAAATTTGGTAATAATGTAGCGAGTCCCAGTAACCTTGATGATTTACGTGTTCGCGTGCGTCAGACGTACAACATTCCTGAATCAGCAATAGTTATTCTCTCCATCGGTAGACTAATAAAACATAAAGGTTTCGACCGAGTAATTGATAACATCCCACTATTGCTAACTTTTGGGGTTGATGTTCACTATATAGTCTGCGGTCAAGGGCGAAGTGAATCGGAACTGAAATCTCTGGCGCATCGTTTGCGGGTAGATAAGCGCGTCCACTTTGCCGGATATGTGCCAGAGCGGGAATTAGCAGGTTATTATGCAGCCTGCGATATATTTGCCATGCTGACTTTATTGGATACTAAACCTAATAATATGGAGGGTTTTGGTGTCGTTTATTTAGAAGCAAGTTACTTCGGTAAGCCTGTAATTGCCCCTCGTCTAGGCGGTGTTCTAGATACAGTTCAGCATGAAGAAAATGGCATACTAGTTAATCCCAATTCTGGTTATGAAGTGTTTCAAGCTTTCAATCGATTGTGCAAAGACGAGCAATTGCGTGAGCAACTCGGCCGCAAAGGTAAAGAATTAGCCAAGCGGAGAACCCTTCATCGATCGCTTTATAAATCAGAAGGGAGAAACGCGATTTTGTGAGATGAATGCACATTGAGCGATGACCTCTAACAAACAGCTCCGCAAATGAGCAAGTTGCAGTGTAGGATCTCGCTTGTGATGCGATTAAATGTGCAATGAAAAATATCTTGTTTCACATGGGGCGATTCCTTCGGCGTTACGCAAAGTGCCGAATGCAATCTCTTGTGTTTACAGTCATTGGATGTCTTGCTGTATTGAGTGTGATTACCTTTGGAGGGATGTATGTTGTGGCTCAACCTGCTTCAACCTCATCTGAACGTCCAGCAATTATGACTGTTAAAGCGCCAAATTTAGGGCGACACTTTCAAGAATTCGGGCGTAAAGGCTCAATCTTGATTTATGACTCGAAAAATAACCGCTTCTATGAACACAATCCTCAACGTAATGCAACTGCGATCGCTCCAGCTTCGACATTCAAAATTTTTAACGCGCTGGTGGCGCTAGAAACAGGTGTAATTCCTGATGATGTGGCGGTTCTCACTTGGGATGGGATTCACCGAGAGATTGACGCCTGGAATCATGATACGAATTTGCGTCAAGCCTTTAAGGATTCAACTGTTTGGTTCTATCAAGTACTAGCACGTAGGGCTGGATATGAACGGATGCAGCAATTTATTAATAAAGTAGGTTACGGGAACCGTCAAATTGGCACCGCCGCAGACATTGATCGTTTTTGGCTACAACAGCAGCTATTGCAAATTACACCCAAAGAGCAAATTAAGTTTTTGCAACGGTTGTATCAAGGCGATTTGCCTTTCTCGCAACGGACAATAAATCTTGTCAAAGACATTATGGTACGCGAACAAACTCCAGACTACACACTGCGGGGAAAGACGGGATGGTTAACAAGTACTAAACCAAACGTTGGTTGGTTCGTGGGTTATTTAGAGCAAAACAAAAACGTTTACTTTTTCGCCACAACCCTTGATATGCATAAACCAGAGGATGCACCCGCTCGCATTGAGATTACACGACGCAGCCTTAAGGATTTGGGCTTGCTGGCTCATATCAACTAACCACCCCCGACAATAGTTACCACTTCTAAGCGATCGCCTGGTTGCACTTTTATTTCCGGCCAAAACTGGCGGTGTAAAATTTCGCCGTTATACTCCACAGCCACCAAGCGGGGGTTAAAACCCAATTGTTGGAGTAAGTCGGGTAAAGAAGTTTGAAATGAGCAGCTATGATTTTCTCCATTTACCTGAATCGTAATCTCGTTAGACATAATATGTGGGGACTGGGGACTAGGGAATGGGGTATTAGGTATTGGTTATTCACTTTGGATAAATGACTAATGACTAATGACTCTTTTAAAGTTCTGGTTTAATGCGATTGAGTTGCGAGAGCAAATATTGTGTCACCAGGGTAGGCTGTTCGGCTTGCATGACCGATCGCACCACCGCTACACGTTCGGCTCCGGCATCGATCACATCATTGATATTATTGGCATCTATTCCCCCAATCGCAAACCAGGGAATTGAGCAATTTTTGGCAGCATAGCTGACATATTCTAAACCTGTTGCTGCTTTACCTACTTTCGTGGGAGTTTCATAAACTGGCCCCACGCCAATATAATCTACACCTTCAGCAATTGCTGCTTGCATTTCTTCTTTATTTGTGGTGGAAAGACCGATTAAACGCTGCGAACCCAGTAATTGCCGAGCAATGGCAATAGGCATATCTTGTTGTCCCAGATGCACCCCATCTGCATCGACAGCTAAAGCTACATCCACGCGATCGTTAACGATAAACAAAGCACCGTAGATGTGGCATAACTGCCGTAATTTTTTCGCTTGTTCCAGACGCAAAGAATCATCAGCAGTTTTGTCACGGTATTGTAGGAGCGTTAATCCCCCTTTAAGTGCAGCTTCGACATTGTTCAACAAAGTTTCACTAGGGGAAGTAACAAGATACAAACGCGATCGCCATAACAATTGATGGCGCTGATGACCCATTAAACTACTTTCTAGGGTATAAACCTGATAGCGCATTTGCTTACAAGCTTTAGCCATATTTGGCTGGTAAAGCTTGCTATATTCTTCCAGCACCCGTAATGCTTCTTCTATCCGGCAAAAGTTAGCTTGCAACACCGATTTTATACTAGCTCGTTCTTCTTCCTGAGGATGAGTTAACTCAGTGCCAGGATCGCCTGGTGTATCTCGCGCCGCTCGCAATTCGGAGGTATGCCACTTGGCTACCTCTTGTCGCAAACGCTTGCATTCAAGAGCCAACTGGGCATTATTCAACCCAAACCGACACCATTCCTCAATAATTCGCAAGCCCTCACGGGCGCGGTCTAAATTGGCATCTAAAATGCGGTAAACAACTTGCTGTATTTGCTCTTTTTGGCTGTATGGCTCGACCATTACAACAACCCCATTAGTGCTTTCATCGAAGTGTGAATTATCATAAGTCCTAGTAACCATAAGTTAATTAATTTACTTTTTTTTACTTTTTTTTGCGGAATCTACGCAAAACAACGTAGTGGTGAGGGTTACAGTAAATTATCCCATGTTCCTATAGATAGTGATAAGTGTAGTTTGAGGCTACAGTTTCGCACTAAGGTTAGTCAAGTATTTTACGGTAAACGACAAGCTTACAAAGGACTGGGAAGTGTGGATACACCAGAAAATCTATAATCGGCAAATTAAATTTGAGACTGTATGGATACTATTTAGAGAGCATTTATTTATAAAGTAAATCTTAACTTTGTAATAGAGCGCTTTCTCGCCAAAATACCATCCGAGCCTATTTATTGAACGCAATCTGATTACCACAGTTTTATACGTCCTTGCGTTTGCTGATCGGTAGCATTTCTGCTCTACATCTTCAGTCTGTCCGTGTGGAGGCAGCTGCCGATACGCAATGAACCTATTGAGAAAACTACTCTTGATTCAGCGATTGCATCTCCCGCGTGGAGGCAGCCATCGATACACAATTAACCTATCGATATTGAGTACTTCTGGATCTGCTCCTGCTGTTTGCTGCTAGCCTAAGCGCTCTCATGCCCCTTGGTCTAGATTTGATCGCTCCGCAGCGTAGCAACATCGCTGCCATGTCGTAATCCCCACGCTCAACACACCAATGTAGTGGTAAGTCTCCTTACTCTTTTAGAGTGAGAGTCTTTTGGCCTTCGCGTAGCGTGTTCTTTAGGACAAGGTATTGTTGAACAGACACAATATCATTTATTACTCTGTATTAAATATCGCCAATCAGTCAATATTATGAGTAATATTATCGACATAATACTCTCTAAGAGTATAAGAATTTATTATTACTTCTAAGGAGACGTGTTAAATATGATGCTCCCACGTGTGTTTGCTAAGTACCGTAGAGTAGATGTTATGCTTGCAAAGCTGAAGTTTCTGAAATCAGCAAAGCTTTTATTTTTTAGTTTTTCGGTATTATCTTTTACTGTAGGCATGGGAGCGACAAGTATGGCGTTCCTGGATAGCGCGTTAGCGGAGCTTGCCGTTGGCGTACCCCTACGGGGAAGCAAGCTACGCGTTAGCGTCTCTGAAAGAGAAGCCTCTCGTAGAGAAGGCATCGCTCAAATTCCATTGACACCAGATTCAGCACCTCTGGGTGAGAAAACAACTTCTCAGGTTAACGTGCTGTTTGTCAACCCTAGTGGTGGAGATGACAAGGCAGGCAATGGCAGCGAATCCGCTCCTGTAAAAACAATTACCCAAGCGTTGCGATTAGCTAACACCAATACTGTAATTATGCTCTCCACGGGCACTTATAGCGCCGAGACAGGTGAAGAATTTCCCTTAATGCTGAAACCGGGTATTTCAATTCAAGGCAACCCTAGCAATCAAGGTAAGGACATTATCATTCAGGGAGGTGGTGATTACCTGAGTCGGAGTTTTGCTGGTCAAAACGTCACAATTGTTGGAGCAAATCAAGCGGTACTGACTGGGGTGACGGTAACAAACCCTAATCGCCGTGGTTACGGTTTATGGATTGAATCTAGCAATCCGGTAGTCGCAGAAAATACATTTACTGCCAGTACCCAAGATGGGATTTCCGTCAGTGGTAACGCTGCACCCACCATTAGTAAGAATTACTTCGATCGCAATGGAGCCAATGGCATCACAATTGCTGGTAACTCTACTCCACAAGTGAAGGAAAATGTCTTCCACCAAACGGGTTTTGGCATTAATATTGCCCAAAATGCCGCTCCTATAGTCATCGGCAATCAAATTCAGAACAATAGATCGGGAATTGTGGTACAAGCAAATGCCCGCCCGATTTTACGGAATAATTCTATTCAAGATAATAAAGAAGATGGTTTAGTTGCGATCGCTCAAGCAATGCCAGATTTGGGTAGTGCATCTGAACCTGGGGGTAATACATTTCAAAATAATGCCCGTTACGACATTAACGCCAGCGCTGCTAAACAGGTGATTTCTGCTGGTGGTAATAATCTTGTGAGCGATCGCATCAGTGGCAAGGTAGATATTAACGGGACAACAGCACTAGCAGCCGCAATTTCTCAACCCACCCCTGTCCCTAACAATGCGTTACGAGAAATACCACCAACTGGGGAAATCAGCTTCTCGGCTCCCGAAATCTCTGAAACTACCAATAGGCAAACAGCGCCATTATCCAGCAACAGCATTTCACCAAATAATCGTGTTCCTGGACAATTAAACACTCAACTGCTGCCATTGTTGCCTGCGAACATACCACTTTCAGCGCCCATTTCTAATCAACAGCCATCCACTTCTAGAGTTGCTAGATTTCCTACTCCTAGCAGCTTGTCAGGTAGACAAGTATCAACTAACACTCAAGTTACAACTCCTAGTGCAGCAGAGCCGCCTGATACACGACAGTTGAATTATGTGCGGATTGATCCTAATACGATTGAGTTTACTGCCCCTGAGTATCCATCCAATTCAGCTGCACAGCCACTAGTTCCAAGTATGAGGGATCAAACACAGCAGCCATTACCAATACCAATACTAGAAGCTGCTGCCCCAAGGGCTTCAGCACTTTTACCACTTCCTAATAACAATATCCCTATTGGTAATACTCGCAATATACGAACAAATTCTACAACTATTCCCTATGGCGGTAACTCTCCGACACAGTTCGGTATACGTTATCGCGTGGTAGTGCCACTAGCAACTGATAAGGATCAAGATTTAGTACGATTCCTTGCTCCTGGTGCGTTTCCCACAGTTTGGGAAGGTCAAAGAGTTATGCAAGCAGGAGTATTTAGCAGTGAATATAACGCTAAAGAAATGCTCAAAACACTCTCTACCAACGGTTTAAGAGCCATTATGGAGCCGTTGAATTAATTGGGCATTGGACATAGGGCAAAAGGGGTGGAGGGGAAAGACTTACATCCCCTCCAGTCTTTTTCCTCAATTTTGAATTTTGATGTAAGGGCGATCGCTCTTTAACGGGTAAAGTAAACTGAAGGCAGAAATACCACAAATCCAAGAATTACCCCCATGAGCGTTCAAATCGAATTTCAGGTTACCGCTCCACCGTTTCGTTGGGATGAAGCTGGAGGTATTCGCATCGGTCAAAGCCGCGTTACTCTCGATAGCTTGTTAGCAACATATCATAACGGCTCTACACCTGAAGAAATTGCTGTTCAGTACCCCGTTCTCTGTTTAGGGGAGATATACGCAGCGATCGCATACTATCTCACCCATCGCCAAGAAATCGACAATTACCTAGAGCAGCGTCGCAAAAAAGCTCAACAACAGCGAAATCAATTTGTCCAGCAATATAATTTAGCTAATCTTAGGCAGCGCTTGCGCGATCGCTATCAGCCCCAAGGAGAATTATAGCTAGTGCGTCTATTGACTGATGAGAACTTCAATGGCTCGATATTGCGGGGCTTGATAAGACGTTTACCTGGATTGGATATTGTTCGTGTCCAAGATGTAGGTCTAATCCATACTGATGATTCCACTATTTTAGAGTGGGCAGCCAATGAAGAACGCATCTTGCTTACCCATGATATAGCAACAATTACTGTCCATGCTTATGAGCGAATCAACAAAGGTTTGTCTATGCCTGGAGTTGTTGAAGTTATTGCAACGGCTCCGATCGGACAGGTCATTGACGACTTATATTTATTTGTTCGTTGCAGTAAGTTTGGTGAATATGAAGGTCAGATCCTTTTCATTCCCTTTTCTTGATTGTAATGGGCGATCGCCGGTCAAAATGAAATCAATCGACTTAAGAGAGCGATCGCTTTTCTAATGTGGAGGAGGTAATCGCGGTTTCATTAAAGGAGCGATCGCACAGTTAGCAAAGACTTGTATAAGTGTACAGTGACAAATTATCTGTCATCGGTGACAGATTAGTGTCGTCGTACAAAATGCTTGTCATCAAAAAGCTGAGTGTAGTTGAAAGCGAGGGGAGATGCTCCTAGTACAACACGGCGGAAATAAACATACCATTTCAAATGGCGCAAGAGCTTGGAATACAATTATTTTGACTTTTGACTTTTGACTTTTGACTTCCGCCTTACCGTTACAATAAAGTTGGCTAACGTTTTAAACATATAACATTCAATAAAAAGTCAGTGAGTAACTCTAGTCCGCAGCCACAACCACCTAAAGTAACGTTTGAGTCCGATGCTGTGCAAAGTTACCTGAACATTTTGCAGGGAGTTATTGGGCGAATGGCCTCTAACAGTGCCAACTGCAAAACTTGGTGCGTTTCTTTAGTTTCAGCAATTCTTGTGGTGATTGCAGATAAGAACAAGCCTAATTATGCTTGGATATCTTTAATACCAATAATACTTTTTTTCTTACTAGATTCTTACTATTTGGGTCAAGAACGAAGCTTTCGTCAGATTTATAATGATTTTGTAAAAGAGTTGCATTCTTCTGGTGAAATTGCAATCGATAAACTATTTGCTCTAAAGCCGCCTCAAGGCATGAATGTTGTCAATTTGTTATTTTCCTCCAGCCTCTCCTTTTCTATATATCCGTTTTATCTGACTCTGGTGCTGACCGTAATTATTGCTAGATTTCTCATTCTCTAGCAGTTAGAAATGTTTCCCTTCATAACACCTGCTATTCAGCGTCCCTTGCCTATAGAAGTTCCGATAAGATTTATTAATGTGTTAGTTCTGGGATTTTGGCGGAATCTCCATTTTTGGCTTTGTAGCTTGTTAGTAGTAAGTTAAATGCCTCATCATATATAAACAGATGAACAAAGAGATGCACATCTGCATTGAAGATGATTTAAAGAAGCGCTTCCATGCTACTTGTGTGCTGCATGGTAAAAAGATGAGTCAGGTAGTCATTGAATTGATCGAACAGTGGCTGCAAATAAACGAAGCCTCTCCAAACAGTGAGGGGAAGAGGTAAGAAACTATCACGATTTTGATTATAGGTACTAAATAACATGAATCAGATTTATCCAAAGGTCTTTATCAGCTATAGCTGGGACTCACCTGAACACCAAAACCAAGTTTTACAACTATCGGATCGTCTCCGCTCGGAGGGGGTTGACTGCCAAATTGACCAGTATGAAGATTTTCCATCTGAAGGATGGCCTCGCTGGATGGAAAATCAGCTGGAATGGGCTACATTTGTGCTTGTAATTTGCACTAAACACTATTGCCAACGATTTAGGGGTCAGAATGAAGCTGGTAAAGGTAAAGGTGTGACATGGGAAGGAGCAATTATCGCCCAAGAACTTTATAACGGATACGTAAACAACACCAAGTTTATCCCTGTTATTTTTTCCCCCCAAGATTCAGGTCATATTCCTGTTATACTTTCTTCTTTCTCTCGCTATGTCCTTGACCTTGAAGAAGGATATGAAAAGCTTTACCGCTACCTGACTAGCCAACAGGCTACTCCGAAAACAGAACTTGGCAAGCTGCGAACCTTACCACTTCGTGAACGCAAGCAAGATTTCGTCGAGGCATCAGAAGAAAAGAAAGATTATATTACTCAAGGATCAGTTACAGAAAAGGATAAAATTGTCTCTAAGCTTATCGATAAATTATTTGATGCTTTATATAGTCATAAAATTGAGCTAGAAATTCAGAAATTTAAGATGATTGCTCATAAATCTTTGTTTTTAAATGGAGAAATAGAACAAAGATTTATTAAAAATAACTTTAGTTCATCATTTGCAGTAGCCAATCGCTACAAACGTCCCACGCAAATCATTTATAGTAAACCTGGGCGAACAAAAGTTGGATTGAGAGGAAACAAGGAAGAAGGTAAAGAAATAATATATTTCATTGCTCGTAATGATAATTTAGGTGGATTACCTGGTGAAGTTCGCATTTTTTTTCCTGCTAATAATGAGATAGCTAAAATATCGGGATTAAGTTTATGATATGTAAATTATTGTTCATGCAAATTTTGCTATCTATAAGTAGTTATTTTGATAATTGTTATCAGATATTCTCTACATTACTCTGAAAAAATAGGTTTTTCTTATTAGACTATTTTGTTATTTTTTTCAGGGTAAGCATATTTTAGAAAAAACCTGTATTCAAAATACAAAATTAGATGCGTTTACCCTGTATTATTATGGTTAACAGTTGATATTTATCAGGTTGTAAATGGAGATTCGATTCTATGGTAAGCATTAAGAAAATTGAAGGACTTGATCCTCTTGAATACCAGCATCCCGAAGATCGTAAAGCTCTACTGGCACTAGAGAAAACACCAGGTTTAGGATTTTTAGTGAATAAATTTTACGAATTGGGGTTTGAAACCTTGTTGAGAATTGAGTTTACTGGCAGTAATCTTTTAGTTACCGATAGCGCTTTTCCTGAAATTTATCCAATTTTTGAAAATGCTTGTGATAATTTAGATTTAGACCCTAAAATAGAACCACAATTTTATTTTCGATGGAGCGACTATTTCCGTATATTAGATTTTCCAACCAATAATATGCAAGGGCTTACAGTAGGCGTAAGCAAGCCAATTATTGCTATTAGCGCTGAGGCTATCGAAAACTTCTCTGATGCAGAGTTATTATTTTTGATTGGCTGTGAGGTTGGTCGTGTCAAGAGCAAGCAGGTTCTTTATGAAGATATTGCCCGCTTACTTCCAGTACTGGGCAGTGCAATTTCAACAGTAGCTTTTGGATTAGGTGGGTTAACTGGTTCTATTACCGGCGGATTACATATCGCATTAAACCAATGGCTTAGGATGGCGGACTATACCGCAGATCGAGCTGGCTTGCTCGCGTGCCAAGACTTTGAGGTTGCAATGACTGCATTGGCAAAAATGGCAGGATTACCACCAAAATATTTTAGCTCTTTTAATGTTAATGAATTTAAAAATCAAGCAAGAGAGTTTGAGGGAATTGGAGATAATCTATACAATAAAGTCCTCAAAGTAATTAGTACAGTACAAAGAGATCAAGCTTTTACAATTGCACGTGCCCATGAACTTCTAAAGTGGGTTGAGTCTGGAGAATTTCAGGACGTTTTAGACCGTAAAATAAAAGTCCAATTACCACAGACTACATCAGAAGAAGCTCAACTATCGCAAACTATATTAGAAGAAGCTCAACTACTAACACCCGAGAGATGTCGTCATTGTAATTTTGAACTTTTAGCTTCACATACTTTTTGCCCAAACTGTGGAAAGAAAGTTTCTACCCAAGGGTGGTTTGGTTTAGGCAAAGGAAAATCTTAACTACTTGACCCGTAAACCATCGGTGAGAGGTTAAAATGAAGCGCATTTTGTCAATAATTTAAAATACTCAAAAGAGCCAAAACGTGTAGTGGGGGGCGAAAAGTATTATTTTCTCGTGGTTGTGAGCAGCGTTGCTAACTTTGAGTATTTTCCCAACTTAGGGTCATAAGTTGGTATTTGAGTTCTGACTGGATTAATTAGTAAATATGTACTAAAATAGTGTTTGCTTGTAGCCTTCTTGTGTTTGGTTAAAACAGAGAAGTAAAAAGCTGAAACCTATAATATAAGATATGCTTTTCCAGCCTAAATTTCTGTTGGATGCAGAGTTCTCGGCTTAATGCCTCAAGCGACATCAATTAGTCACTATACAATAAAAATCCGGTTTTATTACTGAACTTACTTATGTGGTGCGCGAAGCGCAGCGCAAGCGCAATAGGCAGGCAAGAGGCAAAAGGCACTCTTGCAAAAGGATTCTAGAAGATTAAGGTCTACTGAGTTTTTTTCACGCAATCAAATAGGACTCCTATAGTTGAATTATATTTATGATACTTTTCAGCGCGATCGCCTTCGCCGTAAATCGGGTTAAGGCAAAAAAACTCATCATCTAATACTTCAACACGATTTCAAAGTACCTCAACACGACTTGGAAGTACTCCAACACGATTTTAAAGTACTTCAACATGACTTTGAAGTACCTCAACATGACTTTAAACTACCTCAACACGACTTTGAAGTACCTCAACATGACTTCAAAGTACCTCAACACGACTTTAAAATACCTCAATATGACTTTAAAGTACCTCAACACGACTTTGAAGTATCTGTCGCTTACCTAAGGTGACTTTTTTGACAAACTGAATAAAAATTTCAGTACAATCCACTAAAAATAATTAGCTCGATCTTAATTTGCTTTAATTTTTCCGAATTATCTCTCAGAGAAGTTTATTGTTGCATTGGCTAGAGTACATGCAGTAATCCTATAACTTCCTTCAGGAGCGCATTTTATGGCACGACTAAAACGCAGTTCACCGGCTCTAGAAAAGGCTCTCCGTCGAATTGCAGGAATGCGATCAATTAGCCCGACGCTAGAATTTGGCAACGGATTAAATTTGACAAACTACGACAACTACATCCAAAACTTGCAAACCCAGCTATTAACCTACAACACTTTACTCTCTACCCTGGATGAAATGACGGGTCGCCTCTCTCTAATTGAAGAAGAATTGGGCGGCTATTCTGAAAAGATGTTAATGAGTGTGGCAACGCATTATGGCAAAGACAGTTTGCAATATGCCCAGGCGGGAGGCAAGTCACGTAAGAAATTATCACGCCGTTCGAGCAAGACCCAATCTTTATCTGATACCGTTTAACTTTAAGGCTGATACAGATGGCAGGTAGGGGAGGCAGGGAAAGTAATTTGTATCAATAATTTAGTGAAATGGTATGAGAGTACAGCTAATCTCCCCACTCCTTATCCCGGTTTATGATCCAAACGGGTTGCTTGCTCTAGGGCGGCTTTTTCTTTGGCTCGGCGGACATAGGGTTGTAATTGGACGCGATCGCAAGCTGTGAAAATACTCAGGTTTTCTAAGGTGACCCCCCGCATCAACATTTCTACGCGCCAGGTTTGTTGTGCCTGGGCGATCGCTGGTGCTTGTGCTTGGGGAGTTAATAATCCCTCACTCCATACTTGCCAACGTGTCTCAAGCTCTGATTCTGAGATGGGTGTACCTATATCATTCAGAAACATGGCTGTTTGAGTATCTTTACGACTTTTCAGCCATTTGATTAAGGGATTATTGGTAAAAGAACCGTAGCGTTTACCCAAAATCCACTGATTCACAGGCACTTGACGAATAAATCCTGGAATTGTGATTTGCAAGAAGTGCCCTTGAGTATCGTAGATTTGGTGCGATCGCTCTAAGCTAATTATTTCTGTGGTGGATAATCCAGCTCCAAATAACACATAAGCCAAGGCATAATCTCGGATTCCGAATTTCCTGGCTTGTTGCAGAATTTCGTGAACTAAACTAGCTGGTAAATCAGCTACTTCTGTGGTGATGAACCCTCCTTGTAAGGAGTTTGTTGCTGATTCTGCTGAAGATGACATGGCTCCATGTAAAAATAACTCCACCAAATTTTCCAGAAAATCATCCCGATCTTCCCAAAGTTCATGAAATTCGCTGGTGAACTCAATTACGGCATATCCCAAGATCATCCCATTCAGCAAACTGGCTAATTTTTCTGCGGGTAAATAGGTATTTAGGTGTCCTTGCTGGATTACAGTAGCTAAATACTGAGCTACATAGCGGTTTGCTTCTGTTACTCCCCTGCCTAGGGCGCGGCGATTTTCTGCCGGAAATTGGTCGGCTTCACCTACCACAGACCGGACGAACTCTGGCACTCGTTCTAATGCATGTAAAGTGTCACTTGCATAATCTTTAAGAGCTTGGTAGACATTGCCAGGAGGTGTTGCCCGCCGTACCAGCGACTCACCTAAATCCTTAAAAGCTGCGGACTCTTCCAGCACAGCCAAAAGCAGTCCATGCTTATTGCCAAAATTCCGAAATAGAGTCACTTCGTTGACTTCGGCTTTTTCAGCAATTTGGCGGGTTGTGGTGGCGCTGACTCCGTGAGCAGAAAACAACTCAAGTGCAGCTTGAATCAGGCGTTGACGAGTGGAAATGAGTTGAGACGACATAGAGAAATGCAAGTGGCACTTGCACCGATATCAGAGTTCTGCTAGCATAACAAATGTAAGTGGTACTTGCTTTACTCTACTGTAACGGACTAGTATACAGGGCGGGTAAATCCCTGTGGGATTATGCCCAAGAAAAGGCAAATCGCTCGATCATCCATCAACAGGAATTTTTATGACCGCAAATTTTGGGGCGATCGCCCCTGAGAGAGGCAACTCACCTCGACTCAGTTGGACGAATGTAGTATTTTTTGCTGCATTTCATGCCTTAGCACTTATGGCTCCTTGGTTTTTCTCATGGTCAGCATTAGGTTTGCTAGTGTTTCTCCACTGGTTATTCGGGAGCATTGGTATTTGCCTGGGATATCACCGACTACTGAGCCATCGGAGTTTCCAGGTCCCCAAGTGGTTAGAGTATGCGATCGCCCTCATTGGAGCGCTGGCTTTGCAAGGAGGGCCAATTTTTTGGGTAGGTGGACACCGCCAGCATCACGCCCACACAGAAGATATCAATTTAGACCCCTACTCTGCCCAAAGAGGATTTTGGTGGAGTCATATATTGTGGATTTTCTACCCACGTCCAGAATTTTTTGACTATGACACCTATAAAAAATATGCTCCTGATTTAGCAAGACAACCCTTTTATTGCTGGCTAGATCGCTACTTTTTGCTGTTGCAAATCCCCTTCGCACTGCTCCTATATGCTTTAGGAGGATGGTCTTTTGTCTTCTATGGAGTGTTTCTCAGGTGTGTCTTGCTTTGGCACTCAACCTGGTTTGTGAACTCAGCATCACACCTGTGGGGTTATCGCACCTTTGATGCCAATGATGGCGCTCGTAATCTATGGTGGGTATCCCTCGTCACTTATGGAGAAGGATGGCACAACAACCATCATACTTATCCCCACATGGCAAAATCTGGGTTGTCTTGGTGGGAAATTGATGTTACTTGGTGGAGTATCCTAGTTTTGCAGACTTTGGGTTTAGCCAAAAAGGTTGTCTCACGTCCCCCTCAAGGTGCAACTCACGGCTAAATTGCAACTAAATTATCATGAATTTATTATGCCGATTGTTTCCCGCAATCGGCTTATTAATTTTTATCAGTAGTATTTCACGGTAAAATCTAACGGTTTAAATCACCGCAATACATCAAGCGTGAAGACTGACAGCATTTTTTATCGCCTTTTTCAAGAATTTCCTGACATCTTTTTTGAATTAATTGGTAATCCACCCCAAACGGCAGAGGGTTATAAATTCTCCTCAATTGAAATCAAGCAAACAGCATTCCGCATAGATGGTGTTTTTCTGCCAACACAAGGGGAAGAAAATCCGATTTACTTTGTTGAAGTCCAGTTTCAAACCGACACAGAAATTTATTCCCGCTTATTTTCAGAAATTTATTTATATTTACGCCAAAATAAACCTAAAAATTCTTGGCGAGGAGTAGTTATCTATCCCAATCGCAGTTTAGATACAGCAGATATCAAAAATTACAGTGAATTTTTCACCAGTCAGCGCATCAGTCGTATTTATCTTAATGAATTAGGTGAAACTGCATCATTGCCAGTTGGAATTGCTACGATGAAATTAGTGGTTGATGAAGAGGATACAGCAATTACATCTGCTAGGCAGTTAATAGACTTCAAGCCAGCAAGAAATTAACATCGAACCACAACGGCGGCAGTTACTAGAATTGATAGAGACAATATTAGTTACAAGTTTCCGGCGATGAGTCGAGAGGAGATTGAAGGTATGTTTGGGTTAAGTGATTTGAAACAAACACGAGTTTATCAAGAAGGCAAACAAGAAGGCAAACAAGAAGGCAAGCAAGAAGGAGCGCGTGAAGAAAAGTTTAGAATGATACCTTTGTTGTTGAGATTGGGATTGAGTTTTGAAGAAACAGCGAAAGAGTTAGATTTGAGTCTAGAAGAGATTCAGCAAGAAATGCAAAAACAGCCTCCAAGTCAAGATACGTAACCTAGAATTATCGTTTATCACAGATACCCCTAAATATTTCTGCTATTTTCAGTTCCCATAATTTTTATTTTCTTGTATGATTTCGCTCTCTCCCATTCTCCAAGCTAGACTCTCCCAACCCCTCAAAATTGGATCGTTTGAGGTAAAAAGTCGGGTTCTCCAGTCGCCTCTATCTGGAGTGACGGATATGGTGTTTCGCCGTCTTGTGCGTCGCTATGCCCCAGATTCGATGATGTATACCGAAATGGTGAATGCTACAGGGTTACATTATGTCAAGCAGTTACCCAAAATCATGGAGGTAGACCCCAATGAACGTCCAATTAGCATTCAACTATTTGATTGTCGTCCAGATTTCCTAGCGGAAGCAGCAATCAAGGCAGTTGCAGAAGGTGCTGACACTGTTGATATTAATATGGGTTGTCCGGTAAATAAAATCACTAAAAATGGTGGTGGTTCTTCGTTGTTACGGCAACCGGAAGTGGCAGAAGCAATTGTGCGAGAAGTGGTAAAAGCTGTTGATGTACCTGTGACAGTAAAAACCCGTATTGGTTGGAATGACAACGAAATTACTATTCTCGACTTTGCCAAGCGGATGGAAGATGCAGGGGCGAAAATGATCACAGTACATGGACGCACCCGTGCCCAAGGGTACAATGGCAATGCCCGTTGGGAATGGATTGCCCGTGTAAAAGAAGTGCTTTCTATCCCAGTGATTGGGAATGGAGACATTTTCTCCGTTGAAGCAGCTGTGAAATGTTTAGAACAAACTGGCGCTGATGGCGTCATGTGTTCCCGTGGAACTTTGGGTTATCCGTTTTTGGTGGGAGAAATCGATCGCTTCCTGAAAACTGGGGAGATATTACCGGCACCTACTCCGATTCAGCGTTTGGAATGTGCAAGAGATCATTTACAAGCCTTGTGGGAATATAAAGGCGATCGCGGTGTGCGTCAAGCCCGTAAGCACATGACTTGGTATGCTAAAGGTTTCGTAGGTGCTGCCGAACTCCGAGGACAGCTAAGTTTAGTTGAAAAAGTAGATCAGGGTTTGGCAATGATTGACCAAGCAATTGAAAAATTGGCTAATGGTTATGAACTAGAGGAAGAAGCGCAAGGTAGTTTGGTGATGCTTTAAACAATTGATTTTACCACTAGCTTTGGGTGATATTGCTGGTTGTTAAAAGTGAGGCGATCGCTTGGATATTTCTGCTTAGTACAGTTTTGCATAACATCGTAGCGTTTTTAAATACTGAGGAACCCAAGGTACGCAGAGTATTGCCAAATTTAATTCGCTAGGAATTAATTAAATGCTATACTCCATCTTTATTCCCCATAGTGACCGCCAGTCACCTTACCTCGGAAAACAATGTACTGGTAAAGGTTATAGAACAGCATCACCGGGATGAGAAAGCCAATAAAGATGAGCATAATTACCAACGAACTGGGATCGGCAGATGCTTCATAGATAGTGATTTTATTGGGAATAATGTAGGGGAACACAATCAATCCTAAGCCAATAAACGACAACGCAAACAGCAGAATCGTCCAAACAAAAGGTGCTCTTTCTTCTTTCCGGTCAAGACTTCTAATGAGTTGCCAAATTAACCACACTCCCAACACGGGAATGATGGCAAAGATATAAACTAGAGGCTGCTGAAACAAGCGCAACCTAGCATTTTCATAAATTATTGGTGTCGTAATCGTGATAAAAATCGCGCCAATTAAGGTTGTCCAAGCAGCAATTTTGGCAGTTTTATAATGAGTTTCCTGCAATTCCCCTGTAGTTTTCCAAATAAGATAGGTTGAGCCAATCAGTACATATCCTTGAATCAATGTCAAAGCCACCAGCACCGATGGAAGGCTCAACCAATCCCAAGTTGTACCAATAAAGTGCCCCGCCTCATCAACATTAATACCCTTCAGCACAGCACCAAGAGCGAATCCTTGACCAAGTGCGGCACTAAAACTCCCCGCCCCAAAGGCGAAATTCCAAAATAATTTGCGGTTTGCTTGTTCACGAAACTCAAATGCTACGCCACGAAAGATAAACCCAAACACCATTAGAAAAATTGGGATATATAAAGCATTTAAAATCGTGCCATACGCTAGGGGAAATGCACCAAATAGACCTCCAGCCATGAGAACTAGCCAAGTTTCATTAGCATCCCAAATGTTGCTCAAGCTAGTCATCAAAATGCCCCGGCGTTCATCATCAGAGGAGGTAAGAGATAATATCCCCACCCCTAAGTCAAATCCATCTAGCATGACGTAGAGGAATAAAAAGAGAGCTAAAATCACAAACCATACTTGGGGCAGAAGATAGTTGAGCGTCTCCATAAAATTTCCTAATGAATTTGGGTATTAGACATTGGTCAAAGGCTCAACTTTCGACCTCAAAGGCTCAACTGTCAGCCTCAAAGGCTCAACTGTCAGCCTCAAAGGTTCAACTTTCGACCTCAAAGGCTCAACTTTCGACCTCAAAGGCTCAACTGTCAGCCTCAAAGGCTCAACTGTCAGCCTCAAAGGCTCAACTGTCAGCCTCAAAGGCTCAAACTTCCTTATCTCCCTCACCTCCCCACCTTTTCCACTCTCCATTTTCAAAATAAACTCACTGTTGTGCTTCCACAGGGCGTTCATCTGGAACAAACTCTCCAGGGGTTGTATCTACTGCGGGTTTAGTAATTTCTACACCTGGTACTGGTAAGTCGAGATTTGGGCCTCTCTGGATAATGCGGCTGCCAAAGTACAAAACTGCAATAAATAAAAAGCTGTAAACTGTAGCAAAGCCAGTTAGTGAAACTAAGACATTACTAGCGGGTAGACGAGAAGCAGCATCAACCGTGCGGATTTGCCCGTATAGTGTCCAGGGCTGTCTTCCTACACAGCGGACAATCCAGCCTGACTCTACGGCGATGTATCCTAGAGGAGCTGCAAACATCCAAGCCCGCATCAACCAACGCTGTTGAGTAATATTTTCTGGTGAGAGTTTACCGCGTAACCATTGCAGAGTAGTCAATAGCACTAATCCGGCTAAGAAAAAGCCAATGGCAATCATGACGCGGAAAGCGTAGTAAATCAAACCCACCATGTGAGGACGATCTTCTGGTTTCCATTCCTTTAAGCCACGTACTGGTTCAGAAAGATTCTTTTTGAATTCCAGAATGTATCCCAGCGCATTGGGAACAGTGATTTCCCAGTCATTTTTTTGCGCCTTTTCGTTGGGTATAGCCACAAGACTCCAATCCGCAGGCTGTCCCGCTGGTGAAGATTCCCACTGTGCTTCCATTGCTGCGAGTTTTGTGGGTTGGTAGTGATAGACTTGTTCGCCGCTCAAATGCCCAATGTATATTTGTAATGGAGCAACTGCAACAGCAGCGGCTAAAGCAATCTTCAAAGAGTACGAAAAGAAAGCTGGATGACGTTCCTTGAGAATGTACCAAGCACTAATTCCACCAATAACAAACAGCGAAGTCTCCAGTGTGGCAAAGAACATATGCAGCACACTGTTGACCATGAAGGGATTTAAAATTGCTTGAAAATAATCGTGAACAACAAATTTACCATTGACCATTTCTCCACCCGAAGGAGTTTGCATCCAGGAATTTGCTGTCAAAATCCACAGGGTTGATAGGTTTGCGCCAACGGCAACTAAAATTGTTGAGAGATAGTGAATGGTGGGATTAACGCGTTCCCAACCAAATAACATAATCCCTAAAAAAGCAGCTTCCAGCATGAATGCCCAAGAGGCTTCAAAACCGATGACGCTGCCAAAAAAGTTGCCTACCGCTTCCGAGAAAGGTGCCCAATTAGTGCCAAACTGAAATTCCATTGGGATACCCGTTGCTACACCAATCCCAAAGTTCAGGATGTATAACTTAGACCAAAAGCGAGCATGGAGGTAGTAGTCTGGATTACGAGTCTTTAGCCATAGTCCCTCAATGATAACCAGATAAATTCCCATCCCTGTAGTCAAGACGGGCCAAAGTATATGGAATATCGCAGTCAGTGCAAATTGCATCCGTGATAACACAACTGAATTGGATAAAAATTCCATACTTGTATTCCTCTATTGAAACTCCCTCTAATTTTTTATTTGAGTCCAAATTCAACAGTCCAAAATTTTTAGGTGGAGATTCTATACTATTCAAGTTTCTTTTTTAATTAAACATAGATTATCAATAGATCGGGGAAAATATTCTAGCGATCGCTACTTCCAAAAGCTTGATTAATCATAATCAAATGAAAGCAAATTTCCGTATATTTTCTCTTTATTAAACCTTCTTATATAGAAAAGCATCCCTCTATAGATAGGGAAGCTTTTATAAATTGTCAGTGAATTAGTAATAGATGTCAAAAGACAAGAGGTCAAAGTTAGCACAAAAAGAGATATTGGCTAAGTTTTATATCTCCCACTTTCATAAGTTAAAAACCTCGTCTACACGGGCAAAATCTACCTATCGCACTTGCTTGGTGCACCATGCGGGTTATAACAAGGGTCTTACTTGTTTATTTTTTTAGTCCGCGCAGATGGATTTGGTTTGTATAACTGCAATTGCTAATGGCCCTGGCTCTTGCTTTCCCGATGCGTTTCAATCCCTAATAGGGATTTTGGTTAATTGCAATCTGAAATACTTCGTTTTCGCGATCGCTTAATCTTAAGTTTCAATCCCTAATAGGGATTTTGGTTAATTGCAATTCTAATGGTTTAGTGGCGGGTTTGCCACAGAGGTGTTTCAATCCCTAATAGGGATTTTGGTTAATTGCAATGGAAGTCAATCGACACGCCGCAAATTTTTCGGGTTTCAATCCCTAATAGGGATTTTGGTTAATTGCAATTTGTGATGTCTCCGTATATGGGAATTTTGAACTCACGTAGTTTCAATCCCTAATAGGGATTTTGGTTAATTGCAATTTCGCTGAATATTATCTCTGATATTGTGATAGTTTCAATCCCTAATAGGGATTTTGGTTAATTGCAATCAATAGTCCCAATAACGCGGGACACAACGCGAAGTTTCAATCCCTAATAGGGATTTTGGTTAATTGCAATTTTTAGACACATTGCAAGCATTCAGAGACTTTCAGTTTCAATCCCTAATAGGGATTTTGGTTAATTGCAATTGCACTTGTTGTAGTTGGCTGTGCAGTCACTGACGTTTCAATCCCTAATAGGGATTTTGGTTAATTGCAATCCAATTATAAAAATGTGCTTGCCGTCGATCGCCTCTGGTTTCAATCCCTAATAGGGATTTTGGTTAATTGCAATCTAACATTTTACTGCTATATGCTCGATTGAAAAGTTTCAATCCCTAATAGGGATTTTGGTTAATTGCAATGTTAATCAGTGTTACTTATAAGCGTGGTAAGACCCGTTTCAATCCCTAATAGGGATTTTGGTTAATTGCAATGTATAATTCCACCTAATCCACCACTTGTGCTGGTTTCAATCCCTAATAGGGATTTTGGTTAATTGCAATTACAGGAAGTAAGGGAAAGGCTTATAAGAGTAGACTTGTGCTGGTTTCAATCCCTAATAGGGATTTTGGTTAATTGCAATCGCTGGCGTCTGAAAGCTTTGCTGTATTTGGTTTTCAAGGTGCAGTTGCGTCAACCACTGAATCATAACACAGGGAATAGTCATAACACCAGATGGAAATCGCTGAAAACCAGTCCCAGTAAGGTGCGTAGATCGTTTTAAAGTTCCATTGCCCTCAAAGTCTTGTATAGAAGAGCGTGCAGCCATTTTTTGCCCCTTCTGATTTTGTACACCTACCCATCGGCGCATTTGGCAAGAAAATTAGCCTGATTGCCGAGAACTACCTCTACTGAAATCCTCCATACACTGATTTGGAGTACCAAACGAGCGTGAGTAACTTAGGGCAAATAGTTAAATCAATACATTACAAGGTTGTATATAGGAATCCGATTTGATTTCTGAAAAAATCTAAGTATCTGTAGGGTGTGTTATCGGCGAGAGTACGGCACCAAAGCCTTCGGACGGTGCGTTAGCCAGAGGCATAACGCACCCTACGTATATTTCAAAAATCAAATATGAGTCCTATATTAGACTTTATTCACAAAATAAAAAATGTAATTACTGTATTAGTTCCAAAGAGGAAAATACCATTAATCAATTGTTGTAGCACGTATTTTGCAACATTGTCATTCAGCAAATTCCACATAACTCGATAAAGCTTTAGCAAAGAGCAAAGCAGAAATATCTGTTATTTTCAATAGAAAATGCCGTAGTTAATAGTAACTACGGCATTTTAAACTAGAAGTTAAAAATTTATTTCGGTATTTACTGAGAGTCAACGGCGTATTCAATCAGTTTGGCAAGGCGCTGGCGTAGGGTTTCTAATCCCAAGCGCTGACTCGCAGAAATAAATACCGCGAGGGGAAATTCTTCTCTAGCTAAAGCCAATGTCTCACTATTGGCTTGATCAATCTTGTTAAAAATCACTAGTGCCGGGCCAGGAGTTATTGGCATTTGCGCCAAGATTTCTCTGACTGAGCGAATATGACGCAACCAAGCGGGGTGAGACAAATCCACCAAGTGCAGTAGGGCATCGGCTTCTGTGACTTCCTCTAAGGTGGCGCGGAAGGCGTCCATTAACGATGCAGGCAGTTCGTGTATAAACCCTACTGTATCTGTAATCAGAATCTCCTGATGTTCATTGGTTTCGCCATAAGGAATCACCAGGCGGCGCGTGGTGGGATCGAGAGTGGCAAATAACTGGTCGGCTGTATAAACTTCTGCATTCGTGAGAGCATTCAGCAAAGTGGACTTGCCAGCGTTGGTATATCCAACTAAAGCTACTGAAGGAACTTCTCGATGCTGTCTTCGTTGCCGTAACCGCGAACGATGGGCCTGTAACTGAGTTACTTCTTTTTGCAGTCGGGAAATACGCTGCCCAATTGCACGGCGTTCAGTTTCCAGTTTGGTTTCACCAGGGCCACGAGTCCCAATACCACCACCCAATCGGGACATGGTGCGACCTCTACCAGCCAGTCGCGGTTGCATATATTCTAGCTGTGCTAGTTCTACTTGCAATTTACCGGCACGAGATTGAGCGCGTTGGGCAAAAATATCCAAAATTACTTCGGTGCGGTCAACTACCCGGATACCAATTTGCATTTCTAAGTTGCGGACTTGGGAGGGTGAGAGGTCGCGGTCGAAGACGACGAGATTGACTCCTAGTGTTTGAGCAGTTAGGGCAATTTCTTGCACCTTACCTTCGCCAACTACTGTCTGGGGATGAACGCGCGATCGCTTTTGTTGTAATGTCTGTAATACATCTCCCCCAGCAGTATCAACTAAACGTGCCAATTCTAATAGGGTGTCTTGGAATTGTAGGGGAGTCATCTCACTGGTCATCAGCCCCACAATCAGCACGCGATCGTGGTCAGCATCTACTTCCTGGGCGATAAATTCCCGCTGGAATTCCGCTTCCAAATTTTCTACCAAGTCTACTAAATCCTGGTCTGCCAGATCGTCCAAGTCCAGAGGTGGCGATATATTCCAACTTGGAGATTGGATTTGGCTTTCCCCTATCTTGGGAGCAGCAGGACTAGTAATCAGGGTGCGAGACTCTTGGGGTGTCAGATGAGCTAGATAAGCTTCTTTGACATAGCCAGTCGCACCGCCTCCCCGCCGTGTAAATCCGGTTCCAGTAATATTTAGGACAACTAGGGCATCTAAACGTTGCAGTGCCATCGCCGTGAGCGCCGCCTCATTTGGCGGTTCTGGCTTGAGATGGGTAGCGATACAACGAATACCACTGAGTCGTTCTGCACCGTAACGGGGCAATTCCATCGGTGGTATTTGCGTTTGGCGCGGTGTGCCTACCCCGACGCGAATCACTTGTCCGCGACGGTTGATGTAGGCGCACACAGGCTGATTGACTTCTGTGCTAATTGCTGCCAGACGCTGGGAAAACTCAGGCGTGGTGATGCGATCGCCTGGTATGCGCTGGTGATACAGCCGCTGTAGTTGCTTCAGCTGGCTGGACTTCAGACCTTGGAGATTTCCAAAAATAGTTTCTATAGGCGTTTATGACCAGTTAAATGGCCCCCCGAATCCTTATATGTCTATTTTACAACAGGGTTTAGGCTCCTATCTCTCTCCTTTGAGGGATGCATTGTGAATTAGTTCACCGTGGGTATTTATTTGAGGCTATTTTGCTGGTGCTTGTCTGCACCTGAGCGATCGCTATTAATTTCGGTTATTCAATTAAAGCTTGAAAGCGCTCATTTTCCCGGATAGCATCAAAATCTGAGTCCGTTTTTGCGATCTTTCGATATTCGTCAGGATTCAGATTAATTGCTTTTTGTAGGTTTTCTAGTGCCTGTTCAATATTATCTTGGAGAGCATAATAGCAAGCTTTACTGTACCAAGCTTCGTGATAATCTGGTTTGATTTTCACTGCTTGGTCGTAGGATGCAATCGCTTCTTCATTACGTCCTAATTTGCGTAGCGCAATGCCCCGATTGTACCAAGCTTTGTGGTAATCTAGCTTAAATTTAAGTGCTTGGTTATAGGATGCGATCGCATCTTCTTAGCTTTTTAAATTCCATCGTGTTATAGCCCGAAGGTTCCAAGCCAAATAATCATCTGGTCTAATTTTCAGTGCTTGGTCGTAGGATGCGATCGCTTCTTCAAAACGTTCTAATTTTCGTAGCACAATACCCCTATTGTACCAAGCTTGGTGTAATTCTGGTTGAATTTCCAGTGCTTGGTCGTAGGATGAAACCGCTTCTTCATTGCGTCCTAATTTACCTAGCGCATTGCCCCGGTTATACCAAGCTTGGTGGTAATCTCGTATAATTTTCAGCGCTTGATCATACGATGCGATCGCTTCTATATTGCGCCCCAAATTCGCTAACGCATTACCTTTACCATTCCAAGCATAATGATAATCAGGTTGAATTTTCAGTGCTTGGTCGTAGGATGTGAGAGATCCTTCATACTCGTTAACAGCAACTAACAAATTTCCCATTTTAAATAATAAATTAGACCTACGAATTAATTTTTGATATGTTTCACTAAGAAGTTCCTGAATTTCCAAAATTTTCTCTATCTTTTGTTCAGTATTGAGTTGCAAATATTCTTCATAGTCTCCTTCCAACAAAAGACGATTTGATTCTTGTTCTACTAATTCTGGCGTTGTCGGTAATTCAAACACGCCAGAACGCCAATCAAAAAAATCTGGGGCGCGGTGAATAAAATAGTTTATCGAAAATGAACGCAAAAGAAAAACAAAGCTAATGGGAAAGTCATCTCTAAAGCGTTCTCGCTGTTGGTTTAAATGATTTAAAATATGCGGAACACTGGTTAAATTGCTAAATTTTCCTTCAGTAATTTCACCAAAACTTCTTTTTTCATACTTATATAAAGAATATTCCAAACCCTTAATTAATAAAATATCAACTTGCTTGTCTTTAATAAACTCTGTCACTGGCTGATATAAATTATCAATCGCCTCAACCAACCGCAAAACTGCAATCTTTTTCTGCGGAATGTCCTGGGGAAGTTTGACAATCAACTTGTCTGCTTCCACAGGTGTACATTGGACAAAAAACAAACCAAATCCTGATTTACGCTTCAGTGCGCGAAGCAAGTCTTGATAAGCTTCTTCTGGTTCTGGGGATAAATCATCATCCCAATCGCTTAAATTTGGGTTCATGAAAGTTTCGCTACGGCTTCTTTAAATTCTGGAATTCCTTGAATCAGTGGATGAATATCATACCAACGCTGCATCTCTCCATCATCATCCAAATAGCGGTATTCTAAAAGACAACGGTTATACATCAAACTCCGATATAAGTCATCATTAATAATCCGCTTAGAACAAGACACTTCCGCTAACAGACGCCATTGATGATTTTCCACAGCGCGGCGATAAGTATCTCTGGCTTGAGTAATTGCTCGTCGCACCGCCTTTTCTGAAACAGGTAATTCCTCACTGCGTCCAATGGCATCTTGAGTTAACAATAGCAAATTCCTCACATGACCTCCACTCATTAAACAAAGTCTGTCTAAAGTTTGGGGACTGTCAAAAATTTCCTTCTCTAGTGATAGTTCGGGGGCAATTTGCCGGACTCGCTTGTTAATTACTTCCTTAACTTTCTTGAGTCCTGGCTGGTAAACTTCCCCCTTGAGAGTGTTGACCATAATCATCGGCAAAATTTGGGGGTCGCCGTAGATATCTCTGAGGTCTGTTGCCCTGGTAGAATACACCATTGAAATGGGGACAGTGTAAATCAAATGGCAATCTAAAGCTTGGAGTTGTTCGCTGCGGTCTAAAAAGACTTCCTCATAGTTGGTGCGGCCATCGCCGTCTTTAACTAACACCATCCGATCTAAATTATCGACAATTACGGCCAGTTTATTGTAGCTATTGGGTAAGTGCTGTTTTGCATCCACCAGAAACTCATTTAACACCTGAATTAAAGTTACGGTGTGAGGATCAATTTTTTGACGAATCTTTTGGCGTAATTCAGGAACAGCTCTTAAATTTGCGGTCAACTTGGCGAATTGAGCAAGCTGCACTTCTACAGCCATCTTCTCAAATTCTATGGGAGTCAGCGCCAAATCTTTTAAATCTACCCAACGATCTTTCAACCAATCGAGTATGGGACGAGGACTAGCAATTCCTTTTAAATCTTTGAGCAAACGGCGGGTACAGGCGAGGAGAATATCTGTATATTGGGCATCTTCAGAATCGATATCCTCTTCATCAGCTGCAAAATAGACTACATAAAATTTCCGATTTTCTAAATACTTCTTTAACCTGAGTAATTCTGTAGACTTCCCTGCACCCCGATGACCAGAATACAATTGGCAAGTATTTGTATTTGCCAATTGCATCCGATTTCCCAATTCTTGCAAAATATCCGCATCTCCCCGTACATCCTGACAATCTACATATTTTGGATCGCCTGCGGGTAAGGGTTCAAAGGGGTTAAAGGCGTTGTAGAGGTTTGCGAGTAAGTCAGTACTATTAACCATAGGTAAAAAATATAGCAATGATGCTCATAATAATCGAGATCATACAGAATTAAGGTAGATGAATCCAGTTCAAAGACTCATTAATGGAGTTCAAAGGCTCATTAACGGAGTTCAAAGGCTCATTAATGGAGTTCAAAGGTGGATGAACGCACCTCAAATACTCGTCAGCAAAAAAACTACTACGAGATGGGAAAATTTTTACTTTCCTATTCTTATGAAAAAGAAACTGGGTTTAGAGTCTTGCGCCAGCGCTTCACCTCTGTTTGTAATTCTCCCGACAACCAACTATCAAATTGCGGATAAATCGGTAAACGCGGCACCAATTCCCACCCCGCAGGTTGTAAAATTTCTCTCAATGCCTGTTCCTGAACATGAGGATAATCGGGATTTACTTCATCTTTTGGCCCAATTCCACCCAAATCTCGCGCACCAGCTTCGATACAAGCCAGTAACCATCGGTCATCTTTAACTAAATTGGGCGGAATTTGAATAGTAATATCTGGCGGTAAAATCTGACGTGCTTTAGCAATTACTTCTGGTAACTGATGAGGGTCAAAAGGTGGTGCATCAAAGGTTTGCTGATATCCTGGACTATGAGGTTGCAGGATAACTTCTTGAATATGGTGATAACGTTGATGTAGTTGAGATATAGCTGTTAATGTTTCCCACCAATCATCTACACTTTCCCCAATTCCCAACAGTAACCCCGTTGTAAAGGGAATCTGCAACTCTCCCGCCCATTGCAATTGTTGTAAACGAACTTCTGGTAATTTACTCGGTGCGTGCCGATGTACACTATTTAACAATGTTGGCGTTAACTGTTCCAACATCAGCCCCATCGAAACATTCACACGCTTGAGTTTTTCCATCTCCTCAAAACTTAATGGCCCCGCGTTTGTGTGAGGTAAAAACCCCATTGAAAGCGCTAATTCACACAAATCATAAATCCGCTCAAACCACGCCTGACGCCTTGACGAATGGGGATGCACTTCACCGCTGAGTATGAGGATTTCACAAACTTTTTCGCTTTTAAGTGATTTTAAAATACTCTCTGCATCTGAAAGACTCATCCAGGTACTTTTACCCGGTTCACTGCGAAAGTTGCAGTAACTACATCGATTAAAGCACTCGTAAGTGGGAACGATTGTATAAGCAGGGCTATAGGTGACAAGACGAGAATTATTAATTGGCATAAGCAGGATAATCTAAAAGAATGCCTTGCTCAAACTATATAGATTACCGTGTGACTCTTGTTGCCATGAGATTTAAATAAACAAGAACTATTTTGCTTTGTAAATTTCTGGTAACTGCCACCAAGGAACATGAGGATACTCGTGATGTTCTTCGTGGTAGCCAAAATGATAGCACGTGAGAAATGACCACCAAATTGGACGGCTAATCGTTTGAGAACAATGAGGCTGAATATAACCTCCTATGGGTTCACTATGGGGTAGAAAAGTACCAAAATAAAATAATTGGAATGAACTTAAAAGCGAGGGAATCACCCAAAAGCTTGTTAGATTAGCATGGGGTATATGAAGGATGTGATTAGCAAAGTGATAGATAAGAGTCAGAGCAATGATTTGTCCCCAACTCCAGTAACCTTTCATAAAATGAAAATACCAAGCAAAGAAATTTTTGTGTTTCCCATTATGAAAATCTGGGTCTAGTTGACTTGCTGGATTGTGGTGATGCATCCAATGTTTTTTCAATAGTTTTTTATAGGGTAAAAGGCCATAAAGAGATAGAGTTAATGTTCCAAAAAAATGATTAATCTTGGTATTTTGGGGAAACACTACGCCATGCATAGCGTCATGAGATGTAATAAATAATCCCGTGTATAAAAAAGTTTGCCATAGGATAACAGGCAATAACATCCAAAATTTTAACTTGGAGACGTCAAGAGAAAGTAATAAACTCAGGCTAACAACCCATGCGCTAACAATGACAATAGCAATGAAAAGTCCTTTAAACTGAGATTTACTTTTCACTACTGGGGTAAGTTTTGTTTGATGACTGGGTGGTTGTTCTAATTGAATCACGCTTTTACTCCGCCTAGTATTCAGGTGAAAATTCCTAAAATATAGTCACCACAAAAAATACTAACCACCAGCCAGAAAACTCTTTTAGTGATCAGCATTTCGCATTGGACAGTGCCAATACTTTAAAATGTTTCTAAATATTAAGATACTTTAACTATTATTACACATAGAAGCGGATACCAACAAATATTTTCGGTTGAGAGGTTCGAGAATATATGTAATAACACTATTTGGCTTGGTAATTATAGAAACTAGACTTTTCCATGTATTACTTTCTAAACAGCCGAAGCTGGCGAAAAGGATAGTAACATAATTAGCGGTAAGAGTAGGGTATGAAGTCGAGTACTTCTTGCATTACACTGTAGCCGTTAAGATCCCAAATTAGGTAAGCGACAAGACCAACTATAGCTAAACGACCGTTCCAAAGTTCCGACTGAGGAGTAAATCCCAACTCTAAGGCATTACGATCCTTGCCATTGTATGCGTTTTCTGTTACATCACTTGGGTAAAGTGTCATTGTTGATTTTCCTGAAGAATTAAATTATCTTTCTCATCCTATTTAACTAATAAATTAGAGCTATCTGTCTGTAGTACTAAAGTGTAAACAAGTCTAAAGGATGAGATTTAGATTGTCAGGAAATACTTTGAAATTAGCGAAATAGTATTTAAGTTATCAAAAAAATCTAACGAAAGTTAGAAGGTTTCCTGGGTGTTATTGCCGAAACTAAGAAAGAGCAAATAATGATATTTTAAAAATTTTATAGTATGGCTCCTACGGTACTGATTACAGGTGCTTCTGAAGGTATTGGTAAAGCAACTGCTCTTTTATTTTCTCGGCAAAAATATAATCTTGTAATTGCAGCTCGTCATACTAACCATTTGGAAGCTGTAGCGCAGGAAGTGCAAAGCCTTGGTTGTGCAGCACCATTGACTGTTACTTGCGATGTCACTGACGCCTCTCAGGTACATACATTGGTGCAAAAGGCATTGGGGCATTATGGTTATATAGATGTGTTAATAAACAATGCAGGCATCTTCGCATCGGGACCAGTAGAGCAGTTTTCTCTGAGTGATTGGCATCAAATTATAGATACTAATTTATGGGGATATATCCATACAATTAATGCCCTTTTACCTCATTTTCTCCAGAGAGGAAGTGGAACCATTGTTAATTTAAGTTCCATCGGTGGTAAAGTACCTACTGCTTACTTGGTTCCCTACTGTACTAGTAAGTTTAGTGTAACAGGTTTAACAGAAGCGCTACAAGCAGAATTGCAACCAAAAGGTATTCATGTTTGTGGCATTTATCCGAATTTGATTAATAGTAGTTTGATGGAACGAGCAGTTTTCCGGGGTAAGGATGAGCAAGAGGCTCAAAGGCGGCGTGAACAACTCGAAAATGTGTTGAAAAATCCTATAGTTGAAAAGCCTGAAGATGTGGCAAATGCTATTTGGGATGCAGTCAAGAATAAGAAGTCGGAAGTAATGGTTGGTTCGGCGAATTTCTCCCAGGTTTTGTATCGGTTGTTTCCTGGTTTAATAAAATGGGTTTCCCGACAAGGCTTGAAGAATCAGGATAATTAATTTTTGCCAGATAGGTTAAAGGGCTGGAGTCGCTTACTAAAACTAAAAGTAAATCATTCGGAAACAGGAATGGCCATTAGCTTATCAGGACTCGCACTCCCGTTTAGTTACATAGTGGCGGTAGCGAAACATTGCTTCTAATTGCGCTTGCACTAGCCAACCACTGACAAATTCAACAGCTCCTCCACCAGGCATAGAGAAGGAAATAGTGTCAGTTAATCTGGTTTTGCCATTTTCCGGTTCAAATTCATGTCGATGTACCCAAGATTCAAAGGGGCCAGATATCTGTTCGTCGGTAAACAGGCGATATTTTTCACATTCGGTATGACGGGCTAACCAAGTTAAGGGTAATGGGCCAAGAAACAAGCGAAATTCGGTGATAGCGCCCACGTTTAGCCCTCCTTCACGACGAACCACTTGGACTGGCTGCCAAGGTGGATTCAAGAGTTGCAAAATATCTGGCCTTTCGTGAAATTTCCAAACTACTTCTGGTGAGGCATTAATGATTGAGGAATGTTTAAAGTGCAGCATGGAAAGAAAAACCTAAAATTCAGCTTTCAGATTCAGTATCAATTTCGATATCTAGGGTATCTTCATCAACCCGCACATACAAAATATTTGGGTTACAACAAACTTGACAATCTTCAACGTAAGATTGCTGTCCTCCAGCACTCAAATCAATAAAAGTTAAGTTCGGTTCGCCGCAATAGGCGCAGTAATACTCAGCTGTGTTTTGCATCAAGTTTTCAGCTAGGAATTCAATGGCTGTAATTCTTTTGGGGATGGATTAATATAACTCTTAGCATCAGCCAAATGCTTTAGTAGTGTAGACTGTGGCAGAGGTCCTTGCAAGTGGCTCCAGGGTAATACTTGTTCTGTTGACCATTCGGCGTGGACGTAGAAATCTAAGTCGGGGATTTGTCCTTTGAGTTGCTTGAAAGCACGTTTGTAGCTACCCAAGGAGTCGCCAAAGTCACGAGTAAGTTGCAGGAGTTGGGAAAGTCTGCGATCGCCTCTCGATAACAAAGCTTGTATAATCGACCAATTATAGCTTTCTGGGCGAAATTCTATTCCCTGTGGTTTTAGCTGTTTTTGCAAAAACTGCAACCGCTTTTCGGCTCGGCGATTTACCCCAAACCATTGAAATGGTGTGTGTGCTTTGGGTACAAAGGTGCTGCATCCATATGTTAACCGCAATCCCGGCGCAGCTTTTTTGATATTACGCATCATCGCCACGGTTTGCTCTAAATCCTCTGGTTCCTCACCGGGAATTCCTGCCATTCCGTAGAGTTTCAAGCTTTTTAATCCACCAGCTTTGGCATTTACCGCCGCTTGGATAATTTCGTCATTATGCAGCTTTTTGTTGATGATTTGCCGGATTTTTTCGGAACCACTCTCCACTGCAATGGTAAGCGATCGCGTGTCTCGTTTCGTCAAAGTTTCTGCTAACTGCACTGTTACAGTATTGGTTCGCACTGAGGCAATACTGAGACGAACATCATCATACTTTGGCTGACTAATATAATCTAGCAAAGTCTCAAATTCTGGATGCTGTGTAACAGAAGCCCCCAATAATCCTAGCCGATTTGTGACTTCTAAACCTTTTGCGATCGCTGGAATTAATGAATCTTCCAGACTGGCTGTTCTAAAAGGTAGTGTGAGATAACTCGCCAAACAAAAGCGGCACATTTCTGGACAACTTCTCACCACTTCCACCATGTAAATATTTTCCCATGCGGCTTTTTCGGTGACTACAGTCGATGCTGATAGTGTATTACCTCTGTAAGTTTGCTTTTGCACCACTGCGGGAATTTCGGGAGAAATCGGTTTAATGGACTTTACTTCACCATCTTTAGTGTGATATTCCACCTCATACAAACTGGGGACATAAATTCCTGGAATTTGTGCAAGTCTTTTTAGTTGAGTTTGTCTTGAGGCATTTCTTACTTCTTTGTAAGCCTCAATAAAATTCCCTAACAGGATTTCGCCATCCCCCAGCAAAATGACATCAAAAAAATCTGCAAAAGGTTCGGGATTAGCTGTGAGAACGGGCCCACCACCAAAAATTATCGGATGTGAATCATCGCGAGAAGTTGCCAGAATGGGAATTTCTAAAGATTCCAGCAGATTTAAAATATTCACATAATCCAGTTCCCAGGAAATCGAAAATCCTACAATTTCTGGGGTTCTGGGGAGTTGTTCGTAAGTATCTGTAAACAGGCGACTCACCTGCACATCATCATGCATTGCTAAGGTTGCCCAAACCACTTGATAGCCAAGGCTAGTGATACCTACGCTGTACTCGTTGGGAAAGGCAAAGATTATGGGGATAGCGTTAGTGTCTGGGGTGGTGGGCGTAAATAGAATACGTTCAGAGTCAAAGACAGATGATGTCACAGGTGTTTCTTAGAGGCAAGTTTATCTATATTTAATTTTAAGCCATAGAATAATGAAGTTAAAAACCAATGTCACGGCGTTAGCAAGAATAATTGGCAAGGATTGTAAATAAATTCCATAGATTAGCCATAAAAAAATACCACTTATGAATGTAATCAGCGTAATCAAAGAAACATCTTTTGCTGATTTTGTTTGCCAAGTTTTAAACATTTGTGGCAAAAAAGAGATTGTGGTTATTGTGGCGGCAGCTAATCCTAAAATTGTTAAAAAATCCATGCGATGCAACCATATCGATTCATTTGTAGTGTAACGCTAGAGTAACACTTGCATTACATTAAATTTTACTTAGTTCCTCTTTTGATTTTCTGATGTAATTTTATTTTCTGATTCAAATTTTATTCTTTAAATTTTTCATATAAGACTTCGCCCGACCATACCGCTGTGGATCTTTGTTTAGTAGGTAGGTTATTACTTGCCGACGCTTGTTTTCATCCTTAGCATTTTTCACTACTCGCTTGATTTCAGAATCTATATCTCTAGGATCTGCCTCACGTTTGATTGCTTCTTGAAACCAATAATAACCATCCGAATATTGATGCCGGGAGCATCCCATTTTTGAAAAAATATCAAATAGCGAGTTGACCATTGAGATAGGCACAACGTAATTGTAGTATGGAGGGAACATTGAATGGATGCCACTGAGAACCAGAAAGTTTCAACCTCATACCGATCTGTTTAATAGCAGACTCCACTGCCCCAGAACCAACAGAGCAAAGCTGTTTTGCTTGATAGTAAGCATAATTGACAATTCGGCTCCGATGCTTGTTCAAATAAGCACAAAAATTCTTCGCCTGTTTCTTGCCTAAATCAGCGAAGAAAGCGTAGGCTAGCAAAAACCGTAGGCATCGTACTGTTTTTTCGATCCCTTTGAGAGTCTCTAATGCCTCTGGTGATGTATTTTTATACAGGATTGACGCGATCTCTTTTGCAGCGGCTTGTAAACGTTGTTTTTCTTCGGGGGTCATAGGTTTAGCCCAAATTCGTCTTCCGTAGTCCTTATACTAGACTTTCCTTTGGTATTTTTGTATAAGTGGGATCCTCCCTACATCTTCAATTTGGCGACGGTTGTTAAAAAAGATTTTTTAAGGAAAAATGCGCGTGGAATCTCAATTATCGATGGAACAGGTAATTAAAACTTTAAAAGAGGATTTACCAACACTTTTTGAAAAAGATATTTCATATCACATTTATACACAGGATATCTATTTTAAAGACCCGGTAAATACATTCAAATACAAATTTAACTATCGGATTATATTTTGGACATTGCGATTTCATGCTCGGCTATTTTTTACCCAAATTTACTTTGATGTACATGAGGTTTATCAGTCAGCCGAAGATACGATTCTAGCAAATTGGACGGTGCGGGGAGTGTTGCGCGTTCCTTGGAAAGCTGGTTTGCTTTTTAATGGCTATTCAACGTATAAACTCAATCAAGATAATTTGATATACGAACATATTGACACATGGGATCGAAAACCTGGGGAGATTTTAAAGCAGTTTTGGCAAAAGGGGGGAGATGGCTAATTAGCTGTTTTCCCAAAACAACCTCGAAAAGATGAAAACTAGAGCTAATACCAGTGAAATCCAAGGTAAAAATTTTTCACGGGAGACAAAAGCGGCAGCTTTCATCAGAGATGCTTTACCTAAAGTTCAACGATGTAAAATTTGTGGTGGCTATCTCCACAATCATTCTATATCTATTGACCACAAAACAAGAAAAGCAGATGGTGGCTTAGGTTCTTTAGATAATGCACAGTTGACTCATCCATACTGCAATACAACATTCAAAAATTAAATATTTTTAAACCAGACATAAAGTCTAGATTGATGGTGCTTTACGGTAAAGCCTAAACTTGGCATTCTCAACAAGCTTTGTCAGATGCTTTATCTTTCACTAAAGCACCGTGCTACTTCTTCACCGCCGGATACTGTTTTAACACCTGCTGCAAATATTGCCCAGTATAAGACCTGGGATTTTTTGCAACTTCCTCTGGTGTACCCACAGCAATCAATTCTCCCCCTTTGTCGCCACCTTCTGGCCCCAAATCTATCACCCAGTCAGAACAACGAATCACATCTAAATTGTGTTCAATTACTAATATTGAATTACCTTTATCTACCAAACGTTGCAACACATCTAACAATTTGTGGACATCGTAAAAAGATAACCCTGTTGTCGGTTCATCGATTAAATAAAGTGTCTTACCTGTGGCGCGTCGAGATAGTTCTGTTGCCAATTTTACCCGTTGCGCTTCACCACCAGATAAGGTAGTCGCAGGTTGTCCTAGTTGGACATAACCCAAGCCAACATCAAATAAAGTTTGCAAACGCGCGATCGCTTTGGGGATATTCTGGAAAAAGTCTAAACTTTCCTCAACTGTCATTCTCAGAACATCAGAAATCGACTTATCTTTATACTTCACCTGCAAAGTTTCGCGGTTGTATCTTGCACCTTTACAAATTTCGCATTGCACGTAAACATCAGGGAGAAAGTTCATTTCAATAACATTCACACCCTGTCCGCTACAAGCTTCGCAACGTCCACCTTTAACGTTGAAGGAAAATTGTCCAGGTTTGTAACCCCTAGCTTTCGCTTCTACTGTTTGGGAAAAAACATCCCGAATGGCATCGAAAATTCCTGTGTAAGTTGCAGGGTTAGAACGTGGTGTGCGTCCAATTGGGGATTGATCGATAACGATCGCTTTATCAATCGCGTTTAATCCCTGAATTTTATCCAAATGTCTGGGTAAGGGAACTTTCTTAGTTAAATGGTGTTGCAGAGATGGATATAGTAATTCGTTAATCAGTGTAGATTTGCCAGAACCAGACACACCAGTGATGGAGACAAGTTTACCTAATGGAATGTCTACATCTATATTTTGTAAATTGTTGCGATGGGCATTTTTAATTCCCAAACTGCGCCCATTTCCTTCTCGGCGTTCTGCTGGTGTCGTAATTACTCGCCTTCCTGATAAATATGCACCCGTCAAAGAATCTTCTGCTGCTAATAACGCCTGAAAATTACCTTGGGCAATAATATTTCCGCCGTGAATTCCTGCACCAGGTCCGATATCAACTATATGGTTAGCTGCACGAATTGTTTCTTCATCGTGTTCAACGACAATTAATGTATTACCCAAATCGCGCAATTTCGTTAAGGTTTTGAGCAACCTGCCATTATCTCGTTGATGCAAACCAATACTTGGTTCATCTAAAACGTAGAGAACTCCTGTTAAACCCGAACCAATTTGCGTTGCTAGACGAATCCGTTGGGCTTCGCCACCGGAAAGGGTCATGGCGGGACGGTCAAGGGTGAGGTAATCTAAACCTACATCCAACAAAAATTGCAATCTGGCTTTGATTTCTCTCAGGACTAAATCAGCAATTTGTAACTGGCGATCGCTCAACTTGAATTGCTCAATTCTCTCTCGACAATCCCGAATTGATACGCTAGTTAATTCTAAAATTCCATATTGTCCCAACTTCACCGCCAAGGCTTCCGGTTTTAACCGTTTTCCCTTACAAACTTCACACGGTTGATCGATTAAATACTGCTCTAATTTTTGTTTAACTAATTCCGAACCACCCTCATACTGCCGTTGCAAAATTGGAATAGCACCTTTAAAACTCTGCTTCCTCCCTGCCTCTGCGGCTCGTTCATCTTTCTCTCCATAGAGAACAATTTGCTGTTGTTCTTCTGTTAGCTTGCTCCAATTTGTCTGTAACTCAAAGCCATAAATCTGTCCCACACTATAGAGTAATTCCAAGTAATAAGAATTATCTTTTTCTGACCAAGGCGCGATCGCAGCATAAACTGGCGCTTCCCAATCGGGTACGATCAAGTCTGGCGCAAATCTCCTTAAAGTCCCGATGCCATGACAGTGCGGACAAGCACCATAAGGCGAGTTAAAGGAGAACAATCGCGGCGATAGTTCCTCCATTACCGCCCCATGTTCTGGACAGGCAAAATTTTCCGAAAATACTAATTCTTCTTCTTTTTCTTGTCCGTCGTCACCAAGCAGACTCACAAGAATGGCTGCAATACCACCCGATTGCTTGAGACACGTAGACAGGGAATCAACCAAACGCTCCTGGATACCATCTTTTTTTACCAAGCGGTCAATTACCACTTCGATGGTGTGGGTAAAATTTTTATCCAATTCAATGGAATCTGACAGCTCGCGGATCTCGCCATTGATCCGCACGCGGACAAAACCTTGAGAAGCCAGACTTGACAAAAGCTTACGGTGTGTGCCTTTCTTCCCCCTGACAACGGGTGCAAGAATTTGAAAGCGGGTGCGTTCTGGTAATTCCATGATGCGATCGCACATCTCATCGATTGTCTGGGGTGCAATACAGCGATCGCATATCGGACAATGGGGTTCACCAGCCCGACCAAACAACAGTCGCAAATAGTCGTAAATCTCTGTCACCGTACCGACAGTAGAACGGGGGTTATGAGAAGTTGACTTTTGGTCTATGGAAATTGCTGGACTTAAGCCTTCAATTGCTTCCACATCCGGCTTATCTAGTTGTCCTAGAAATTGCCTTGCGTAGGCGCTGAGGGATTCCACGTAGCGACGTTGCCCTTCAGCGAAAATGGTATCAAAGGCTAGGGAAGACTTACCAGAGCCAGAAACGCCAGTGAATACGATTAGGCGATCGCGTGGCAATTCCAAGTCAATATTTTTCAGATTATGCTGCCTAGCACCCCGAATCCGAATGGTATTCTGGCTGTTGTGGCTGGGGTACGGAAGATGTCCATTCAAGGATGCTGCTAGCTGTTGGTCTGACATATTGGGCGGCGAAGAGGGAGTTTCCTATGAAACAGTCCTTAATAATACTATCTTTAATCAGTTTATAGTAGAACAATCGTACTGTTATAGATAGTTATTCCTCCAGATTCATGCCGCAGACATCCTTACCTATAGAATAGATTGCCCAAGCTTTAGGCTTGTTTATTGGGATGGTGCGTTAGCCAAGGCTATAAGGCATCTTATAAGCTTACTTTAATTATTTTTGACAATATAATGTTTTTATTGAGATGATGCGGCTTCCCTAGTGAAAGGTGCAACCTGTGAACACTAGTTCTACGTTAACTAAAAATCTTTCTGGATTATATAAATTATGAAATTTGTTTTCTCTATACCTTCTTTATTAGCTTATGCATCATCTATTGTGCTGCTAGGTTTTTCGCTACCATTACTTGCACAAATACCAGCTTCTAATGCCTCTACTGACTGCCAAACTCCTATGCCACCACATCTTAATACAATAGACGACTTCATAGGCATGGGACACTTTCAAGAAGATTGCCAAAAAGACTCACTCGCCGCAGTTTCTTCTTTCACGCAAGCAATTAGGCTAAATCCTAAAGCTGAAGAACCCTACTATCATCGTGCCAATGCTTACCATGCACTTGGAAATTACAAAGCCGCAGTAGTAGACTATACCGAAGTAATTAGGCAAAATACAGGTAGGCTTGGTTTTAGTAGTCCTGCATACTGGAATAGGGCTAGGGCTTATGAAAAATTAGGCGAAAAACAGAAAGAGATTTCAGATTTGACTCAATTAATTGGTGATAGTAGTTCCAATGTTGACGAGTACTTATTAAGAGGTAATCTTTACAAGGATTTAGGGAATAAAGAAAGTGCTAGGAAAGATTACAAAACAGCAGAAAACCTTTTACAACAATATTTAAGTGGGTCTTTCGGAAGTGGTCTTCAAGATCCTCTATATCAAGAGATACTGGAGAAAGTAAGAAATAATTTATCACAATTAAATTATTAACCCAAATAGGCTATAAGGCGTGTAGTCTTATAACTCCGTTAGCGAATCTTTGATAGCCATAAAAATGACAGCAATTTTCACAAGCGTGAAATACACATAATTGTAGGGGCACAATATATTGTGCCTCTACAGGTGTAGTTTATTCAATCGGAAACCGTTGTAATCCTTAGCCGAATACGACCTAATTGATCTTAATCTCCGGTTTTTTCTTGGCAACTTGAGCTTAAATCAAAACTTTGACATTCTGTAGCTTCCAGCAATTGCCTAACCGTATTACCAGGCTGACAACTCATCAAAGTTGCCCCCATCGCAACCAGTGTAACAATAGCGGCTAGTCCCAGCACTGTAGCTCGTTTTTTAGGTTTGATTGTCCTGATTAAATTATCTATCCTAGTGGCACTACTAACAACCTCAATTGGCCCAAGTGCTTTTAAAGCAATAGCCGCATTAGCATAGCGACGTTTCCGGTTGCGTTCCACCATTTTCATTAACCACGACCGAAAACGTGGACTGATTTGAGGAACTAATTGCTGGAAATTAAAGCGATAGTTATCATCAATTAATTTCCCAATCTCAACAGAAGGGGTATTAGTAAGTAAGCAAATCAGTGTTGCTCCTAAACTATATAAATCTGATGCCTCAGTCAGAGAATGACCAAACTGTTCCTCTGGTGGCATAAAACCTGGGGTTCCTGCTACAAAGGTGCTAAGAGCGACTTTTGCACCCTGTATTCTAGCTAAACCAAAATCAACCAGATAAGCATTTAGTTGCTCATCAACCAAAATATTTTCTGGTTTGATATCCCGATGAATAATTGGCGGAATTTGCTTTTGTAGATAAACCAAAATTTCTAAAATTGACAAAGCAATTTGCTTTATTTCTTCTGGATAAAAGCTGCTTGTTAAGGCTAAAGATGGGGCATTTTTATGTTCCTGCACTAGATAAAAAGCCCCTGGTATTTCAAAAGAATCTATATAGCGAGGGATGCGAGAATGATTGAGTTGCTGCAGAATTTCGATTTCGCGCTCATAAGCTTTCACACCTGACAAATCAGCATCCGCACGAGCAAAACAAAACTCTTTAATCACCACCTGTTGCTTAGAGTTGAGGACATTAGCTAGGTAAGTAATGCGTCCTGCTTCTCGGTTGCGTCCTAGTTCGCTGATAAGTTGATAGCCTTGTTTAGAAAAATCTGGATGGTGATTTAAGGGAATTGACCCTTTATATCCATTACGCACATCAAGCTCCATTACACACCATACGAGTTTGATTCTGTCAAGGTGCAATTAGAAAAATTAAGATCCACTCACCCAGATTGTTAGCCCCATTTCTGCCCTGTATGGCCCAAGGCGCATCGACTGAAAGTGTCTTTGCATTTGCGTCTTGGCACGAAATAGCTAACTTTGTGCTAGCCAATCGACAATCTGGACATTAACAACATCTGGAACCTCATCGTGGGGACAATGACCGGCATTGGGAATGGGAACAATTTTGATTTCTTTGCCATTCTCACGCGCCTTTTCGTAAATCTTGGCCCCGGTAATTGGTGTCCAGGGATCATCAGCACCCCAAATTACTAATAGGGGACGTTCGACTTTGGGCAAAAGTTCCTCTGGACTTGGGCCAGGAGGGGCTGTGAGAATGGAGGCGAAGACTTGTTGCGCTCCTGGGTCGCAAGAGGGAGTATAAAGTAAATCGACTAATTCATCGGTAACGGCTTGGCGATCGCGGTAAACTTGGTAGAGGGTACGGCGAATTTGGGCTTTTTGACGGATGCGGTTATAGACAAATTTACCTGTAATTGGCGATCGCACAAACCGATTAAAAGCTGCCATCACAATCCGTAGCGGCGGGTTCAATTCGTGGGGACGATGACTCAAACCACCCGCAGAGTTAATCAAAATACCACCAGCAGAAATTTCTGGATGTTCTACCAGTACTATTAAGCTCAAAAGTGCGCCGATGGAGTTGCCAATAAATACAGCAGGTTCGTGTATATGTGCTGTGCAGAAATCTTTCAGCAGTTCCACCCAAACTTCCACGCTGTAATCAATGAGCGCTTTATCAGAACCGCCAAAACCTAAAAGGTCTATGGCAAATACTTGATAGCCAGCATTAGCTAAAACTGGGATATTCTTGCGCCAGTGTCCAATGGAAGCACCGAAGCCGTGAACAAGTACCAAAGGTCGTCCTGTACCCATGACAGTGTACTGAATTTTGTAACCCTGCCAAGTCCAAAAGAATTTTTCAAAAGCGTCTTGGGTTGCAAGCTGCTGTGTAGTTACAGTCATTAATAAGATTCATAAAGTGTTTCTTCAAATATATTAATGTTCTCTGACCTCATATCCTGAACTTGGCGAATAGAATTGCTGCGTCAGTCAGCACAGATTAAATGTTAGTTTCATCCACCCCAAGGGATTAATAAGTCAAGGGATACCAAATACCCCTGTGACTTTTTAGACGAATGGTAGTGTGAGATGAAATACATGAATCAAAGTTACTTTGCTCAAATGAGCAAGTTTGTTCTGGCTGCAATCTCTGTGGCAATATTTTCGCCAATAGCTTCTGCCTATGCAACTTCAGGGTTCTCTACCACCGTCGCCCAAATATCTGATAATTCCACAGGTCAACAACTTTTAGCCGATAAAAAAGTAGAAACCAGGAGTCGTACTACTATTGAGCGGCAAACTATCACCACAGAAAGCCGCAGTAGTAGTGTTTCTGCAAAAGGCAAAAAAACAGGTTTTAGCCTTGCCATTTGGGAACCATCCGGGAACTTGTCAGAGGTGATTGCTCGCATTTCTGTCAAGAGTAAAGGTGGCAAGGGCTATTTAAAAGAGCGCTTTTTGGGTGATTACAAATACAAGATTAAGCAAAAAGCAAAATTTGCTAAGGGGTTAAAAGCTAGCGATCGCATCGTCGTGCGATTGTATGATGTTCAAAACCGCTTTATTGGCTATAGCGAATTTGAATGTTTGTCGGCAAACACCACAGTTAACCTGGTTTTGTCAGCCAAACCTACAGAATACCAAGTTGTTCGCACTGTTTATGGTGTTGATGCTGACCAAAACGGCACTATTGACGCAGGTACCACCACCTACGACTACTTCACCCAAGTCAGCGACCAGCGTGTTAGTTTCCTCAGCAGTTCCCAAACCTTCCAAGGTAGTCAGTTCCAAGTAGAAGGTTTATCAACAATTCCAGGTACTAGCGTTTATCCCCTCTCTTTCACTCAGGGTGAATATGCTTTAGTACGTCAGTCGTTCGTGAGCGTATTTAGTTCTGACTTGGCAGAGGCTTTGCAAGCTACTCCTGGCAGCTTGGTGCAGGTGATTGAAGTCAGCGATAACTCTAGCTATGATGTCAGCCAAATGCTGATGAATTATCGTCAAGTCGGGATGTCTCGCGCTCTCCAGGTTGGGTTTTCTGATGTTTCCACAGACTATTGGGCTAAAGATTTTATTGCCGAATTGGCCTCAATGGAAATTCTCGAAGGTTTTCCTGATGGGACTTTCCGCCCGGATGCACCAGTAACTCGTGCCCAATTTGCGGCAATGCTGCGGAAAGCGTTTGCCAAGGGGAAAATTCGCCAAGCGATCGCATTTAAGGATGTCTCAACTCAATATTGGGCTTACAATGCCATCAGCGAAGTTTATCAAATGGGCTTTTTAAATGCTGTTATTGGCAAAGATTTTAACCCCAGCCAAAGCCTTTCTCGCCTTGACATTCTGGTAGCATTAGCGCGAGGATTAAATTATAAAGGCAGTGGTTCCACGGATACAATCTTATCTGTTTACAGCGATGCAACTAATATTCGTAGTGAATATCGCAGCCTGATTGCTGCTTTGACACAACGCGGTATAGTCGTCAACTATCCCAATGTGAACTTGCTAAATGTTGAACGGGTAGCAACCAGGTCTGAAGTGTCTGCTTTGCTATACCAAGCTCTATCTAGCACCGGAGAGGTAGCAAGCATTTCCTCGCAGTATGTCGTTGGACAACAACAACAACAAGTTGCAGTGGAGGAGCAGACTGAAACTTCGATAGAGGGTGTAAAACCACGTCGCCACTGTAACCAAGGAATTGGTAATGGTTCTGAGGGATGTGACCCAGGCAATTCTCATCCTCACGGTGGTAGTAACGATGAAGGTGGACGTACTCCTGGTAAAAAGTAAGACTATTTTTTTAAGAGACGCGATTAATCGCGTCTCTAGCTTGCTTAACTGTAAAACTAATTTCCTGACCATAGGAAATTTCTAGTGTATGACCATCTGGGTCTCGAATAAAAGCCCAGTAACCAACCGGATGGCCCCAGTCATTTGGCCCATCCAGCAGTATTCCCTCAGCGCGTGCCTCATTGCACAGGCGATTGATTTCCCCACGATTCTGATAAGCTACCCCAAGATGGGATTGTGGTGACAGTGCGCCTTCTACTTTAGCTGCTTTAATTAGGACAATTACAAAAGGTCTGGTCAAGTCACTAATCCAAGCAACATCTACTTGAATCGTTTGATCGGTGCGACGATGCACGACTGTCATCTGGGCATACTTTGCATAAAATGAGATACTTGCATCAACATCACTGACTGCAAGTGCAATGTGAGTAAAACCAAGATAAGACATAAAAGAACTCCGTGTGTAGACTTGACCAGACGAATGTAAGTGTTAGCCTCAGTGCTTACTAAGAAAGGTGACACCATTGATAATGAAGGTAGGCGTTATCTTCACAAAATTTATGTTTTTAACTTGGTTCGACAGCAACTCTTGGTTACTGGAAATCGGCGGAAAACGAATACTAATTGACCCTTGGCTGGTTGGTTCGTTAATTTTCAGCAACTTGGATTGGTTGTTTAAAGGTTCGCGATCGCAAAATCGCCCAATCCCAGATAATATTGATCTGATCCTGCTGTCTCAGGGTTTAGAAGACCATACTCACCCACCAACGCTCAAGCTGCTGGATCACAACATCAAGGTCGTAGCTTCTCCCAATGCAGCCAAGGTAGTACAGGAGTTAGGTTACACCCAAGTAACAACTCTGGCTCATGGTGAAACTTTCACTTTAAATAATCAAGTAGAAATCAAGGCTTTTCCAGGCTCTCCAATTGGCCCCACTCTGGTAGAAAATAGTTATCTCCTCAAAGAGTTGGAGAGTGGTTTAACTGTATACTACGAGCCTCACGGGTATCATTCTCCAGAAGTTAAGCAAGCTGCACCTATTGATCTAGTGATTACACCGTTTATTGATATGACGCTACCTTTGCTTGGGCCGATTATTAAAGGACAAAATAGTGCTTTAGAAGTAGTAAAATCATTACAGCCTCAAGTAATAATACCTACTGCGGCTGGTGGAGATGTGGCGTTTGAAGGATTGCTGATGAAATTCATTCAAACTAAAGGAAGTGCTGAAGAATTTCGCTCGTTACTTGAGAAAAACAATCTTGCGACGCGGGTACTTGAGCCGAAACCAGGCGATCGCTTTGAACTACCATTAGAAAAACGAGCATTAGCAATCTAAGTTAGCTCACATCTTGCACCAGGCGATTATAAATCGCGGCTATACAAACGTTCGCGTAGCGTCTCGCAGAGAAGTCCGCCTCCGCGGACTAACGCAAAATCAAAGGTTGCTAACCCGCGCAGGCGGGTTTTGCCTGTGTAGCCGCGACTTCTAGTCGCCAGGGCTAATTTTGTTCCATAGCTGAATTATCTTGCATATATACTTCTCTAATCGGAAAAGGAATTTGAATTCCTGCTTGCTGATAGCGTTTGTGTAATTTTTTGACAAATAGATGTTTACCCATACGCTGATCAAAGTATTCACTTACGCGCATATAAAGCGTAAAATCTATACTAAAATCATTAAAAGTATGAAATCTGATATATGGTTCATTTTCTTTTAATTCCGGTGCAATTTCTTGCATAACTTCTTTGGCTACTTCTACAGTTACTGTTTCAACTTGTTCCAAATCGCTATCATAACTTACGCCAACATCCATTGTTAAAGTAATTTCCTTTGCAGGTAAATGATAGTTTGTGAAAATTGCAGAAGACAACTTAGAATTAGGAACAATGACTATATTATTGGAAATTTCTTTAATTGTTGTATTACGCCAAGAAATATCTATAACATATCCCTCATGACCAGCATCTAATTTTACATAGTCTCCGGTTCTAACTTGCTTAGAAATAATTAAATAAAAGCCAGAAAACAAATTTGCTAAGGTATCTTGAAGTGCCAAACCAACTGCCAGACCACCAATCCCTAAAGTCGTGATTATTGGTGTTATCTGAACACCCACTGTTTGCAAGATGATTAATGTTCCCAAAACTAAAACAGTAATTTTAGCAAGGTTAGAAATTAGTGATGTAGGGACACCTTCTGCCCTGCGAATAAATAAATTAACAAAACCAGCACTCAATCTTGCTAAAACTAGGGTTACTGAATACAGCAGTGCGATCGTTAGAATTTTTTGTAGTACGATGGCAATATCCGGTTTCAGAGGTGCGCTCAGAATTGCCCAAAAAAAACCGCAAATGACAAACCAAATAAAAGTCATCCGGTGCAGAGAGTGAAATATAATTTTACTTCCGGCAATTCGTTTATTAGTAATGAAGATTTCGAGCTTTTTAAAGATAACTTTTTCACCAATTATTCCAGCCAGTAAGCCAGCTAGAATAAACACTATCGGCGGAATCCATTCCATCATATAAATTTTAAGTTTTAGATTTAGGATAACAGCATTGTTGCTGTGATTATGGCTAAATTTTACCTTGTTTATTTGCCGGATTAGCTGCTTGAGATTTTCTGGATTATGGACTTGCCAATTATTTACCACCCAGATTACATTGCTCCCCTGCCTGAAGGACATCGTTTCCCGATGTCTAAGTTCCGACAACTCTACGAATTGCTGTTAGCTGATGGTGTGGCTAATCAAGAACAATTTCATACCCCCGAACGTCCGCCGCCAGAATTGATGGAGTTAGTCCATACTCCAAGCTATGTTCAAGCTTATTGCGAAGGAACCCTAGACCCCAAAGTACAGCGACGCATTGGTTTGCCTTGGAGTCCAGCGTTAGTGAATCGTACTTGTGTAGCGGTAGGTGGTACGATACTCACTGCAAAACTGGCATTAAGTCATGGTTTAGCTTGTAATACGGCTGGTGGAACTCATCACGCCTTTCCCAGTTATGGGTCTGGTTTTTGTATTTTCAACGATTTAGCGATCGCTTGTCGCGTTTTACAAAAATTCGGACTTGTCCAAAAAATCCTGATTGTCGATTTGGATGTTCATCAAGGAGACGGCACCGCTTTTATTTTCCAAGATGACGACAGCGTTTTTACTTTCTCCATGCACTGCGAAGTCAATTTCCCCGGTACAAAACAAAATAGCGATTTGGATGTTCCTTTGCCGGTAGGAATGGAAGATGACGCTTATTTACAAACCTTGGCGAATTATTTAGCAGATTTGTTGTCTAAAGTCAAGCCAGACTTAGTATTTTATGATGCTGGTGTTGATCCTCATATAGGCGATCGCTTGGGAAAATTAGCCTTAACAGATGCTGGCATTTTTCGCCGCGAAATGCAGGTTTTAAGTACTTGTATGAGTAGCGGTTATCCCGTCGCCTGCGTCATTGGCGGCGGTTATGCTGATGATATGAAATCTTTAGTTTGGCGGCATTCCCTACTGCATCGCGCCGCTAGTGAAGTTTATCAACAGTATAAACTTTGATACAGCCTCTATTCTTTGGAAGTCCCTTAGATGAGAAAATTGGGAAAAGCAATAACAGTAATAATATTAAGTAGATTGTTAGGAATTCCGTTAACTATTTTATCGCTGTGGTATCAGAATCCTCCAGGTTGTGAACAACTCTGCTCAAGTGAACCATGTCCTCCAAATGCGTGTATGGGTGGTGATTCTTTAACGGCTGGGTTCCCATTCCCAATAGTGCATGACGGCGAGGTTGGTAGCTCACCTACAGGTGGCTGGGGGACAATCGGGGTTGAAGATTTTTCCAGTATAAATTTTGGGGCATTTTTATTAGATGCCTTGTTTTACGGTGTCATAATAATCATGCTTTTTGCGATTACAAAAAGCATTTTTAAATCCGTAAAACGTTCAAGACAGTTGGGCTAATACGGACAAGGTAAATAGTGGATGAACAACGGCAAACTCAGAGTCTACGAACTAGCAAAAGAATTAAATTTAGATAGCAAGAAGCTATTATTAATTTGTGAAAAGCTCAAAATTGTAGTCAAAAGCCATACCAGTACAATCTCCGAACCCGATGTAGAACGCATTCGGTCAGCGGTAAATAAACTAACAGCAAAATCCTCGAAAACTACTAAAACAACCTCTGAAGATTGGGGCTATACGTTTATAGCTTCAGCAATTGATAGTTTTATCCGCCATCTTGAAGGTGAGGCTGCCTTGAAATCATACTCCGATTTTAGGGAGCGGCGCGATCGCGCCAATGAGTTAATGTATGAATGTGTCGGGAAAAAGCCTTCTCTATTTTATGTGCGTCGCAAGGGTGCAGGGAAAGAAGCAAGAGAGGAAATTTGGGATTTGACAATAGCGACAGACTCCGATGATTTTCCATTGCCTGCAAGACTTGAGAAGCTCAGAAAAACATTAGGATTTAGAGCAGCTGTACCAAAAGATGGACGTGACGGTATAAAAATACTGTCGGCTCAGTTGTTACAACCCTCACGTGGACAGGCCGACAGCTATGCTATACCTTGTCGTTTGCGTTTACTGGCTAATCATCAGCATCATCTCGACATTCCGCCCGCAACACTGAAACGCATCGCAGCCGCGCCAGTTTGTGGCGAAAATGCACCTACAGAAGATCAGCTGAAAGCTTGGAAAGCGTTTTTGCAAATTGAGGAAAAAATTGCTAAAGCACGTCAATTTTGTGTGCGTTACGTAAGTCATAACTATAACTTCAAAAGGCGAATCAGTTTTGAAATTGATGTAACCTCAGCCACCCTTGACGGCTTTTATCAAAATTCCCTCGATGTGGAAAACTTTTGGGAACGAGCAAGACGCACAAAAAACGAAGATTTAAAGCTTTTTGAAACTGCTCCTGTCGGCAAAAATTGGATTAGCGGTCGCCAATTAGGGACTGTTGAGGAAGTTGATCCGAACCGTTGTATTATCAGCCTCAGATTAGAACGCGACTTAGCTGAATTCATGGCATCAGAGCGCTATAAATTACCAGCTACCGGATTTTTGTGTTTTGAGGCAGTTGGTGATATTCAGCAGATTCAGCGCAAGAAAAAAGCTTTAGATGATTTGAATAATGGTTACACTCAAAATCCCTATTTGGGCAACTTTTTATTTGATGCTTCTCAAGCTAGACAAATCAAAACAACTATCGAACTTCAACCACAAGATTTATTGTTATCTTCTGCTAATCCTGGTCAGAAAGCAGCAGTAGAAAAGGTACTTGCCGCGAAGGATCTTGTTCTTATCCAAGGGCCACCAGGTACTGGTAAAACTACCGTAATTGCTGAGATTTGCTATCAAATTGCCCTTCGTGGTGGACGTACTCTAATTGCATCTCAAGCCAATTTAGCAGTAGATAACGCATTGAGTCGATTAGTTCACAACCCAGTGATTCGGGCTGTACGAAAGGGGAGAGCCGAGAAAGTTGGAGAAGAAGGACAGCCATTTCTAGAAGACCAAGTGATTGGTAGATGGTTAGAAAATACAGCGAATGACTGTGAAAACAATCTTACGCAACGCCTTGAAAATATCAAAGCTTTCAGTCAATTACTGGCATCATCACAAAAATTCACAGCCTACTTCCAAGCAGAGGAAGAATTTCATCAGCAACAAATTAAATTCAATAAAAACAAGGTAAAACTAGAGTTAAACTTTAAAACTCAAGAAAAATCTTACAACGAAATTGTAGAAAAACAGAACGGAGTTGAATCCATAATTGCAGGTCTGGAAAACATACTAAATACTGCACCAAATATCAAATGGGAAGCTCCAGAAGTTACAGATTTTTTGCCACTTCTTAAGCCCTATACGGAAGGTAACAGTTTAGTAGAAGAGTTTTTAGCAAATGTTCGTCAAGCCATAAAATATACTGACGAACTTGGCTTGGTGCGTCCGGCGCTTGGCGCTTTTGGTTTAGCGGTTTGGCTGCGTGAAACTGTAGCAACAGAAATTTCTGAATTTAAATCTGGTTTTACTCATGCTCAAGAGGCTAGTAAAGCCATCTTAGAAGTTGCAGCATCAGTGGAGGTTGTAAAACAGAATTTTGCATTGTTAAATCAAGTACAACCAGATTATCAGCAATATCTTACCAAGCTGCAAAACCTACAGCAAACAATCCAGATATGGGAAAACCGTAAACGGGAAATTGATTATATTATCTCAGCAGTTAAGGAATGGAAATCTACAGCACCTTCTCATCTGTATCAAACTTTGAAAGACTGTCAGCAATCAGGTTTACCACTAACAGATAATTTAGTAGACCTACCACTAGGTTTGTTGATGTTTGCTAACACATTAAAATTACCAATAGTACCAAAAATATATAAAATCAATCTACCAGAATGGGAGCTATTGACAAAGGCGATCGCTTATGAAATAGACGGGGGTTTTAGTGATAGGCAAGGTAAACAGCATAATTTTAGCTATTTTCTACAACAAAATTTTAGTCAGATTCCAATGGTGCTATTAAAGAGCGATCGCACCCAATGGCAAGAAACCTATCAACAGTTTAGTAATTATCAGCTACTCAACCCCAAACAGCGAAAATTACTGGTCGAAAATACCCAGGTTTTCTTAATTAGAATGCAACGGACTTATGGCGCATCATGGGAATGGAATAACATCGATTCTACTCTCACCCGACTTACCCAAGAATTGTTAGATACTATTCTTGTAAATGCACGCCAATGCGTTTTAAAAGTCAAAACCGAAACTGAACAACAGCTTCAGTATTTACAAAGACAATTAAATGAACTTCAGAAAAATGAAATTAGCCAACAGCAAATATCCATTACTCAAGCTGAGGTAGAAAAAGCCCAACAAGAGGCTAATCTGCAACTTGGCAGAGTTATTAATATCTTGCAAGAACTTAATCAACAAAATATACTTACTCAATTACACACTTTAACTGAGAAATATCTTGCGACACAATCAAATATTTGGGAGCATCCACAAGAATTCTCAAATCAAGTGAATTATTGGGTAACTTCCATTAGTCAGCTTGAAACCTTAATTTCATCCTTAGAACCTTTTGCGGTGTTGGAGATGATTAAAAATTCTCTACACGAGCATTTATCAAATCTACAAGAAGAAACTGAAATTTCTCTACAGCAGCTTCAAAAATTACAAATTAGCTTACGCGAAATAGAAGATAAATTACAACCACAGCCATCAGATAGTTTAATACAAGAAAGAAATTGGTGGTTGGCAGAATGGCAAAGAATCCCGGATAAGTTTAAGCCAGAAAATTCTGCTGCTGACTTGTTTAATATAGAGTTATTGCGCGGTGTCAACATTCAGTTTGAATCTTGGCAGAAGGAACTCGAAAAAGAAGAAAATTATCTCAACAAATATCAGAATTTTGTACAAGATTGGATTGGTAAATTAAGACGACCAACCGAAGGCGATCGCGACGATTTAAGGCGTATATATTTAGATAATGCCAACGTCGTCGGTATCACCTGTGTTCAAGCTGCAAGTAGAGGTTTTTCTGAAGAATTCAAATCCTTTGATGTCGTGATTATTGATGAGGTTAGTAAGTGTACTCCACCAGAGTTACTAATCCCAGCTTTGAAAGGTAAAAAGTTAGTCATGGTAGGCGATCATCGGCAATTACCACCCATGCTTGATACTAGCACTTTAGAAGAAGTTGCTCAAACAATTGGTAATACACGAGACGAACTACAATTCTTAGAAGAATCCCTATTTAAAAGTCAGTTTGAATCTGCCGATGAAAGCATCAAACAAATGCTAACTACACAGTATCGAATGCACCCATTTATTATGGGAGCAATCAATCAATTTTACGACGGTAAACTAGAATCTGGTATTTTGGAGCCGGATACAAAACGCGCACATCATCTAGCAGGCAAAATTATCCAAGAATCTCAGCATCTTCTTTGGGTAAAAACGCCTATAGAGAATCAGTTTTTAGAGCAACGTAACGGAACTTCTTACTTTAATACTCCTGAAATTGATGCGATTGAACTTCTGTGTCAGCAGTTCGAGACTACTTGGGCTTCTAAAGTTACTAATGGTGAACCCAAAAAAGAAATTGCCGTAATTACATTTTATGGCGCTCAATTAAGAAAAATTGATGAACGCTTGCAATCTGAACTTTTCCCTTCATTAGAAATTCGTACTGGTACAGTAGACCGATTTCAAGGTATGGAACGACCTGTTGTAATTGTGAGTATGGTTCGCAACAATAGCAAAGGAGATGTGGGATTTGCTAAAAAGCCAGAACGGGTAAATGTTGCATTTTCTCGCGCTCAAGAACTCCTGATAATTGTAGGTTGTCATAATTTATTTACCCATCAATCAGGTAAAGTCGGAAGTATGTATTCTGAAGTTTCAAATATTGTAAGCCTTCATGGAGGTTTCGTTGATGTTTCTCGCCTCTTCTGCTAAAACGATTGATGACAATCTCAAGAACTTGGTACACGAAATTGAAGCGCAAACTCCTAGTTTTTCAGTTTTAGCAGCGCATCAATTCCGCTATAGCTTGCGTCAAACTCCTATAGAACTAAATATCAAGGAACCTCGCCAGTTTAACGTACTTGAAGAATTTATTATCCGCGCTGCTATTGAATTTCAACCTCCACCAACAGAGGACGAATTAGCATCTGTACTTGGATTAGATTCTGTATTTATCCGAAGTACTACTTCAACTCTTAGGACGTTACAAACTCTATCAACAACATCGCCACTAACAGTCACTCCTGAAGGTCGCTCATTTTACGAAAAAGGGTCTGTACCGCAGCCGCCATATCCTATACAAATTAATGCTATTACAGACCCTTTAAGCGACAAGATAACTTTTCAATCTGAATCCTTAAATGAGATGGTGATAAATTTGCCTGATTTGGCAGACTTTATAACTATTGATCATACAATTAATGATATTGCTTCCTTACCGCTTGAGGAAATACAAAAAAGTATTCAAGCTTCAGGTTTAGCACTTCATGTACCAGAAGAGGGAAAAATCGTCACTTCTTATAAAGTGCTAGCTTCGACTCAAAAATTTTGGAGAAAGATATCACTTTTCATTATCTTTGATGCCCTTGAAGATAAGTTGAGCATCCAAATAAGAAATGGAAAGCAAATTTTAGAGTCAGCATCAAATTGGTTAGAAGTGCTACATGCTAAAGGTAAAATATCTTTGCAAGCATTATGTAAATTGTCAACTGAAACCATCAATTTTGAACGTGAAACCATTCTCAGGCAGAAAAATAGTGAAATAGAGACTAGACTCGAAAATATTCGCAAAAAGGCGTTAGAAACTTCCACAAAAGCCAGTGATAAAGTAGATAAATATAAAGCGCTAGCTGAAGCCGTACAGTTACGGGATGGACAAATTAGCCAAGTTTTTTCAGAGGTTTTAAATTCAGCTAAAAGTCAAGTTATAATCTATTCTCCGTGGGTGAATCAGGCTGTTGTAAATGAAAAATTTCTAACCCTGTTACAGAAATTAGCTAATCGCGGAGTTTGGATTTTAATTGGACATGGAATTGCGCGACAATTAGAAGATGAAGATAAAGTAATTCCACCAGAATTAGAGAAAAAACTTCGAGCGATAAAAACACCTGATGATTTACCATCTGTACAGGTTTTTTGGTTGGAAGATTCCCATATCAAAGAAGTAATAGTTGACCAAAAAATCTATCTTTGCGGATCTCATAACTGGCTATCTTATCGCGGCGATTACCTACCACGAGGTGAGTCAGTTTATAAAGTTACAATTCCAAATCAAGTTCAGGAAGCTTATGAATTTCTCGCTAATCGCTTCCAAAATCAGGCTCAAAAATTATGGGGAAATGCTTTAGAAAACCGCGATTCTAAACTTGCCATAGAGTCTTTATGTGTATGGGGTGCACTAGGTATGGAAGACATTGCACTCAAAGAGATAGAGAAAAACAATTGGCTGGAACTTCTACCTGTGTGGTTGAATGTAGTACTTCAAGGGTTAAGGTCGAAGAATATACAAGCTGACTCAGCAATTTTTAAAACGGCACTTTCCTTGCTGAGTCAGATTTCTATTGAAGAGGCTTTTATCGACCTATTGCAACAGGGGTGGCGTAAAGTTATAGGCGCGATCGCTACTAACAATCCTAAAACTGCTTTAAACTTACTTAGTGATGAAGTCTGGGCGCAGTTTCTCCGTCTCAATATTGTTCAAGAGGGTGATTTGCCGGATAATTTTATATTGCAATATAGATAAATGTGCTATTAATAGCCTCTTATTTGCTGCTTTAATGTAATATTAATCCCCTAGTGGTATGCACGCAAAACGAATATCTATAGCTATAGCTATTTCTCTTTTTAATTAGCACACGATGTCTAATAAAAAACACCGTAGACAATGTGTGTTTGGTCGATGCTAACTGTCTGAAATGACTGCTTTTACATACATAATGTCTATTTCTACAGTGCGTAAATCATAATTAGGATATTTTTCATACTTAAGTAATAACAATTTTCCGAAGGACAGCCCAGAAATCTGTCGTCCTGCTTTCGCATGAGTTGGCAATTAAATGATTCTTAACCTTTGATTGCCTGAAAGATAGATCCACAGATTCGTCTTATTCGATACAATTTATAGGTAGAGAGAGCCGAGGAGAACAAGGTGGTCTTATTAAAAGGCTTTGAGATTGAGATGTACACTGGCACGCCTCAAGGTGAAATCGTCGGTCTCTCCGACAAAATTGTTGCGGATTTGGATGGATTTATGCGGGAGCCAGATAGCCGCAACGTCGAATACATAACCCAACCATCCCATAATTACGAAAATTTATTGTGTGCCTTGCTGCGTCCCCGGCGGGAGTTGCGAAACTACCTCAATCGCTTAGGCGATTACACCTTGATACCGGGAAGTACTTTATCTTTGGGTGGGGGCGATCGCTTTCTACGTTCCGATCCAGCAAACCCCTATCATGACTACATTGAGAACACCTACGGCACGAAAGTAGTCACCGCCAGTGTACACATCAATATAGGCATCAGCGACCCAGAAGTATTAATGCGGGCGTGTCGAGTGATCCGTATGGAAGCACCTCTATTTCTTGCCCTCAGCGCCTCATCTCCTTTCCTGGATGGCAAAGCTACTGGCTATCACTCCACCCGTTGGGGCGTCTTCCCGCAAACGCCTAGCCATGTGCCTTTATTTGCCAGCCACGCCGATCATATTCAGTGGGTGGAAGATCAACTTGTTGCAGGAACTATGCAAAACGTGCGGCATTTGTGGGCATCAGTGCGACCAAATGGCGATCGCCGTCCCTATGACCTAAATCGCCTAGAATTACGAATTTGCGATTTAGTCACAGATCCGATTGCCTTGCTAGCCATTACTGCCTTATTAGAAGCGCGTTTGTTACAAGTAATCGAAAATCCCAGCATCGATCCGTTAACCCAAAGTACCTTCTCTGGTGAAGAACTTGTTACCCTGACTGCTAACAATGAAGCTGCTGCTTCTGCTGGTAGTCTCGATGCTCATTTGAGGCATTGGCAAGATGGTAGAAGCATTGTAGCGAGAGATTGGATTGCTCAAATGTACCAAGATGTTTGGGCGATCGCTAAACAACAAGGCTTTAGCTGTTTCCTTTCCCCATTGCACAAAATCCTCCGCGAAGGTAATGAAGCTCAACAGTGGTTGCAATTACACACAGTCGGTTTTGAAAGCCAGCGCGTCATCACTCAGGCTATTGTCGCCACCCAAGAGCGCGAAATCGAACTCGAAGACAAATTGTGTTCGTCTCTGCTGGCTTAACTCAAAAGGCAAGGGGCATTAGTTATTCTTTCTCCCCCTGCTTCCCCTGCTCCCTCAGCTTCCTACTGCTCACTCCCCACTCCCGTCTTCAGACAAATGGTAGATTTTCTTGGAGACATTACCAACCCTAAAAGACACAAGCACTTACTATTTACACATAAAACTTAATATTTACTAATCTTAGCCAAATATCCTCTCAGTCATTGCTCTGGGAGGGTTTACGCTTCGTTTTAAAAATCTAATCGATGGACGATGCTTGATTATTATTAACAAAACCTATGAATCACCTCTACCTTTTGGTAGATTTAACATTGACAATAAATTGTTTTATACAATACGTAAATTATACGGATAATGCCTCAGGTAGTTTTAGTTAACCCGCAAATCCCTCCTAATACAGGAAATATTGCTCGTACTTGTGCCGCTACGGGTACAGAGTTGCATTTGGTAGGGCCTTTGGGATTTGAAATTAGCGATCGCTACCTCAAAAGAGCTGGCTTGGATTACTGGCCTTATGTCAAACTACACTATCACGAATCGCTACAAGCCTTTAAAACCGTACATCAGGAGCGCGGAGGCAGATGGTTGGGTTATACAGTTGGTGGAAATTGTAACTATATAAGCTTTCAGTTTCAAGCTGATGATTGGCTGCTGTTTGGTAGTGAAACCACAGGCTTACCACCAGAAATTCTGTCAGATTGCGATGCTACTCTGTATATTCCCATGAGCCAACCAGGGGTTCGCAGCTTGAATTTGTCAGTGAGTGTAGCAATTGGCTTATTTGAAACCCGTCGTCAGTTAGGCTATTTACAATAGCGATCTACTTGATTGCTGTAAGTATATTTACTTAGCAAATATCCAGAAACCTATTAGACAATTTATTTTTGGCGGCAAAAATTTTCTTGGTTCCTGCAATAATATGTAAAAGAATATACCTTTAAATGAGTTTATCAGCAAAATGTAGTGGAAGATACTTACAAGCATAGGAAGGTTGTTATAAGAAATTTGTATATAAAACTTGGGATATTGCCAAATTTGAATGATAGATTTTGATGAATCTGAAACATCCTAAATGGGGGAACAAAAACGCTAAAACCCAGTCATATTGGATATTTGAGCTATTGTGGCTCAATGAATGCCAGAAAGCAGCCCAAAAGTAGCTGATAGTTAATACGGTTGTTTTTTAGGGAATAATCAACGTAAAGTCTCGTGTTGAGAAGACGGATTGGGTAGAAATATCTTGAAGATATCTACAGCAGGGGGCATCACTTTTCCAGAAGTCGCCGCAATTTAATTCTCAGCAGCGACTATGGACTTGGCAAATAGTTTGTCCAGTCCCCGCGATTGACGCAAGACAAGCGCGGACAATGGTAAAGAGTAAAACGTCCTAAGTGGTGTTAGGAGTGGTTCGGACAAGTAAACACAGCAAATTTTAAGTTTTGCTCACACGTGTGAACTTGTCTAAATCAGAGAAGCAGGTTAATCTTGCGTAAGCATCTCTGGTGAATGTGATCTTGATCTATCGTTCGTTGTGATCTAAATCATTGACTAGTATCCAACTGAAAAATCGAGGTCAGTTAAGCGCTAGTGATCATAGGAGGTCGTCTTTGAAACGAGCATTGAAAAAGAGAGTAAAAGCTGTGTTGAACAATAACCCCAGCAGCGATGATGCCCCGGTAGAACTGCTAAATGTGATGAATCCAAAAGTTAACCGCCGGGTGCGGACAAAAGCCGCCATGATCGGCTTGGCAATCTCTATGGGAGCAACCAGCCTTTTGGTGACTCGACAAAGCGATCAAGCCCAAGCAGCGGTGCCAGTAGGCAGCCAAAAGGCAACCTCAGCGATTCCTGCTGTTCCTGACACTGAGGTGAAATTTGCCTCCACAAAGCTGGAGTCCCAAGCAGTCTCATCAGCGAGCGTGCCGGAAAATCCTGTGATCGTGGAACCAACGGCAGTCTCACAAGTGCCTGGGCTTGAAGCTAAATGGCAAGTTGCGGCAAGTGGAATGTCTTTGCAAGTTCCTACATCAGAAACGTTTTCCCAAGCAACAGCGGTTTATAAAAATTCCACTAACCTGAAGCCCCAAGTGGCGCAGGGATTGAACAATACCTTAGCCGAAACTAGTTTCCCAACAGTCAACAATCTGTCTGACTATAGTGCTGATGGTGTTGGTAGTACAAATGCATCACTAACTGCCCAGCCACAAATAGTGGCAACATCTGGCGCAGCCAACAGTGAAATAAATGCACAACTTAAGGCGCAACAAGAGTTTGCACTAAATCGCTTACAAGAAAAATCGAACCGTTTAAGAAAGAGTCTGGCGGAGTTGCGGTCTGGGGAGACCAAAAATTTATCACAAGCTGATATAGACTTGGCACAGCCGACAACTGTGGTTGAGAAGACTGTATTAGCCCAATCGGATACTTCTGGCGATGCAAGCAAAGCGAACTTGATATCGAAGTTAAAACAGAAGACACAGACGACTGCAATTGTACCAGTACCAGCAGTACCAACAGTTATTGCGTCCTCGACTCGAACCGCCTACGAAGTTAAGCCTGGAGATACACTAGCAGCGATCGCCAGCAGATACAACACTTCAGTATCAGAACTAGTTAAGGCAAATAACCTCAATAATCCAAATGAACTGCAAATTAGTCAAAAACTAGTTATTCCTGCTGTTCAAGTTGAGGCAACGGTAGCCACTAAGCCCACGCCCACTTTTGTAGAGTCCAGCAAAACTCCTCATGTTGCTACTTCCCCTGTGAATATTGGTAGTGCCAACTCGTATCTACCTAGTTCACAATCACCAACTATTGCCGACAACAGTAGCGTTGCCGTCCCTACACCGGTAACTGTTCACGTTCAGGCAAATAGTACGACCGATTTAGAAACAGCCCCCCCCACAGCTAGTTCTTATGGCGTCGGTGGTGACATTCCAGTGCCACAAGCTTTTGCCGAAATGCAACAGCCTAAAACACCAGTAAATAGGGTAGCAAGGGTAAACAGTAACAATAATGACCGCTTGCGGGGCTTACAAGCGGAAATCCAGAGATTACAGCAGAAATATCGCGCTCAACAGTCTGGTAACTTAGTTGTGCCAGCAGCAGCTACCGAAACAAATAATGCTGCGATGCTCACTCCTATTTCTATTCCCAATAATTTCCCTGTACCTAACTCTGCTGCTCGAACGAATAGTGTGGCGATCCCAATTCCAGTTCCTACACCGATTCGGTCTAACTATAGCGTTCAACCAATTAAGACCCAATTTAGTGCTTCTGTACGCCCTAGTGAGGCAGTAAACCCAGAGTTTTTGCCTAATCTAGGTTCTGCTAGTCAGTGGACTCCCGCTCGCACTCCATCGGTCATAAAGGTTGCAACGCCTCCTGGAAGAGTAAATGCCTCTGACTCCTTAGGAAAGATGCGGGGAACCACAGTTTCTCCACAAATAGTACCGCCTTTGGCAGCAGTGGATCAATATCTGCCCAGACCCATTGACGAACTTACACCTCCTCCATCTTCCTCAACCTTAGCTTACACATGGCCAGCAAAAGGCACCCTCACCTCTGGTTATGGCTGGCGCTGGGGTAGAATGCACAAAGGAATTGACGTTGCTAACTCCACTGGCACACCAGTTGTCGCCTCAGCTGAGGGTACGATAGAAAAAGCTGGTTGGAACAACGGTGGCTACGGCAACCTTGTCGAAATCCGCCATCCTGATGGCAGCACGACTCGCTATGCTCATAACAGCAAGATTCTGGTGCAACCTGGTCAGCAGGTGAATCAAGGAGAAACAATTGCTTTAATGGGTAGCACTGGTCACAGTACTGGCCCACACACCCACTTTGAAATCCATCCATCAGGCAAGGGTGCTGTTAACCCAATAGCTATGTTACCGGCTCGCCTGTAATTCTTGGCTGTCTTTAACTAAATTATTGCCTTGTTAGTTGAGGGAGTTTATCTCCCTCTTTTGCTTTCTATGACCTGAACAGGGATGGAAAATCTAACAAAATTGCAAAAGGGGCTAGTCTTGAGGAAATTTGTATGCTATATTAATTAATGATTTGAATAAATTTGGCTCAGTAGCTCAGTTGGTTAGAGCACGGGACTCATAAGCCTGGGGTCGTTGGTTCAACTCCGACCTGAGCCATTAAAAAAACAGATACTAGGAGATATGCATTAGGTATTATGATGGATTTTTCCTAGTCCTTACCGCTATAGTGGCGGATTACTTCGGCAACTGACCAAGCTTGAGCGATCGCACCTCTGGGTGTATGAGGTGAATCGCCATCAAAAATCTCAGAAATAGAACCAAGACCAGCGTCAAACAGGAAGTGATTGAGCAGGGGTTGCCAATCAAAAGGCAGCGATTGTTGTGGATAAAAACGTTGCCAAGCCCGAATATATGGCCCAATTAGCCAAGGCCAAACAGTACCTTGGTGATAGGCGCGATCGCGTTGCTCTTGGTTGCCCTCATATTTCCCTTTATATTCTGGATCCCCTGGATCGAGACTGCGAAGACCATAGGGGGTGAGCAAGCTGGCAGTTGCCAAATCTAATATCTGACACCCTTGCTGTTCAGAAAATCCACAATGGTGCAGCGACAGCGCCAAAACGGCATTGGGACGAATTTGAAAATTCCGGCGATCGTCCGGCTCAATAGTATCGTACAGATAACCTAGCTGAGGATTCCAGAACTTTTGCAGCGAGGTTTTCACGTGTTGTGCTTGTTGAGCATAACGCTGTGCTTGCTTAGTGAGACGTACTGGCTCACCATACTCAAGCAGGCTCAAGCGCTTTGCCCATTGACTCAGCCAACATAAAGCGGAATACCACAACGCATTGATTTCCACTGGCTTACCGTGACGGAGAGTGACGGGATGCGATCCAATTATCACATCCATCCAGGTGAGGGCTACACCACGAGCATCCCAACTAACTAGCCCATCAGTAGCATCAACCTGGATATTAAAATGTGTACCGCCGATAAATGCTTTGTAGATTTGCTGTACTAGAGGGAATTGCTCTGCCAAAAATTCCCAGTCTTGGGTAGCTTCCAAATAAAGTCCTAAAGTTTCAATCCACCACAACGCCGCATCAATACTGTTATAAATTGGTTCGCCATTGACATCAGGAAATGCATTAGGAATCAAACCGTGGTGACAATAATGCCCAAAAGTTCGCAATACTCCTTTTGCCAGGTCAAAGCGCTGTGGAACTAGTGCTAACCCCGGTAAGGCGATTAATGTGTCGCGTCCCCAGTCATTAAACCAGTGATAACCAGCAATAACCGTGGGGCCTGCAATTGAGGCTCTATAGACAAGAAACTGATCGCTTGCTTTGAGTAGTTGTTGCCAGAGTAGGGGGTGGGCACTGGACATTGGGCATTGGGCACTTGTACTGAGCGGCTCGTGCCGAGCATCTCGACTTCGCTCGATGGAGCCGAAGCCGAGGTAAGCCGTTGGCGCAGCCTCTCCAAGAGTTGTATTGGGCATTGGGTATTGAAAAGAAGCAGGGGGGCGGGGTGCCGGGGGCAGAGGGGGAAACTCTTCTCCTTTGCTCCCTGCTCCCTGCTCCCTTGCTTCTTCCCCAGTCCCCATTACCCCTAATCCCCAGAGGGGGCCCCGAGTTCCCCAGTCCCCAGCCCCTCCTTGACTCCATCCAAAAATCTGTGAGAGCCGTTTTTGCTCTGCCTCAATGGCTTCTGCAAAGGTTTTAGTGGTGAGAATATCTGATACCGGGTCGGGAAAACCTACTCGTGCTTCTAGAGTTACTGTATCTCCTGGTTGGAGTGTGACTATCAAGTAACCAGGACTGTAGAGGTCTTCCTTGTCACCTAATCCGCGTTTCGTCTCCTCAGACAATCCATAATGCCAATACCAAACTGCATCTGGTTGATAATTTCCTTGTGTCCAGCGCAAGTGCCAAGGTATGCCGAAATGACCAGAATTAATTGCTTGTAGGCAGACTTGCTGTTGCCTTAGCAATTGTGAGAACTTTAATTCTTGACTAGCACTCTGCTGATGGTGAAAGTCACGTTCTGCTATCAACAGTCGCAATCGTAAAATTGCTGTATGACTTCCCTCGTAACAATACTGGATTAAAATCCGATGGCAAAATTGTGCAGGGGCATTGGGCATGGGGCAATGGGCATTGAAAAGAGGCATCGGGGTGGGGTGCGGGGGGCTGAGGGGAAAACTCTCCCTTGCTCCCTGCTCCCTGCTCCCCCAGTTCTCAGTCCCTACCAAACCATAGGGCATCACCAGTTGTCTAGTTAACTGCCAGTTATCTTGGCCCCAAATCCATTTTGGAACTGGGTTAATATCAAAGCAGCGTAGCAGTTCGTAGCCTGTCGGCTCAATCTGACCGTTACCCCAAACATTTGTCCCCAGTGCCACAACGCTCCCTAATACTTCCAAGCTAGCTTCTAGGTGCGAAAACAGCAGAGTCCGCCCAGAAGGTGGGTTTGTAGCCGCAAACAGCCAACCATGATAGGTGCGCGTACGGACATCAGAAACTGTACCGCTGGCAAAACTTCCCAAGCCATTGGTAAGTAACCATTCTCTTGTATCTAAATCAAGCATTTGCTACTCAAAATCGTTATGAGTATGATATAGTCGTAACAGATCGTAATTAAACTGTGAGAGCGTGGATGGGTGAGTTTTACTTGACCCGAATTCCAACGCTACTAAACCGATAAAGGAGAATTAGGTTAATGTCCCTTACTTACGGAACCGAAGGAAGCCTCCGCGTTGGTCAACAAGCTCCCGATTTCACAGCAACGGCTGTGGTAGATCAGGAATTTCAGACAATCAAACTTTCCGATTATCGCGGTAAGTATGTCGTCCTGTTTTTCTACCCACTAGACTTTACCTTTGTTTGTCCTACTGAAATCACAGCATTTAGCGATCGCTACGAAGAATTCAAGAAAATCAATACTGAAGTCCTTGGGGCTTCTGTTGACAGTGAATTCTCCCACCTCGCTTGGATTCAAACAGATCGTAAGTCTGGTGGCGTCGGCGACCTAAATTATCCTCTAGTCTCCGACATCAAGAAAGAGATTAGCGCCGCTTACAACGTTCTTGACCCAGCAGCAGGTATTGCCTTGCGTGGTCTGTTCATCATCGATAAAGATGGTATCATACAGCACGCCACCATTAACAATCTAGCTTTTGGTCGCAGCGTTGATGAAACCCTGCGGACATTACAAGCAATTCAGTATGTTCAGTCTCACCCCGACGAAGTTTGCCCAGCTGGTTGGCAACCTGGTGACAAGACAATGAATCCTGACCCAGTGAAGTCAAAAGTCTACTTCTCTGCTGTCTAAATTTCGCTAGCTAGCAAACTCTAATCCATCCTGTTGGAGTTGACAGCAAAATCAATGAAAACCACAGATAAACAGAGATAAACATTAAACAATGTCAAGCTCCGTATATATCTGTGGTTTTTTATAAAATGGTATTTAAATAATCAAGGTTAAAAATATCCCAGTTTTAACAATGATTGTGACAGATGAAGCGCCAAAAAGCGATTACCAATAACTCTTTGACAATCCAAAATCCAAAATGGTATTATGCTTACTTCAACTGATTTTAGTGGCTTATTAAATGAGCGATTCTTTCGCAACTTTTTACCAGTTCCAGCTAGCAATAAACTTAGATTGGGAGTGGGAACACCAGACTTTCAATTGCCAGATATTACCAACGGAACTTTAGTAAAATTGTCTGATTATAAAGGCAAGCAACCAGTATTACTCGCCTTGACTCGCATCTTTACCGAAAAGCAATATTGCCCTTTTTGTTTTCCTCACATCAAAGCTTTGAATGAAAACTATGAGCAATTCAAAAATCGCGGTATAGAAGTTTTGATGATTACTAGTACTGATGAACGGCAGAGTCAAATTGTTGTGAGGGATTTAGGTTTAAAAATGCCGTTATTGAGCGATCCTAGTTGTCGAGTGTTTCGTACCTATCAAGTAGGACAAGCACTGGGAGCGCCTTTGCCAGGACAGTTTGTATTAGATAAAGAAGGAAAACTCCGCTACTGGCATTTATTTTCTTTTTTGGAGCATAACGCCAGTGTTGAGACATTGTTAGAACAATTTAATTGAGTCTAAGGCAATATTGTTCGGTTAAGGCAAGAGACGCGATGAATCGCCGTCTCTACAATAATCAATAATTTTCATCAAACAACCTTTAAAGCTGTGAAGTTTTCTAATGCTGACACTTTATCATGCGCCGATATCTCCCAATTCTCGCCGCGTCTGGATTACTCTACTGGAAAAAGGACTTGAGTTTGAATTGGTAGAAATAACACTGGATGGGGAGCAGTTTAAACCAGAGTTTTTGGCAATTAGCACTTTCCACCACATTCCAGCCTTGGTAGATGATGGCTTTAATGTAGTAGAATCTTTAGCAATTTTGGACTATTTAGAGGCAAAATATCCTACACCTGCGATGTTGCCTAAAGATGCCAAGGATTTAGCGATCGCACGCATGGTACAACTGGTAACTGTGAATGAGCTTTTGCCAGCAACCACCAACGGTAGGCATATCTTTGAATGACTATCCAAAATTAAATGCTTGGTGCGATTGCTTAATTGTACGTCCATCGTGGCAAACTACCGAGCCTACACCGAAAGCAATAGAAGCTTTTAAGTCTGTCATGGCGGCGAGAATGGCGCAGCAGAATCCAGCGTGAATTCATCAGCAGTAGAGACGCAAAACAGCACTTCGTGCTGCTTTACCAAATACGTCTCTACAATCCAAAATATTTACAGCCTGACTTGATTCAAATGACTACGGGGATTATAAGTACGTATAGCCCGGATTTTTTCATAATATTCCCGCTCTTGTTGGCTGAGGTCTTTTGGTGGCACGATCGCCACCTTCACCAACTGATCGCCGCGTCCACTCTTACCTAGAGGCCAACCTTTGCCACGTAAACGCAGCGATTGACCAGAACGCACTCCCGCTGGTAGCTTGACATTAACTGAACCATCGGGAGTGGGTACGTCAATAGACGCTCCTAAGGTAGCTTCATCTGGCGTGATTGCCACTTCGCAAATCAGATTATCGCCTTCCATTTGGAAGAACGAGTGCGGCTGAAGTTCGACTTTTAAGTATAAATCCCCCCGTTGTTGAGTCATGGGGTTAATTTGACCTTTGCCTCGCACGCGCAGGCGAGTACCAGGTTTAGCCCCAGATGGGATACGAACATCAATTGTTTCGTTACCTAAACTGAAGCGCTTTTGTACACCATTAAATGCTTCAGCAAACGTTAGGGTAATTACAGCTTCACTATCCTGGCTAGTACCCGCACCTGCATCTTGAAACCCAAAATCGTTAAAGCCACTAAAACCACTTGGCGCACCAGTCGAAGTGCGGTAAGAGTAATTTTGCCGCCCACCACCACGAGGGGTAGCACCACCAAAGCGTCCTAGCAACTCATTAATGAACTCATCAAAATTGCCGTATTGACTGAAGTCAAAGTTACCCATATCGGCTCCAACACCGCCGGATGGGAAACCTTCACCAGCTTGTTTCCAATATTGACCAAATTGGTCGTATTTTTTACGCTTATCTGCATCTGACACAACTTCGTAGGCTTCACTAACTTCTTTGAAGCGTGCCTCTGCCTGTTTGTTGCCTGGATTCACATCAGGGTGATATTTGCGGGCTAGTTTACGAAAGGCTTGTTTAATTTCCTCCGGACTGGCAGTCTTACTAACTCCCAAAATTGCGTAATAGTCTTTGAAGTCGGTTGCAGCCATCTACCAGCCTCCTATAGAAATTCCCGTTATGTTTTTTTTTAAGATTCAGAGATTTTTAGTTTGCCAGGTATAGTGCCAAGCAAAACAATCTGATTTTAAATTAACAAAGAATATAGAAAATCAAGTGTGGTTCTCGCTTACTGGGCGATCGCAATTTCCGTACTCCGATTTTTCTGATAAGCGGATCAGGTTGTCTAGTCCTTCTTCCAGGCTTGGGGGAGCATCTCGGAGTTGACGGTGCATCCGCAAAATAATTTCTTCTGGAACCTGGCGCGATCGCCTTTTATTACGTGCTAAACATAGCCAAACTGGTGTATCCACCCAAATTGCCTGAATGTGGGTAAAACCCAAATCACGGGCTAAAGCAATGACTTCACGACGATGGCGGCGCTGGGCGTTAGTGGCATCGAAAATAGCTGTATGAATAGTGTACACACCTTGTCGGTTGTCAGACATTGCTTGCTGAAATTGCCGCTCGATTTCGCGCCAAATCAGCAGCCACGGCCCCTGAATGGCTTGGGAACCAAACAATTGCCCCCGAATGGCATCCGTAGAAATCAGCTGCATCTGGGGGCATTCTGCTAATAATTGTTTTGCCAAAGTTGACTTACCGCTAGCAGGAAGACCAATCAGTAAGATGAGTTTAGTCATTTGTCCTTTGTTATTTGTTACTTCTAACTATTAACCAATGACTAATGACTAATGACTAATCACTAAATGATTGTTCCATCAGGAATTACAGCATTTTTCAGCACGACAACGATGCCACTACGGATATAGAAACCTTGACCTTCGCGTTCAGCTTCTTGCACGTTATCTTTATTAATAATTTTGACATCGTGACCGATACGGGCATTTTTATCGATGATTGCACCACGAATCAGCGTGTCTGTACCGATACCTACGGGAACATCATTTTCTACTAAGCTACATTGGCGTTCCACAGAAGGTTGGTAAAAATCTGCACCCATGAGCAAAGATTCTTCGATAACGCAGCCAGATTCAATCCGCGATCGCACTCCCAACACTGAATGTTGAATCCGGCAATTTTTCAAAATACAACCTTCGCCAATAATTGATTCTGTGATCTGGCAATCTAAAAGTTTAGTCGGAGGCAAGTAACGAGCGCGAGTATAAATTGGTGCCTTTTCATCGTAGAAACTAAAAGGTGGCTGGGGCTGCTGAGTCAGTGCTAAATTGGCATGATAAAATGCCTCGATTGTTCCAATATCTTCCCAGTAGTCATCAAATAAGTAGGCTTGAACGTTGTAATCTTTAGAGGCATCAGGAATAATTTCTTTGCCGAAATCAGTCCTTTCTATACCTTCTCTCAACAACTTGAACAAAACCTCTTTTTTAAAGACATAAATCCCCATTGAGGCAATGTAAGGCTGTTGCTGGGCTTGTTCTTTTGATAATCCCAGTACGCTTGTATCAACGCGCATTTGGATTAATGCTTCACCTTTGGGTTTTTCGCTAAAATCGATTACTCTACCAGAATCGTCAATTTTCATCAAGCCAAAATCTGAGGCGCGGCGCTCATCGATGGGGATGACTGAGAGAGTAATATCAGCCCCCGTTTCCCTATGGCGTTGGATAAACTCGCGATAATCCATGCGGTAGAGGTGATCGCCTGAGAGAATTAGATATTCTTCTACATCCCATTCTTCCATTAACCACAAGTACTGACGTACAGCATCTGCTGTACCTTGGAACCAGTTAGGGTTTTCTGGTGTTTGCTGTGCGGCTAGCACTTCCACAAAGCCTTCATTGAAGCCAGTAAAGTTGTATGTACGGGCGATATGGCGATTCAGAGAAGCTGAGTTGAATTGTGTCAGGACGTAGATTTTGAATATTTCGGAATTTATGCAGTTACTGACAGGGATATCGATTAAGCGGTACTTCCCCGCTACTGGTACTGCTGGTTTAGCACGGAGTTTGGTTAAGGGATAAAGACGCGTACCCGCGCCACCACCAAGAATGATTGATAATACTTTTTTCACAAAATTTCTCCCGACTGCCTTTCAACTCTCATCTTCAGTTTAGGACTGTCTGCCACCACAGGTAAGGGGGGAGCAAATATTCTCAGGGATGAATTTTACAGAATGTGGTTGGTGATGGATAGTGAGGCTGATAAGGAGATAAATAGAACATTTGTATTAATTGGTATGAGGAATGGGGAGGCGATCGCTAGACTGCTCTGACAAACTGTCACTTTTCAAAGGTTATTACACTGAACCTTAAATTAATTGAACCTCTAGCGATCGCTTTCCAACTTTTGCTTATATTTGTCTATTTACAAAAAAGGGTGAAAGGGGTAAAGGAAGAAGAAAGAACTTTTCCCCAGATGGTACAAAGCCCCTGTTATTAAATATGCATTGAAGTTAAAAGAAGATTTTTGAGGCACACAATGCGATAAACATCAGCGTCCATACTTGAAACCCCTGTTTTTAAATATGGGGTTTCCTTTACCCTTTAATCTTTCCCCCTTTTCCCTTCATCATGTTTACCTTTCTCATCCAATTGATCTTCCTTAGGAGGATTGCCACTTTTAGGGCTATGTGTAGTGCTGCCATCGGAGTGGGGGCTGACATTGGCTAGTTTTATTGGAACAAATTGACTTTTTACAGAGGTTGTATCGTTGAGCAATTTATCTTTATTCACTTTTAATTTCTCCTTAGAGTTAATTACTGTGGTATTGGTGAGTTGTAATCGGTAGAGGATGTTTTAAAAGGGTCTTTTGCTCTCAGATTGAGCACTGCAAAGTATCTCATTACATGACTGAAGCCTTGATTTTTCGTCAGACTTAACCTAAGTTATTACTGCAAAACTATACCTTCCAGGACTTTTAAAACATTCTCTTACCAATTATTATAAGCTAAAGTTTTATCTTAGTAAATTTAAAAATATTAATATTATTTATGACATATTTGTTTGATATCTTGATATTGCTTATGAGCATTTTGATTATTATTTAAATAATCAGCAATCCAAGTACAACCTCTCTTGATTAAATCAGAATTGCTATTTTTATTGTTATTTCCATTTTTTTCAAGAAAATCTAAACTCCATATCTTGATAGTTTTATCACCACTAACAGTAGCAATCTCTTTGCTATCACGACTAAAGCTTAAATCAAAAATTTCGTCTTTATGCCGTCCTAGAGTAGCTATTTTATTACCATTGTTAGTTTGCCAGATGTTTATTGTTCCATTTGGATTTGTAGTAGCAATAAATTTATAATTTGGACTGAACTTTCCGATGTAAGATTTCTCTCCTTTATCAGTAAAAAGTTTTGGTTGGATTTTTTTGGGGTCAGTTTGCAACTTCCAAATTCTAATAGTTCTATCTTCGCTTGTAGAAATAATAGTTTTATTATCACGCCCAAAAGTCACATATCTTACTGTCGCAGTATGTCCTTTCCCTTTAAGATTAGTAATCAAAGTACCATTTTTATTCCAAATCTCGATTCCATTATCAGCAGCAGAGGCGATTAGCTGACCATTAGGACTAAATTCTGCATACCAGACTGTACCGTTATGTCCTTTAATGATGGTGGGTTGTATCGCTTTCTTTAGAGAAACATTTACTATGTTCCAAAGTCTTATTGTTCTATCTTGACTAGCAGAGATAACAGTATTACTATCAGGACTAAAATTTACAGATGTGACTCCTTGCTCGTGTCCTGTGAGAGTAGTAATATAAGTACCATCTTTCTTCCAAAGCTTGACTGTTTTATCCTTACTTGCAGAGGCTATATACTCACCATTAGGACTAAAATTCACAGTATAGACTTCATCATCATGTGTCATAGGCTGAGAAGTTTGCACTGGAGTACCATCAAGTTTCCAAAGCTTTAAAGTTTTGTCTGAACTTGCAGAAACAATCAATGGATCTTTAGGACTATAACTTATACCGTTAACGCTTTTTGTATGTCCCTCTAAGCGATTGCGCTCTTTCACTTGATCAATTACTGATTTAAGTGGATTGAGAGTATTAACGTTTCCTCCACCTACATTTTGCAACAGCTTGAGTGCTTGTACACTTGCTATCATCGCTTCCATCTGGCTTTCACTATCAAAAAGTAGCTTAGGTGTTGAAATAACCGATACAGAAATGAGATAATCCTTATATCTATTTTGGATTCCAAGTTGCCATACAAAAAATCCTAGTCCACTACATAAGGCTACAAGTGTTGCAGAAGCGATCGCAAATCTAGTTCTTTGTGATTCCGCTCTGGCTTTGGCTTCTGCTTGGTGTTGAAGTTTTTTTGCTTGCTCTAATTCTGCCTGATTTTGGCGATCGCGTCTGTCCAAACTCTTATGCAAAAATTCTGCTTCTAGTGGCGTAAGTCTTGGCTGAGTCTTATTCACCCATTCAGAAATTACAGCCAATTTTGCACCTGTCAATAGTGCTTCATCTGATTTATTAAACCTTTGTTGCCATTCCTGGCAATCTTCCTCTAAAGAACGACTGAGACGAATATTCTCCAGATTTTCAGCAATCCAAGTATTTAATAATTTCCACTCAGATAAAAGTGCTTCATGAGCAACTTCAACTGTCTTTTCATCGGTGATAATTAAGCGTTGTTGAGAACCTGCCAGTAATCCTACAACCCTTTGCAATTGTTGTGGAGAATCTGCAACTACTTTTAATCTCTCCCAGCTAGCACGCCGCCGCGTTACTTCTCCAGTTTTACCTAACTGCACCAATTCCATAAACAATCGACGCGCAAAGGTTTGATCTACAGTTGTTAAACTTTCATACAAAATTGTCGCTCGTTTATCTAAAGCTCCTTTAACTCCGCCAATTTCTTCATAACCTTTACGAGTTAAAAGCGGTTCTGGCGATTCAGGTTCTTCAATGCAAACTCGCCACAACTCTTTGAGCGCATATTGCAGTATGGGTAATGCACCCGGACGGTTGACGACATCGGCGGAAATTTGCGAAACTAAACCATGCTCAAACGTGACACCATGTAATTTTGCTGGTTTTTCTATTGCTTCTTCTAACTCAGCAAAAGACATTGGTGTGACGATAAATGATGTGGGAGGAATGCTATTGATGAGAGTAATAATTTCTAAATAGTCAGCACAACGATTTAAAAAATCACCGCGAATTGTCAAAATTATCCGCGTTTCTCCTTCAGCCTTTTTTACTTCCTGTGCTACTAAGCGGATAAAAGCTTTGCGTTCCTCATCGTCTTGACAAAGGGTAAATATTTCTTCAAATTGATCGATAAATAATAGATGCGGTTTATTTTGCTGCTGTTGTCGAGTTAAAATATCAACTAATTTCCCTAAAGGATGCTCACCTGGTGTAAAAGATGCGATTTCCCATTGACTGCTTCCAGGGAGGCGATCGCCTTTCAATTGCGGTAACAAACCTGCTTTTACTAAAGAAGATTTCCCACTACCTGAATAGCCAATTACAGCCAAAAATCGACTCTCTGCTAGCCGCGAAATCAGGGTACGAACTGCTTCATCTCGTCCACAAAAATATTGTGCTTGCTCTGATTCAAAAGCATAAAGTCCTCGATAAGGATTTTCCTGATTGAAAGCAACTTTTTCTGCTGTGGGAATATCTGATTGGGGATAAGTTACTAAATTAATGGAACGTCCCCAACCCATGCGAATCGGCTCCTGTACTGAACCTTTCAGTTCATTGCTGACAAAATCAAACAAGCGATCGCCACTAATTCGCCTACTATTACCTGCATTTTCTATTGCTAATCCCTTAACAACTACACCTGTGAAAATACTATATTCTTCACTCTTAATCACTCCAGCACGTTCAAAGCTCCTACACGCTGTAATTAAGTAATAATCTTTTTGTGTACTGAAAGCGTTAAGAGTTCTTTCTATTAACTGTCTCTCAAGAAAATAGCCGCTATGACAGCAATCGAGTAGCATCACTAAACTACTCAATTGCGAATCTCGAATTAAGTCGTTAAGGCTATCCAGGGGAATACCATATTTTTGTTCAACATTTTCGTTTTCTTTAAATTCAATCTGACAATCGGAACTTGCCAAATATCCTTTTTGTTGTCCTAAATTGTCGGAAATAGTAAAACCGTGCCCGCTAAAATAAATCAGCGCTTCATTATTAGCAGCTTGCTCTAGTAAAAAAGTTCTCAAATCTTGCCCAAGTTGAGCGCCAGTAACTTTTTGCGCTGCCATTTCATAGCCGTTTTTATCTTTATTCCAGCGCTGTGGTAGTCTTTGCACAGACTGGAAATCACCATATTGCTCTAGGAGTTGCGCGATCGCCTCAGCATCATTTGTAGTCTTCGACAAACGCGATAATGATGGGCTGACATACTCGGCGATGCCAATAACAAGCGCGTATCGTGCCATTGAACACACCTTGAGTTGGTAAATGCGGGATAATCTTGACAGACACAATCAATGGCTGTGTTACTAGAAACAATACCATCTGTTAGTTTTCTGCAAGCAAGCTGAAATTTATTCAGATACGTTACAAAACTTTAATCGAGGTAGCTTATGTCAGAAGTGCAGCAACTATTTTTCCAAGCAGACGGGGAAATTGAGCAGATTGAGATTAACGTCACAGCTACCGAAATAAGTTCGGAAATTGAGGAGGACGATGATGGCATAGAATACAAGGATGTCCGAACAGATGCGATCGCTCGGATGCAACAAGCTCGTCAAATGATTCGCTCTTATACTATCTATGCTCTTAGTGCTTTTAAAGACTTCAATGCTGCTGAGATTGAGGAGGTAAGACTTAAATTTGGTATTAAGTTGGGTGGTAAAGCAGGTATTCCTTACATTACTGAAGGCTCTGCTGAAAGTAATCTGGAAATTGAGGTGAAGTGTAAGTTTCCAGAAAAACAAAAACCCGATTTACAGTAACTGCAAAAAATTATCCACACATTGTAGGGTAAGCAATGCCCATTAAACACCCAACTTCGGTGTATTTATTCTCCTATTAACCAAACGTAATTGCTGCGATCGCTTCAAAAACTTCACCCAAGGTTGCTCTGACAACTGGGAAATGGCATTTGCTGACAGTGTTGCCGTGAAAATATCTTTGCCATTGCTAACACCACTGACGCCTAAACTTTCTAAAACAGCAGTTGCAGCAGAATTTAAAACTGGTTCAGTATGGATGAAAACCGCCAAACTAGTTTCTTCTGAATCTTGAACATCATTCAGCGCTGTAGCAAGAGCGGCATCTAGTTTCTGATAATTCATCAGTAACTCCTTGGTAAAAAGGGTAGACAATCTCTGTCCACCCTAACTTATCAAATTTATAGGTTGTTGTAGACTACCTTTGTACAGAAATAATTCAGTCTAATTACAGATTTAAGGCGTTAATCACTCCATAACCCCATTTCTCATCAAATGTGCCTGCGGGTTTTTTGGGAATTGCACTATTTTTACGTAGCAAGTCTTTCACAGCAGCCGGATCGAGTTTGGGATCGCGCTGCAACAGCAGTGCCACTAACCCACTAACAAAGGGTGTTGCCATACTCGTACCAGCCTGTACCACAAACTTGGAATTAATCATCGATGAGCGGTCAAAACTGGCATCAGCGGAAAGCGTGGAAACAATCATTGCCCCTGGTGCTGCTACATCTGGCTTGTGTCCATCATTCCGTAGTGGCCCTTCACTACTGAATTCCGAAATAGTATGCAATTCTAAGCCCATTTCTCGCACTTGGTTATCAATATCTGTGTATTTGATTTTAGTAGTATAGGCGGCAACTGTAATTGCACTGCTGGCGGCCCCTGGTGAACCAATTTTTACTGCATCCTTCACACTTTTACCTGTGAAAAACACTGAGGAACTGTCATCTAATGTCCACACATCCAAACGTGTGTCAGTTGATGAAGCATTGCGGACTCGCAGCTGCCAAATACCTCCCATGACTTGCGAGGGCGCAATACCGCGTATTTGCACAAAGAAATTATGGTCGCTGTTAGCTTGGTCTGGCCCTGGTGTCGCTAATTGCACCCGTGCATCTGGTAACTGATAATCTTGTGCGGCATTACCGTCAGTAATTATTTTTTGGAAGGGGGTGACAAAACCGTTAGGACTCCGCACAGATACTTCCAATTCGCTGTCTTTGGCATACCAACCGTTCAACCAAACTATACCTACTTGATTCAAAGGAACATTAAAGCGCATACCACGGGTGCGTCCACTGGGTATCGTCGCTTGTCCATGAATGTTAGCGTTTCCTTCGTTACCAGCAGCACAGCAAACAATTCTTCCAGGCCCAGTTTCGGCGTCAATGACTTTGGATAGGGAATCGCTACCATCATGGGCATCAGCGTGTCCACCTAAGCTGAGATTTACCACTGCTGGGCGTCCCAACTCTCTAGCAACTCGGAAAATGTAACGGACACCATCAGCAATGTGGGCATCCTGTAAATCTGACCTGACGACAACTAATTCCGCTTCTGGTGCGACACCACCATAGGTAGCATCGTCACCGGCGGCAATTCCAGCAACGTGAGTACCATGACCGCCAGTATCTTGAGAAATTGTTAGTTGCGCTCCCGTAAATTCTGCCCCATAGCCACCCTCCGTTACTCCTGGGCCTGGCAGTGTTTGATCCCAAATGTGTAAAATTCGTCCAGCAAAAGCGGGGTGTTTCGGATCAATGCCACTGTCTATAATGCCAATGATTACTCCTTTACCAGTCAGTCCAGTTTGGTTCTTGAACTCTGGCAGTTTGACTTTTCCCAGTGCAGAGTCCATCCTCAAATGAAGTTTGCGTGATGGCTTGATGCGTTGGATAACATCTTCTTCAGATAAGACATCTAAGCTATCTAACGGTAAAAAAGCCGTCCGCACACTCCCTGAGTTTTGATTGACTTCAATATTATATTGTGATAAATAACTCAAGTCTGCATCAGGATCGCAGTAGATAAAAACGACGCTCTTAGTAGGCTTGACTGGGCTTTTGTGGGCAATAATACCAAGCGATCGCTTGTGTGTAACTAAAGCTTGATCTCCTTCATTTTGATAGTCTTGAAATGCCAAAAGTAGTCCGGGAGAAAGTTTTTCGTGTCTCATTTTTACCTCAAATTAAATTTATTGGCTGTCAACAAAGCAGTGATTTTAGCAGGATAAGTCGCTCTGGCATTCACCCAGACTATCTAGTTTTTCGCCTTGATTATTTGATGCGACTATAGTTATCTATTTTTTTAGAGATAACATCAAATAAGCTTAGGAGGCGGTAATTTATTCCTAAGACAATTGCTAATTCATAACTCATATTCTGGAATTATGTCTCCCTCATCGTGATTTCCTGTGGCTCGTGAGACATCTTTGAGCAGCCGCATCTCAGAATTACCCAAGACTGGGGTCACTGGGAAATTCTATGAAGCTATTAAACTAATCCATTGTCTGCATAAATCATTACGGACAAAGTGAAAAAAATAAAATTAAGAATAATTAAGTAATAAATAAAAAAGATAAATTTAATAAATATTAAATACTCAAACAAATTATAGTCAAAATAGTTAAAACTGATAACATTTGCGTATAAAGTAGCAAGAGACAGACTAAATCGCTAATGAGTACTGGCAAATGACAGATTCTCTATCATAAGTAAGAGCCATAAAGAAGCTAATATTTGCAACGATCGCTTCTGAAGGCACAAAGAGTTATTCATGCAAATTCAAACACCAGACTGGGTGAAGCACGCTGTTTTCTACCAAATTTTCCCAGACCGCTTTGCCAGAAGCAAAAAGCCGCGCAAACGGCTGTTGCACGAAGCCCGTTGGGAAGATTGGGATGCGATGCCAACACTCCAAGGTTATAAAGGCGGCGACTTATGGGGCATCATGGAGGGTTTAGATTACATCCAGGATTTGGGGATTAACGCGATTTACTTTACACCCATTTTTCAATCCGCCAGCAATCACCGCTATCATACCCACGATTATTACCAAGTTGACCCGATGTTAGGTGGCAACGAGGCTTTTAAGGAATTGCTAGATGCAGCCCATCAACGGAATATCAAAGTTGTTCTGGATGGGGTGTTTAACCATTCCAGTCGTGGCTTTTTCTTCTTCCACGACGTTTTAGAAAATGGCCCCCATTCGCCTTGGGTAAATTGGTTCAAAATAGAAGGCTGGCCGCTTTCACCATACAATGGGGAATTCCCTGCGAACTACGCGGGTTGGGCGGGAAATCGCGCCTTACCAGAATTTAACCACGATAATCCAGAAGTGCGGGAATACATTATGGAAATTGCCGAATATTGGATTAAATTCGGCATCGATGGTTGGCGGTTGGATGTACCATTTGAAATAAAAACTCCTGGTTTTTGGCAGGAATTTCGCGATCGCGTCAAAGCAGTCAATCCCGAAGCTTACATTGTGGGGGAAGTGTGGGGAGATTCCCGCGAGTGGTTGGATGGGACACAATTTGACGGGGTAATGAATTATCTATTTGCCGGGCCAACAATTGCCTTTGCGGCTGGCGATCGCGTAGTCTTAGAACAAGTCCAAAGCCGCGACTATCAACCCTATCCACCCTTATTTGCTGCCGAGTACGCCACCAAAATCCAAGAAGTACTGCAACTTTACCCTTGGGAAATTCAGCTAACTCAACTCAATTTGCTCGCAAGTCACGATACAGCCCGATTAATGACCATTGCAGGCGGCGATATAGGTAGTATAGAATTGTCAACTCTACTACTACTCACCTTTCCTGGTGCCTCCAGTATCTACTATGGTGATGAAGTTGGCTTACCTGGAGGAATAGACCCAGACTCACGTCGTGGTTTTCCTTTAGAGACTAACTGGAATCAAGAAATTTTCAATACTCACCGCCAATTAATTGCCCTTCGCCACACTTACCCAGCATTGCGTACAGGTGATTACCAAGTCCTCTATGCTCAAGGACAACTTTATATCTTTGCGCGAACCTTAGAGACAGAGGAATTGATAATTGCCGTCAACGCTGGCACAAGTTCGGCAACAGCGAATGTAGATATCGCTAGTCTGCGTACTCAACCCAACAAGCTGTTATATGGCAATGCTGAAGTTGAGTGGAATGGTAAAGGAGAAACTCAGCAGTTGTCATTAACTATTCCTCCACGCAGTGGCTGCATTCTGGGAGTGGGGAGTAGGGAATAGGGAGTAGAGAGCAGGGGAGGCATGGGAGGCAGGGGAGGCAGGGGAAGAAGAACTATTGATTACTAACCAATGCCCAATCCCCAATGCATTACCTTCCTGCTACCATTGCAGGCATCAATACCTCATCAATAATATGGATCACGCCATTGTCTGCCAGAATATCTGTTTTGAGGACATTGGCGTTATTCACCTTAATTTTGCCGTTGGCAGATTCAATGGCGATAATTGACCCCTCAAGTGTCTGTGCCTCCTTAATCTGTACCAAGTCATCAGACCTAACATCCCCACTAGCGACATGATACGCCACAATTTTCTGGAGCTTGGGGATATCTTGTAGCAGCGAATCTAAAGTTCCCTCTGGCAGATTGGCAAAAGCTTCATCAGTTGGTGCAAATAGTGTGAAAGAACCAGGATTTTTCAGAGTTTCTATGAGATTTGCAGCTTTAGCAGCCTTCACTAGGGTATTGAAGTTTCCCGCGTTGACAGCAGTTTCCACAAGGTCAGCCATAAGGGTGTGTGACTTTAGTCAGGTAATATTATAAGTAACTTATATTGACTAAAACACTCTCAACCTCTATCAAGAGAGAGGTTGCTAGCGATTAAATACACAGCGGCAGATTTATCAGTACTGCTACACTGGGGAATGACCCCAAGAACCACTGAATATGCTAAAGCGTTCTAAGTTCGAGACAACTCAGTCTCAGATTATGCACCGTGCTGAGGATCTGATTAGTGCAGCCTCAAATCGTTACCGCATTACGGTTCAGGTGGCAAATCGTGCTAAACGTCGGCGTTATGAAGACTTTGAAAGTAACGAAGATGTGATGATGAAGCCAGTGCTAAGGGCAATTATCGAAATGTCCGATGAATTGACTCAGCCAGAAATTATTGGCGAACTATAAAAAAAGGCTTTAGAGAAGGTAGGATGAGCAAAAATTTATCGTTCATTCAACCCCTACTCAAATCCTGGCAGACACTCACTGCCTTAATGGTAGTGGGTGTAATTGTTTTGGGTTCAGGGGCGGGCAAATCAATACATATAAGTTTATTTAGTATCCAACCTGCATACGCTCAGAGAATCACTCCTAGCGATGTTTGGCAGCAAGTTTATCAGCAATTGCCAGATTTACCACGAGAAAATAAGTATATCAGCAAAGAAAATGGGAAAGTTGCCGAAAACAACACCCTGGTAAATCGCCTGATTAGATATCACATTTATACCAAAGGGCGGGCCCCAATTTATCGTTTCGATTGGAAGCTGACTTTAGCTGATTACCTGGGTGCGAATGAAATTATGTATGATGCTAGCTATCCGGGAAATGATTCATTACGGGAAAATCCTATAGAAGGCGATCGCAAAGCCATCACCCGTCTTACCCGCAGTCAGCGAGATGCCCTAGTACAAGTCTTAGTCAACATATTTAATCCTACTTCCCAAAACACCCTATCCCCTAACCCCAATACCGCACCCAGTCCTAATTCAGCTACCCCACAGCCAACCCAACGGGGAGGGGCCGAACTACTTAAGTAATAGTCAGTTATTACTGATAACCGATCAATGTTCACTGATTATGGAACGCGTTGTCAAAACTGGATTTGGTTGGCGTATTGGTTGGAACCCCGATGCATCTGAGTTTAAAGGTTTAGTTGGTACAGATGATTGGGCAATTGAGTTAACCGAAGCTGAGTTGAATGATTTCTGCCGTCTACTAGCACAGCTAGCAGACACTATGAAGCAACTCGCAACTGAATTGATGGAAGAGGAAAAAATTTCTTGTGAAGCGGAAAGCGATTTATTATGGATGGAGGTGGAAGGCTATCCTCATGCTTACAGTTTGCGCTTCATCTTGAATACAGGGCGATGTGTAGAAGGCAAATGGGATGCTTCTGCTGTTCCAGATTTACTGCAAGCTACTGGAATGCTTAAGGTTTTTTAAATTTGGCCCTTGATTATCCTTGAGTTTTGCTATATTATGGTAATTCTGACCGGGGCGTAGCGCAGCTTGGTAGCGCGCCACTTTGGGGTAGTGGAGGTCGTGGGTTCGAATCCCGCCGCTCCGATTGATGATAAGCCATACCTGCTAGTCTTTTTAAAAGATTGGCAGGTTTTTTCATGGCTTTTTACCCGAAAAACTTGACCGTACCACACAGAATATAACATCACACTCACTCCAACAATAGCGATCGCGCCAAAGTTACTCATACTGACACCAGCGCGATCGCAAGCCAACTTCAACTCAGATTTTCTAATAATATTTTACCAATTGGTTCTTGAAATAGTTCTGAATAGGTTTCTTGACGAATAGCCAGATACCTGCTGTTGATTATGCACCCCTAGAATTACAAGGAGAATTAATTGCTATGGAAGAATTAACAATTGAGGATTTATTAACTATTGCTCAAAGTCAAGTTCCAGAAGGTCAACAAGAACTACATTTACAACTTTTAGAAAAAAATCAAAATAATCAATTAAGTGAATCAGATAGATTATTGTTGCGATCGCTCCGAGTAAGTGCTGATTATTTAATGTTGAAAAAAGCCTATGCTTATGCACTTTTAAAATGTAAAGGCTATTCTATTCTAGATTTTGAGAAATTATTACCCTAATATAAAACACTGACCGAGTAGGAACGAATTGCCGGGTCTACAGTTAAAATTGTTAAATTATGTTGTAAAACTTGAAAAATCAACATTCTATCAAAAGGATCGCGATGTAATAATGGTAAAGTCAAGAGTTGAGCAACACTTTCTTCATCTATAGGAATCCGATTTGATTTCTGAAAAAATCTAAGTATCTGTAGAGTGTGTTATCGGCGAGAGTACGGCACCAAAGCCTTTGGACGGTGCGTTAGCCAGAGGCATAACGCGCCCTACGTATATTTCAAAAATCAAATATGAGTCCTATAGGTTAAGACTACTGATTAGATGCTGCTGACGCTGTTTTGGAAGGTAGATTTCAGGTGATTCTGGTAATGGTAATTTACCTAGCTGATATTTAACAGTTGCTTTTCAAACTGAAACGCAACTTAAATATACGTCGTTATTTAAATCACGAATGCTATTTTGTAAATTAATTGGTAATTTTTGATCGCCACTAATAAACCATAAGAAAATATGGGTATCTAATAAGAGTTTTATTTCCCTTCAAAGCTATTCAAAATCTCTTCAGGTAATGGACTATCAAAATCATCTGGAACAATGAACTCCCCAGCACATAAGCCATAAGGTCTAATTTGTTGAGAAGTGGCTGAAACTGGTTTAATTTCTGCAATAGGTTTACCTGCTTGCATAATAATAATACTTTCTCCTGCTGCTACTTGTTGAAGATAGCTAGTTAGATTTTGCTGGATTTCATCAACTGTTACCGTTAACATGAGATGTGTATGTATGAATATTTCTAGTAAATCAAGTTGATAGTTTTAAGTTATAGCAACTACTATTCCAGTTTTAGCAGTAGTTTTTAGGCTTAATCAAGTAACTGCAAATTCAGTATACTGTCTGATATCGGGTGGTTGGAAGGCGAGAACAATTTGATTTTTAGGAATACCAGCGTTAACAAGTTCGTTGGCCATACCATATTCTGTACCGTCTCTTTGAATCCAGATTTTGCCGTTGATAATGTCAATATCGACTAAGCAACCATGCACCCATTGATTATTTTCCCAGCCTAGTGTTAGTAGTAGGTAATGGTTGGCGGTTTTGTCTATAATTAGCTGTCTTTCTAGTTCTCCGTAAGCGTAGGGGAGTTGGGCGTATTCGTTTAATATTTTTTTAATTATTTGGCGATAGTTATCCAAGGTATCCATTGCAGTACCACCTCTCGTTTTGAGTCAAAGAGAAGTAAACAAAAGCGTTGATTTTCTAATCATATTTTATCAATTGGTTCTTGAAATAGTTCTAAGTGGGTTTCTTGACGAATAGCCAGATACAAGCGACGGTCAGATTCTAAGCGAGTAAGAATATAGTAATATAAAATATATTGATATATTGCCCTAAAGCATTTTCTACAAAAATTATGACTAACCAAACAAATGCTCCTCCTGCTGCTGATTATGCACCTCTAGAATTACAAGGGGAATTAATCGCCATGCAAGAATTAACGATTGGGGATTTATTAACTATTGCTCAAAGTCAAGTTCCAGAAAGTCAACAAGAACTACATTTACAACTTCTAGAAAAAAATCAAAATAATCAATTAAGTGAATCAGATAGATTATTGTTGCGATCGCTCCGAGTGAGTGCTGATTATTTAATGCTGAAAAAAGCCTATGCTTATGCACTTTTAAAATGGAAAGGCTATTCTATTCCAGATTTTGAGCAACTAATAAAGTAATAGCTGTGTCATCTATCCCTAAATCTATTCGTCAAAAAGTTATTAATGAAGCTGGATATAGATGTGAATATTGCTGCACATCTAGCCGTTTAATAGGTATGCCATTAGTAATGGATCATATTTTTCCCACTTCATTGGGGGGAAGCGATGAGCGAGAAAATTTATGTGCTTCTTGTTATCGTTGTAATGAATTTAAAGGAGCAAAAATAACTGCTAATGATCCTGTCACTAATGAATCTGTTTCTTTGTTTAATCCTCGTCAACAAAGATGGTTAGATCATTTCCAGTGGGCAAATGGTGGTACTCATATTATTGGGATAACTGCTTGTGGAAGGGCAACGGTTTTAGCTTTAAGGTTAAACAATGAAGATATTGTACAAGCTAGAGCAATTTGGATTAGTTTAAATTGGCATCCTCCTAACGATTAATGATGCCTATATTTTTGGCTTTAATATAATACAATAAACCCTGGCCATTAAAAACTCCAGCTACACAAATAAAATCTAACTTTCCTTAGGAATGCTATGCGAACATGGACTAAAAAAATAAAATTATAAGTTACTATGCTTAGATATTAATTTTTATATTAATTGATAAATTAACCTATAAAAAATTATTTAATCGAGCAACTGTATAAGATATACGAACAGTAGCATTGATGCTCGATCATTTAGGCTTTTTAGTTGCTCGTGACTAACCTTCATAAATTGTTAAAAGCTGTCCGACTTTCTCCTGAATATACTTTTGCGTTGCAACCTTAGCTTCCCATTCGTCTACTCCACTACAAATGTCTTCGCAAAATATATCTACTTGTAATTGTAAAACTTGTCGATTGTCATAGGAAGTAATAGTTATTATTAAGTGTTTAGATGACTCACCTGCTTTTGGTGGAGTTACAAATAGAAATTTATTAAGTGATTCTTGAGCTTTTTGTTCTGTAATTTCATCTAGACCATTATGTAAGTATGCACATCGTAAAGCATAACAATCTTCACCACTAAGAAAAACCAATTTTCCGTTTTCGTCATCTACATATTCTTTTTCTTCATTCCATCTGCCTCCAATCCCAGTATACTTTTCTTTTATATAACTGTTATACCAGTTTACATAGCGTGTTTTAACCACCCTAATTTCAGGGTTATCTAGTGAGCTACAAATATCTGGTAGTATTAGTGCACCTGCAAGTGCACAATACCAATTACCTTCTGATATGGCTTGCCGAACTGCTTGCTTAAGTTGTTTCATAATAAAATTTCTAAGCATGATGTAATATATCGTATTAGCAAATTATAGGATAAAAAATATTACCTATCTTCCTTTACCTCTTCGCGCGAAATACAAAAAAAGGGATAAGCAAAACGCCTATCCCTCAAAAAATCAATTAATCAATGTATTAAGTTCCTGAAGTCCAAGAATTGATGTACTCAATTTGATCGGGAGTTAGGCTATCAATCGTGATACCAATAGCCTGCAACTTCAACCGAGCAATTTCTTGATCGACTTCAACAGGAATTGAGTGCAAACCAGGTTGCAACTTACCCTTATTCTTCACCAGGAATTCACAAGCCAAAGCTTGGTTTGCAAAACTCATATCCATAACTGCGCTGGGGTGTCCTTCAGCCGCAGCTAGGTTAATCAAGCGTCCTTGTCCAAGAACGACAACTGATTTACCATTTTTCAACTTATACTCTTCAGTGAAAGGACGAACTTCTTTGATTTCCTTAGCTTGTGCAGCCAAGTATTTCAAATCAAGTTCCAAGTCAAAGTGACCGGAGTTACAAACGATCGCACCGTCTTTCATGACATCGAAGTGTTCACCGCGAACGACGTGCTTGTTACCAGTCACAGTGATAAAAATATCACCTTGGGGTGCAGCTTCAGCCATTGGCAGGACGCGGAAGCCATCCATTACGGCTTCAATTGCCTTGATGGGGTCGATTTCGGTGACGATGACGTTAGCACCCATCCCACGGGCGCGGAGGGCTGTACCTTTACCACACCAGCCATAACCGACGACGACAATGTTTTTACCAGCCAACAAAATATTTGTGGCGCGGATAATGCCATCTAGGGTTGATTGCCCAGTACCATAGCGATTATCAAAGAAATGCTTGGTGTCGGCGTCGTTGACGTTGACTGCGGGGAAGGTGAGAACGCCTTCTCTAAACATGGCCCGTAACCGCACGATCCCGGTTGTGGTTTCTTCGGTGCTACCAATCAAATCAGCGATTTGGTGTTGGCGTTGTTGTACCAAAGTTGCAACCACATCGCTACCGTCGTCAACAATAATGTTGGGGCGATGATCTAAAGCTATTTGGACGTGGCGGTTATAAGTTTCGTTATCTTCGCCTTTTTGAGCAAAGACGGGAATTTCATGATCGACGACAAGGCTAGCTGCCACATCATCTTGTGTTGATAAGGGATTGCTAGCAATTAAAACAGCATCTGCACCACCGGCTTTCAGAGCGATCGCCAAATGTGCCGTTTCTGTTGTAATGTGGGCGCAAGCTACAAGGCGTAAACCAGCGAAGGGTTTCTCAATAGCAAAGCGATCGCGGATTTGCCGCAAAACTGGCATTTCGCGTCCAGCCCATTCAATGCGCTGTCTTCCCAAGGCAGCTAGGCCGAGGTCTTTAACCTCGTGCTTTAATCGGGGAGAAGTTGCGGTCATCAAAAGTTACCTCAAAAAATTAAAAAAGTTACGTAAATTTTACGCACTCTACTAGGTTATTGTACAACTTGCGATTTTTGCTTGAAAGAAAGCAAATCACTAGTCAATAGTCCTCAAAACTAGCTTGACGTTTGATTACCCTAATGTCAACTTCCTCCCCAGGTTCTTTCTTTTTGTTTTATCTTTGGTAAGAGTAAGACTCTTCTCAGCCTTACTTGCTGATTTTAAGTACATTGTCATCTGTCTAGAGATAGAAGACAACCAAAAAAACATCAAAGTTTCATTATCTAAAGGGAAAACCTCAACTTTAGATAGGTACATTTACTCAAATTAATTGCGGAGGATGGTTATAGAAGTAGTCACTAGTAAATTTTACTCAAGGAGGTGTTTGAGTGCGCTTTCAATTTTTGGCGATCGCTAGTTCAATGGCTATAGCCGTTGTATCTGTGCCAAAAGCCACAGCCCAGATTCCTTTGTTACCGCAGCTACCAGCTCCCAGCAGTGTGAGTAATGATTCAAATGATCGAGTTGTTTCGGGCTGGATTTATTTGGATGGTCGTCGGTTATTTCAGATAGCGGCATCAAGAACCAACTTTCCTGAGCGTTCAGAAGATATTCAAAAGAAGTTGGAGAAAATTAGCCAAAATTACTTTCAATCACCAGCAAAAACAGCAGTCAAGGTAGAAATTCGTAAAGTAAACGCATTACCAGTAATTTATGTCAACGACCAATATCTGATGACTATCACTTCTGAGGATGCTGGACTGCGACAGGTAGATATGTCAACATCGGCAAATCAAATCGCCGAATCGTTAGAAGAAGACTTGCAACAAGCAAAGCAAGAAAGACAAACTCAATTTTTAATCGACCAAGGTAAAATTGCTGCGGGCACCGGACTGGCAATGATTATCATGAGTTGGGGGGTATATAGCTGGCAAAGGCGCTCCAAAAAGGATTTAGTATCCCCCATTGCTTCCCAACTCCCCAGAGGGCCCCTAAACTCCCCAATTTCACCAACAGCAGCCCAACCAATTACAACACAACTGAATCAACAGCAACATCGACATATCCAAGAAGTCAAAAGACGATTGTTTCAGCTAACTCAAACAGGAATTTGGGGAGGTGGAAGTTTCTTTATCTTGGGCCTATTTCCCTACACACGACCATTTCAGCTAGGGATTCTCACAGCTGCCCAATTTCCTTTGCGATTAGGTGTTGTGTTCCTGGGAACTTACGTAGCAATCCGTCTCATCTATGCTCTGATTGACCGCTTCACCACCACTCTGATCAGCAGTGGTGCTTTATTGACTCCAGAAAGTTCTGAACGGCTGCAACTGCGAGTTTCGACATTTTCTGGCGTGACTAAAAGCATCGCTACTGCTATCTGCGTGGGAGTAGGCTTCTTACTAGCGCTGGTGTCCTTGGGGATAGATATCGTTCCCTTGCTAGCGGGTGCCAGTTTAGTTGGTGTTGCGGTGTCTCTGGCCTCGCAAAACTTAATTAAAGATGCGATTAATGGTTTCTTGATCATTCTAGAAGACCAGTACGCTTTAGGCGATGTGATTAATGTAGGAGATGTGGGAGGCTTAGTAGAAAATTTGAATCTGCGGATGACGCAACTGCGGGATTCCGAAGGGCGGTTGATCACGATTCCCAATAGTGAAATTAAAGTTGTAGCCAATCTTTCTAGTCGTTGGTCACGAGCCGATTTAACAATCCCGATCGCCTACCAAGCTGATATTGAAAAGGCTTTGAAGTTGATCGAAAGTATTGGCTTTGAGATGGATAAAGATCCGCAATGGGAGCGTCAAATCCTGGAAACACCAAAAGTTTTGGGAATAGATCAATTTGGCGATCGCGGTTTGATTATTCGTGTATGGATTAAAACACAGCCACTCAAGCAATGGGATGTAGCACGGGAGTTTCGCCGCCGTCTGAAAGTTGCCCTAGACCAAGCAGGAATTTCCATTTCTGTGCCTCAACAAGCAATTTGGGTAAATGATGAGCAGTTGTTAAATTTTCAGGGTAATGGCAAATCTAATTAAAAATTTGGATTCATTAACGCATTTTTCAGTTGTTTAGGCCAAACCCTGACCTCTCTTCCAATACGGTTCGGAAAAGAGAAAGTTATCTGTTGAGGTAAACATACTTTGACTGCGCTCAGTAACCGAGGGAGGCAGGGGAGAAAGAATTATTGTTTAATAACTCTTTTTCTTGCCCTGCTTATCCGAACCGTATTGACCTCTCTCCTGTTAGGAGAAAGGCTTTGAATCTGTCTCTTACAGCTAACAAAAGTTTTCCCCTTCCCTGTCCTTCTTGGAAAGGTTTCTCAGTTTAGATACAACACAAAGTAGGACTGCATATCTGTGCAATGGTGTCAACTTCAGGGAAAAAACGCCCAATATCCAGTACCCAATGCCCAATCTTGTGCGATCGCCAACACTAAGCCTTAATAAGTCCTTATATTAATAAAAAGCTACTACATCCCTAACCTGTCTTGAACTTTTCCCTAATTTATGTTTGTCAATACCTTCATCAGACGTCCAGTCCTGACGACGGTCTGTACGTTCATTATCTTGCTGCTGGGAAGCATCTGTATTCCCATCCTGCCGATTTCTCAGCTACCAGACCTCGCCCCGGTGCAAATTACTGTTAGCTCCAACAACATTGGTGCGGATGCTCAAACAACAGAAAGTAGTGTTACAAACATTATTGAGCGACAAATTAATGGTGTTAAAGATGTATCTTATATATCTTCTAATACGGGTAATGATGGTTCCAGCAATATAACTGTCTCCTTTCCAACTAATGTCAATAGCGATATTGCTCAAGTAAACGTTCAAAATAAACAAGCACTTGCTTCACCGCAATTGCCAGATACTGTACAACGAACAGGTGTCACCGTTGAAACGGCATCGAGCAGTCTCCTTCTCGTCTATGGGTTTTACTCAGAAAATAATGAGTATGACAACATTTTTATCAGTAACTATGTCGACCTGTATATTCTCGATCAGATCAAACGGCTTCCTGGTGTAGGAAGTGCCAGGGTTTTTGGGGAACGCAAATATGCCATGCGTCTTTGGCTTGATCCCAACAAGCTTGCCCAACATCAACTAACTCCTCAAGATGTGACAATTGCCCTGCAACAACAAAATATTCAGGTGGGTGCAGGGGCGATTGGTAAGGAACCAGCACCAGATAATCAAAGCTTTGAATTTGCTTTACGGGCAACCAGTCGATTTAAAGATGCGGCTGAATTTGAGGATATGGTGCTGAAGGTGGGTCAAGGTGGCACTAATAGCACCCTAGTTAAGGTCAGAGATGTTGGTCGAGTTGAACTGGGAGCAGAGAGCTATCTCGCTGATGCCAAATTCACCATCCCAGGAAATGCTCCCAAGGCAGCCGTGGGTTTGGGGATATATCAACTTCCGGGTAGTAATGCCCTGAACGTTGCTCATGCTGTTGAAGAACAGGTGAAGACGCTAGCGAAGAGTTTTCCACCTGGACTAAAAGCAGAGTTGGCATTTGATACAACTCCATTTGTAGAAATTTCTTTAGAAGAAGTTCTACACACTCTGGTTGAGGCGATTATCCTGGTGGTCTTGGTAATTTTTGTCTTTTTGCAAGACTGGCGCACCACGATCATTCCTACTGTGGCGATCCCCGTTTCCCTGGTTGGGACATGTGCGGCTCTTTTGGTTTTAGGATTTCAAATCAATACACTCACCTTATTTGGTTTCGTTCTGGCGATCGGTATCGTCGTTGATGATGCCATTATTGTGGTGGAGGCAGTTGCAGTCAAACTAGAGCAGGGCATGAGGCCCTTTGAAGCCGCTGTTGAAGCTATGAAAGAGTTGACTGGGGCAATCATTGCCACTTCACTTGTACTCATGGCGGTATTTATTCCAGTTGCATTCATTCCGGGCACTACTGGGATTGTTTACAAACAATTTGCGTTAACTGTTGCTTGCTCCATTGGTATCTCGACTTTCAATGCCTTAACCTTCTCTCCGAGTATGGCAGCCATCCTCATGCGCCCCGCTCACACTCCACGGGGCCCTTTGGGTTGGTTCTTTACGCAGTTTAATCGGGGATTTTCCTGGTTCACACGCCGATATGTCGGGTTTGTTAGCTACCTGACCCATATCAAACCGATTGTGGTTGGGGTTTTCATCACTGGTTTACTAGCAACGGTTTTGATGTACAGAGCAGTGCCTACCGGATTTATTCCAGAGGAAGACCAGGGTTACTTCTTTGTCATTGTTCAAGGGCCTGACGGGGTTTCTTTGAAATACACCGAATCGGTGATGGAGCGGGTTGCCAAAGAAGTAACATCGGCTCCCGAAGTTAGAGCTAGTTTTATGATCAGTGGCTTTGGTTTCGATGGCAATGCTTCTAATTTAGGCATTGCCTTTGCTAACCTGAAACCCTGGAAAGAGAGAACAGAAGAATCTCAATCTGTCTATGGCATACTTCAGAGGTTGAACAAAAAGCTCTCTGCAATTACAGATGCTAGAGCGATCGCTGTGAATGCTCCTCCGGTTAGAGGGTTAAGTACTACGGGTGGTTTTGAGTTTATTATTCAAGACAAAACTGGAAGTGCGCCGATTGAAACCCTGGTTGAGACTGCTCAAAAGTTCATTGCAGCCGCAAATAAAAAACCTGTTTTACAACGGGTCTTCACTCAGTTCACCGCAGACACCCCCCAATTTGACATTCAAGTAAACCGCAACCAAGCCAAAGCTCTCAACGTCGAGATTAACGACATCTTTGGGGCATTGCAAACTTACTTGGGGTCGCAATATGTGAATAACTTTGTTCAGGGACAGCGACAGTATCGAGTATATGTCCAAGCCGATGGGGTTTTCCGCTCTAATCCAGATGATATTGGCAAGCTATATGTTCGCTCGGCAAGTGGGGCGATGATTCCGTTGAGCAGTCTGGTGAAAGTTACTCCTTTTGTGGGGCCGAAAACCATCTCCCATTACAACTTGTACAGGTCTATTAAAGTACAAGGCGCTCCTGCTCCCGGTTCTAGTTCTGGAGAGGCAATTAAAGCGATGGAGGAAGTAGCAGCAGAAGTCTTACCTCAGGGATTTGGTTACGAGTGGACAGGGACTTATCTCCAGGAAAAGACATCAGGGGGAGCTACAGGTCTGATTTTTGCCTTAGCGATCGTTATTGTCTTTCTAGTGCTGTCAGCCCAGTATGAAAGCTACATTGACCCGATCATTATTTTGCTGACGGTTCCCCTGGCAGTTTTGGGAGCGATGACAGCACTTTGGCTACGCTCAAATATTTTCATGGCAGGTAGCCTTTTCCCAAAGGTAGTAGATGATATCTATTGCCAGGTGGGTTTGGTGACTTTGATTGGTCTAGCTGCGAAAAACGCAATTTTAGTCGTGGAATTTGCCAATCAGCTGCATGAGCAGGGCATGAGCTACACGCGGGCGGCGGTGAAAGCAGGGGAAGAACGTTTGCGACCCATCTTAATGACTTCCTTTGCAGCGCTGTTAGGATTTTTACCCTTGGTGATTTCTGAAGGGGCTGGAGCCAGCAGCCGTTGGTCTTTAGGAACAGCGCTCTTTGGGGGGCTGTTGCTTTCGACATTTTTGAGTTTGTTCTTAGTGCCAATTCTGTATATTTTGGTTAAAAGCTTGGCTCAGGCTATATTTTCTCGTAAGCGATCGGGAGGTTCAAACCCTCCAGATTCTCCAAATGGAACTTCGGGATCTCGACATGAACCTTTGCCTGCTAGCTCAAGTCAACCAGAGACACAACTCAGGTCTCAGCAGGATGGGATAACCTGACTTTTGCCCTTAAGTCTCCTTAGACAAAGTGCAGGACAACCGGAGAATACTTCTTGCCAGCACTGGGAGACTTACAAGTAAAAATTTCGGCGTTGCAGAGAAAGCGGGATAATATAACAACTTTCAAAATTCTCCCCCTGCTTTCCCTGCTTCCTCTGCCTTCCCTGCCTCCCTCATCTCAATTTAATCCCAGTTCTTCTTTCAACGCCTCTGGCACATTAACTGCTGTCTCTAATCCCCGTACACCTTCCCACTGCTGCTTTTTACCCCAGGTCATTTCTTGGAGATTGGCATCGCTGAGGTCAGCACCACCCAATATGGCATAACTTAGGTTGCTATGGCTGAGATCCGCACCATTGAGAATAGCCCCACTGAGGTTACTGCCACTGAGGTTAGCACTGTTAAGGTTGGCATAGCTGAGGTCTGTGCCGAAAAGGATAGCGTCACTGAGGTCAGCACCACTGAGGTCGGCGTCGTTAAGAATCACGCCACTGAGGTCGGCTTCGTTGAGAATTACGCGACTCAGGTCTACACTGCTGAGGTCGGCACCTAAGAACATTGCACCGTTAAGTCTGGCATTGTTAAGTTTGGCACCGTTAAGTTTGGCATAGCTGAGGTCTGCGGCAACAAGGATGGCGTCGCTGAGGTTGGTACTGAAAAGAATTGTGTCACTGAGGTTAGTACCATTGAGGATGGCATGACTCAAATCAGCACCACTGAGGTCGGCGCGGCAAAGGTCGGCATGGCTGAGGCTGACACTGCTGAGGTTAGCTTCACTCAGATTCGCACCGAAAAGGATGGCATTGCTGAGGTCAGCATGGCTAAGGTTAGTGCTGCTGAGGTCGGCGCGGCTGAGGTCGGCGCGGCTAAGGTTGGTGCTGCTAAGGTCGGCGCGGTTGAGGTCGGCGCGGCTAAGGTTGGCACAGCTAAGGTTAGCACCACTGAGGTTGGTGCTGCTCAGGTCGGCACCACTGAGGTTAGCACCACTGAGGTTAGCATCGCCGAGGTTAGCACCGTTAAGGTTGGCACCGCTGAAGTTGGCACCAGTTAAGTTGGCATCACCGAGATAAGCAAGGCTGAGGTCAGCACCGCTAAAGTCTGCCCCAGTGAGGTTGGCATCGCCCAGGTAAGCACTCCGAAAGTTACCGCCTTTGAGGAATTGCCCGACTATACTGCTAAAGTTGCCAATTTCCAGGACATCACTATAGTTAATGATCCGCAGCAGTTGGGATGTGAAAAAATTGTCTGTGTCCGGTTGAGCAGATGGATAGAAGGTGATTTTTTGTTTGAGTTCATCTCGCTCTTGGGCGTAGCGGTGTAACTCTAACAATAAAATTAGTACGTTCAGCCCTGTATATATATCTACCTGTCTCAACCCGATCGCAATATTTTGTACCGCTAACTTTAATCTTGTTTTCTGAGGTAGGTTATCATCTGGTGTGCCATCGATAAATTCTCCCTGACACCAACGATGATAAAAAGCTTCTAGCCGCCAGAAAAGCAGTTCTGGGCGAATTTTTTTACCATTGACAACCAATTCCATTACTTGGTTGACTATTTCTGGTTTTAGCGCTTCATTGCCCAGTAAATCGTAAATCTCTTCATGCATCTGGCGATCGCCCACTCTAAAGGATAACCCAGACGGTAGAGTGCCCGATGTCCCATCGTCTATATTAAAAGTCAAACCGCTCTTTGGTATTGTCCATTTTTCTAAGCTTTTTTGCAGTCTTGGAGAGTATAAATATTCCTGCAAATTGTCTTGAGCAAATTTAACGTTTTTGTCTGGTTCTTTAATACTTTTTCCTAGAGGTAAAACTGCTTCGGTTTCTGGTGATGTGGTCTTTGGCATCTCTTGTAACCTTGTACCTCTGACATAATTTCTCAGCAGCTGCCAGACTTGAGATAAATATGTTGACATTTTTGTGTCCGTTGTTACATTTAAATTACTGTTTTTGATAATCCTGAATTAAAAATTTTTATATGCTAGTTTGCTTTTCATTGCCCAAAATCAAGAGTATAAATAAATACTATATTAAAAAAATCATCAGTTGGCGATATCTATGGCGGGCTACTGTGTATTTGCCGATGGCGTTCTTGGGAGGCAGCTTCTGGCTCACCTGTAGTAGCCTTAAGCTGCTTCTGGTGATGTAAATAAAGTGTTAGCTTAAAAATTCTTTCCAAAATCAAGTAATTTGCATGTTTTTACTAATTTGTTATACTTTTTTTCCAAGAATTTACTAGTCTGATGTAAAAATAATACTTACTCTTTGTTAAAGACATAATTATTAGGAAAAATCCTACACCAAAACAACGTAACAAAGTTGAAAAATGGCAACTAAAATTGAAGTCAAAAGTTTGCTGCTTAATATAAAGCAGCTAAGAGAATCGGCAGAAGCCAGGCTGCATGGCTTTGTAAAAGTTAAAAATTAACTGCGGGATAGTTATCGGGGAATGGATGCGATGAAAAGATTAAGTTTTTATATGATTTTGTTACATGGTTTGTTTTTAGGAATAGCAACGGCTAGCGCTAAGTCACCAGATGTTAACAGAGTTGATACAGAGTTGTCGGTTAACCATAGGGTTGTAGAAGGTGTGGTTACAGCCAGAAGTGGAGAGAAATCTAATAATCAGTTAACGATAGAAACTTCTTCAACTAAAATCTCAGCCTTATCGCTAAAAAATATCAATAGTTCCCAGAAACAGAGGCTACCGTCAGGTCATGTTTGGGTAGTTAATCAAAATAAACACGCACAGCCTCAACCATTTCTTTGGATAGTAAAAGACCTTAAAAAAATAGGGCAGCAACCATTTTTACAAGTTGCAAAACCCCCAGAAAAACCGAATGCAAAGCCTAGTCCTAGTAAAACACCAGCAAAGGATGATTTAGAGCCGTTTGACGAAGTAATCAAAGACACCCAAAAATCAGGGGGATTGTTCACCCTTTATCGCAATAAAGAAAAGAATAAAATTTATCTAGAAATTAAGCCAGAGCAACTAAATAAAAATTACCTAGCTACGGCAACCCTGGAATCGGGCATCGGCGAACGGGGTATTTATAGTGGTATGCCTCTGCAAGATTTTTTGTTTTATTTCCAACGGGTGGATGATAAATTAAACTTTGTCATCCGCAATGTCAATTTTCGCACTCGTGAGGGAGATCCGCAAGCGCGATCGCTAGCTCGGTCTTTTAGTGACTCTGTTCTGTACACCATTTCCCTGAAAAGTATTCATCCAGAACGCAAAACTCTTCTGATCGACTTGGGGGATTTGTTACTCACAGACTTAGCGGGATTATCTGTAAGTTTAGGAGTCCCAGGAAGCACAGACCAGTCTTATTTTGGTACTGCTAAAGCTTTTCCCCAAAACTTAGAAATTGAGTCAGTTTTGAATTTCTCTGGTGGTGCTGACCGCGATAGCGAAGCGGCAAGCTTTGCGTCGCTAGCTGACAACCGTGGTTTTACCCTGCGCGTCCACTACAGTCTGTCTCAACTACCCGATCAAGATTATCGACCGCGCCTTGCTGACGATCGCATCGGCTATTTCATCACCGCCTACCAAGATTTATCCAAAGACGAGCGCGGCGATTCTTTTGTCCGCTACATCAATCGCTGGCATTTGGAAAAACAAGACCCAAAAGCAGTAATTTCGCTACCCAAAAAACCGATTGTCTTCTGGATTGATAACGCTGTGCCTTTAGAGTACCGCGATGCGATGAAAGAAGGCATCCTGATGTGGAACAAAGCTTTTCTCAAAGCGGGATTCAAAGATGCAATTGAAGTCCGCCAAATGCCAGATGATGCCACATGGGATCCAGCAGATATTCGTTACAACACGATTCGCTGGATTAATACAGTAGACGGTTATTTTGCAATGGGGCCATCCCGCGTCAACCCATTGACTGGGGAAATTTTGGATGCAGACATTCTCGTAGATGCCAGCTTTGTGCGGGCACTCAAGAATGAGTATCGCAAAATCGTCCAACCCAGCCAAACAGAAAATCGCACTACTTTATCAGCTTTGATGCAAAATCGTCTCCTTTGTGCCAATGGTTTAGATGCCAAAAACAATGGTGTGCCCCAGCAGATGCAAGGGAAACAAGGGTTGTTGAGTCGTTTATCGAAAATGGCAGGCGAGTACGATTTATGCTATGGGATGGAAGCAGCTAACCAGTTTGCCTTTGGTTCACTGGCGATGTCACTACTGCCTGATACCATCGCCACTCCAGACCAGGTGAAAGAATATATCAATCAATATTTACGTTTAATCATCGCTCACGAAGTTGGACATACTCTTGGTTTACGCCATAACTTCCGTGGTAGTACGCTGCTACCACCAGAGGAGATGAATAATACGGAAATTACCAAAACTAAAGGTCTGACAACTTCTGTAATGGACTATATTCCCCCAAATATCGCTCCTCAAGGTACAAAACAGGGAGATTATTTTCCCAGTATGGTGGGGATTTACGATGAATGGGCGATTAAGTACGGCTACACAGCAATTCAGACATCAACTCCTCTAGCGGAAAAGCCAATTCTAGAGGAAATTGCCGCACAATCCTACAAGCCAGAGTTAAGTTATTCCACAGATGAAGATGTGTATGACCTAGATCCAACTGCTGATGCTTGGGATAACAGTGGTAATGTGCTGCTTTACTCTCAATGGCAGTTAAATAATTCGCGGGTGATGTGGGAACGTCTCGATAAACGTTACCCAATGGCTGGTGATAGTTATAGCGATGTGAGCGAACGTTTTAGCACAGTATTGGGTAACTATTTCCAGCAGATATATTACACCACAAAATACATTGGGGGACAATCTTTCTATCGCATTCACCCTAGCGAACTCCCCTCCGAGAACCCCTCTGAAGTCCGCCAACACCGATTACCATTTGAACCAGTACCTGTTGAAGAACAACGGCAGGCTTTAGAGACACTGCAAAAGTATGTGTTTGCAGAAGACGCCCTGAGTTTTTCACCAGAACTACTGAATAAATTAGCACCTTCTCGTTGGCGACATTGGGGTAGTTATCCGCAAATAGGTCGTTTGGATTTTCCAATTCATGACTTGGTGCTACTCATGCAGGGTTCTGTGTTGCGGGATTTACTCTCAGGCGATCGCCTCTCTCGTCTCAAGGATATCGAACTCAAAACGAAGCCAGAAAATGCACTGACTCTACCGGAGTTATTTGACACTTTGCAGTCAGGTATTTGGACAGAAGTAATCAAACCAAAAGGTAAACCAATGAAGATTGCCAGTTTACGGCGAGGCTTGCAGCGGGAATACCTGGATATTTTGACTGGTATGGTGTTGCGGAAAGAATATGTTCCAGAAGATGCTCGGACTCTAGCGTGGTATAAACTCAAACAGCTTGATGAGAGACTCAAGGATGTTAATTCCGAGGATGAATATACTAAAGCGCATTTACTAGAAACACGCGATCGCATTGAGAAAGTCTTGAATGCGCCGTTGCAAGGTAATTAAAAAAGTTAAGAGTGATATCATGTCCGGTAAATTACTTGTGATATGTCATTGCGAGTGCAACGTAGTGGAACGTTCGCGGAGTGTCTCGAAGAGAAGCAATCACAAGGTCTCTGCGATTGCTTCACTCCGTTCGCAATGACAAGCGTTCAACTGGACATGATATGAGGAGTTAATAGTAAAAGTCCTAACTCCTCCTTTTCTTTCATCTTTTGGCTAAATATATTTAGAATTCTTATACAGGCTGAGAAAACAGTTATGATAAATCAAGATTGAAATGTATTCTAAGCACAGATTATTCGCTCGATGTCTGTCGCCCCATTGAGAAACTGTACGCGATACACATCTGGATTCCTTAATTTTTCCCATTCAGCATAACCAATGCGATCGTCAAAATGCTTCAGAATCAGCGCCATTAAATTGCCGTGCGTGACGATCGCAATTGTGCTTGTTTCTTGCGGTAATATTTCATCAATTACAGCTATCCCACGCGCCATAGCAATACGACTTGATTCACCACCATCTAGATATAAATCAAGGTTGGTAAATGACTCAGCCAATCGCTCACGCCAATCGTCAAGCGGTGTTGCACACAGCACGCGCTCGATAAGTCGATTATCAATCTCGATTGAGAGGCCTAGAAGTTCAGCGAGTGGAACAATTGACTGAGATGCTCTAACAAATGGACTGGATATAAGCCGCTCGATCCCAAAACCGAATAACAAATCAGCAAGAGCGATCGCTTGGAGATTGCCCTCCGATGTAAGAGGCGCATTAGCTTCCTGTCCAACTGCTTGGCAATGTCGCACAATGTACAGTGTTTTCTGCATCAAGTTTATGTATAAAAAATTCAAAATGAGGCAGCAGATGAGAAAGTTTCCTCCTGCTACCTCTGCTTTTTCCTAACTACTCAACGCCTTTATAAATCGTTGCAAACTCTTAAACACACTGGGCTTTCTCGCAGGTGTCCCCTCTGTTGTTGTTTGCGGTTGTCCTTTTAAAAGAATCAGATCCAAATCATCACCAGATGGTTTTGTGGGTAATTCGGCAATTCTTTGATATTCGCCACCAGTTTCCAGCCAAACTTCCCACTGTCCTGGGTAGCAGCGATATAGGGCACTTTGATCGTCTACGGGGCGCAGGTAATAGGCGGATTCAATGGTACTGATAAAACGATCGCGGATTTTTCTTGCTGTATAACCAATGCCCACGGTTCCAGAATCTTCTAAACGGGGATTTAACAAGACTAAAGGGCGATCGCCTATTACTTCACACAGCTTTTCCAACTGCGGCACTTCTACGGATGTGGGGGCGATGAATAAGAAAATTTCATCCTCTGGCTGAATTTTTGTCTGCAAGGAAGCAGCCCTACCCGTACCAATATCCAAAATTTGAAATGGTGCATCAGCCCAATCGCGGCGGGCGAGGGCCGCAGCCCCAGCGTCAGCAAAGAAAATCTTCAAACGGGAACCATATTCTGTAAACAGCGGCAAAAATTGTTCCGCCACCGGCATAAACTTGAGTTCTGGAAAAAGGAACTCAACTTGTATGCGAGTACAGCCTTCTGCAAGGGCAGCTTGGACAGCTATACGAGATTGGGCGATCGCATCTTCAAGACTATTTGGAAGTTCACTCATAATCTACATGGTGCTGTAGTGTCTACTCCCATTGTTTCAGTATTGGCTCTTAATTAGGACTTACGCACAGGAGATTGCCCAACCGCTTTCAAAAGCAGGGCTGTTTCATTCAATAAGGTAAGGATTTTGTCAACAGCCGGGGTAAGAAATTTGCTGAAGTGGGAAAAAGAAAAATTATCACCTCAACGAGTAAATTTCAGTACCTACACCAGATGGGTTGCTGTTGGCAAAACCTCTTGCAGAGAAGGTATCGCCCTTATGCGACCAGTTAAAAAAATATTTTCTACCAGTACAATGTTTTGTTTTTTATAACTTTAGTTATATCTCTATTGATGATTAAGAGGGTTTACCTCATCAAGTATGAATTATAAATCATAAAATATCTCAACTGAACTCAGTCGCCAGCAGGAGGGGACTTAGCACAATATTTTTTAGACTAGTAAATAAACTTGATAAACAACTTGGGAACAACGTATGCCTCTTCACAAACTTGAACATTTTGACCAAAACTATCGAGAAACTTTTGGCGGAGACGACATTAAAGCACTGGATGTTTATACTGAGGGAGGAGAGAGAGTAGGTTCAGTTGCTGATGTTTTAGTTGATGACGATGGTCGTTTTCGCTATTTAATCATTAATATAAGTTTAGATTTTGTTAGTAAAAAAATATTACTACCAATTGGTCTTTCCCGGATTGATTATCCTGCAAGACGTGTCTATGTTGATGGGTTAAGCAGACAGCAATTAGAAAGTTTACCTGAGTACAAAGAAGACACGATCGTTGATCGTGATTACGAAGAAAATGTCCGTAGGGTATTTCGTTCTTCAACCACTGGTGTGAGTTACGATCGCGATACATACAGTTACCAGAAAGAGCCAGATTTATACGGTTTGAATGAGCAATATCATCAAACTTTTAGACTCTATGAAGAACGATTAATTGCCAACAAACACCGCATCAAAACTGGAGAGGTAACGGTTGGTAAGCATATTGAAACAGAAACTGCACGCGTTACAGTACCTATTCAAAAAGAACGAGTTCTGATTGAGCGAGTTGTGCCAACAGAAACAGGAAAGGTTGTAGATCCCAATGAACTTAAGTTCCAAGAAGGCGAAGTAGCACGCATAGAAGTGTACGAAGAAACGCCTGAGATCCATAAAGAAGCCTTTGTGCGTGAAGAAGTCCGAGTAAAGAAAGTAGTAGAACGGGACACTGTGGAAGCACAAGACACCATTCGTCGAGAAGAGTTAGATGTTGATACTGCGGGTAATTTACATGTGCAAGAAAATGGTACCACTACACATGAAGCTATTTAATTAGCTGGTTAATAAATTTGTTTGGTGGATTATCTGAAATAATCATGCAGGCAAAGTTTATTGTTATCTCTGCCTGTGTTTTTTTTATTCAATAACAAGATTGCCGACTTGTCTAAGAAGTTGGTTATTTAAGCCTGTCAAAAATTTACCTTCTGGTCAACTCTGTAAAGATGCGAAATGTGGTGGTGAGCATTTAATTTTAAAATATTTGACAAATTACATGGGATAAAACTAAACATAATTTTACAAAAAAAAGTGAGATGCTCCCAAATTCGTGCCTCCAGTTAGCCATATTGTTTTATATGCCATCAATAAAAAATATCTATAACTTTTGATTTTTAACTCTGGAAATAATTCATTCGGCAGAAGGAGGTATACAAATAAATAAATGTCTAGTTTAGTTATTAGGAGATCAGAAGAAAATTTTTGAGGTTAAGATAATGGTTCTTTACAAACTAGAAGATTTTGAGCCTAGCTACCGTGATACGTTTGAAGGTCACGATATTAAGGGGCTTGGGGTTTATACGCAAGGGACTGATGAAAAAATTGGCACTGTCAGCGATGTTTTAGTTGATGAAGAAGGTCATTTTCGCTATTTAGTCGTTGACTTAGGATTTTGGATTTTTGGTAAAAAAGTATTACTACCAATTGGTCGTGCCCGTATCGACTATAACGTTGATCGCGTTTATACCATTGGTTTAACTAGAGAGCAAGCAGAAGATTTACCTGAGTTCAATGAACGCCAAGCTCTCGATTACGACTATGAAGAACGGGTACGTGGGGTATATCGCCGACCCACTGACTATACCCGACCTGTGGATGCATCATTACCATTGGAAGCTACAGCACCAGTAGATGCAACCTATCAGCAACCAGTTACGCCTACTTACAATCGTGATAGCTATACTTACGAGCATGAGCCTTCTTTATACGGGTTAGATGAGCAAGATCATCAAACTCTGAGATTGTATGAAGAACGGCTGATTGCCAGTAAACGACGCCAAAAAACTGGAGAAGTAACAATTGGCAAGCATGTTGAGACTGATACTGCACGGGTTGCAGTGCCAGTAGAAAGAGAGCGAGTGGTGATTGAGCGTGTAACTCCAGCAGATGCAGGTACTGCCATTTCTGGGCGCGAAGCAGATTTCCGTGAAGGTGAAGTTGCTCGCTTAGAAATCCACGAAGAAACTCCTGAAGTTCGCAAAGAAGCATTTTTGCGTGAAGAAGTTAGAGTTAGAAAAGTGGTAGATCAAGACACAGTTGAAACTCAAGAAACTGTGCGTCGTGAAGAGTTAGATGTGAATTCTGGTAATCTTCCAATTGAAGAACGCTAATTATATATAGTCATTAGCTAGTAACTAATGACTAATCATTATTCGACACAACACAGTGCAGGTGAAGCTGTTGATTTAGCTTTACCTGTGCTTGCAATAGCTGATACCACTTTAGATTTTGGATTGCGAATATTGCTCTAGATATGGATCGATACGGTTCAGTTCATGAAAAATTGTAGGTTGGGTTAAGCAAAGCCCAACCCAACAAAGTCCCGGAAATATTGGGTTACCCTGCGGGAAGCCTCTTTGAGTCTACGTTCCTCAAACGCCACTTGCTTCTCCCAAGGGGAGACGCTACGCGAACAAGTCGGGAAACCGTAAGGGCGCAGTGGCTCCCCAACCTACGTAGTTTAAGGTTTTTGGCGCTAACTGAACCCTATTGAGATATGGATTGGATAAATACATTCATCGCAAATATTTTCTAAATGGAATTCAGACATCAATACATTTAATTTAGCTAAGTAGAAAGCAGTTCATAAATTTTGCATATGAATGGCCAACTGACGGCAAAAAACATTGGACAGGCAAACCAGAATCGCACTAACACCTCACTGGCAGATTTAAGACAGAAGGTGAAGAATTTTGCTGTGTTCGATAAGCAAGGTCAGCTAGTAGGAATAGTTCATGATTTAACTGTGGATGCTAATCGTCGGCTAAATCTAGTTATATCTAACCAGGCGAATCAACAGACTCTAGAATATGGTCAGCAGTTAGTCGATAAGCATCCTTCTTTATTTCAAGTACAGAGCCAGAGAATAAAAAAAATCGACAAGCCGACTCAATCTGTTTTCATAGACTTAAACAAATCAGAAATTGAATATATGCCTGAATATTTAGAAACAGAAACACCAGGCGCTCTGTCAGAAAACTCAACTGAGCAACTAGGCAATAATCAAACTACAAATAGCTCATTTGAGCCAGTAGATTTAGAAGAGGTTTCCGAAGAACAGATTATTCGCTTACTAGAAGAACGACTAGTTGTTGAAAGCAGTAAACGTAAAGTTGGTGAGGTAATTGTTCGCAAACAAATCGAAACTCGGATGGTACAAGTTCCTGTCCGGCGTGAAAAGCTAATTGTGGAGCAAATTAGCCCAGAACACAAACAACTCGCAGAAATTGATCTAGGACAAGAGGAAATTTCTGGTATTGACTTGACCGAAGTAGAAAGACTTGAATTTACACGTTTTAACAGCGGTTTAACAGTAAGTGGTGAATTCAGCTCGCCTAAAACTGCCAGTTTACTGTTGAATGCGATCGCACTAGAGCAAAATCACGGATGTAAGCAGGTGCGAGTGACCATTGCTGTTGAAGATGAGTCACACCAGAAAAAATACCAGGAGTGGTTTGACCGCTGTTCTAAAGATCAATCACTAAAGCCAGAAAAATAAGTTTCTAGCAGATAAATTAGTAGGGTAGGCATTGCTTACCCTATTTTTTTGTGGATTTAGGCAAAGAAAGTTGAAATTTTCGTTCCCTTGCAGATAACTGGAATGTCTCTAAAGCAACTTAATTTACAATACTAAGCAGTTGCCGTTCTTTTGGCTACTTGCAATGAAATTTCGACTAAAGAGACTTTCACGGAAGAAACGACAGCGTCTGATCCCACCGATTCAGATTCAAGTTCGAGATGGAAAATTTGAGATTATGGGTATGGGTGAATGGCATTCTTACTGGCGCGATCCCTACCATTTGCTGCTAACGATTCCCTGGGCTGGCTTTCTGATCCTGATTTGTACTTTCTATGTAACTATTAATGCTCTATTTGCCCTAGCTTACTTGATAGGAGGAGATTGTATTGCCAACGCCCGACCTGGCTCTTTTTTAGATGTCTTCTTCTTTAGCGTCCAAACCCTAGCATCCATTGGCTATGGGGCAATGTATCCTAAAACAACTTACGCCAACATTATTGTCACCATTGAAGCAATGATTGGTTTGGTGGGAATTGCTGTAATGACGGGACTAGCGTTTGCTCGATTCTCTCGACCTACAGCTCGTGTGCTATTTAGTCGTGTAGCAGTGATTACATCTCACAATGCGATGCCGACTCTCATATTTCGCACCGCTAATCAGCGTCGCAATATGATTCTGGAGGCGCAGATGCGAGTCTACTTGATGCGCGACGATGTCACCCTAGAAGGGCAGTTCATGCGTCGGTTCTACGATCTCAAACTGCTGAGGAACCAAACACCTAGCTTCACATTAAGCTGGTCAGTGATGCATGTCATTGATGAGTTTAGTCCTCTATATGGGATGACACCAGAATCGTTAACCCAGACAAATACTATGTTGATAATCTCTTTGAGTGGCATTGATGAAACGGTTGCACAGGTCGTCCATGCCCGTCATAGTTATGGTGCTAATGAGATTTTGTGGAACAATCAATTTGTCGATATTTTCCACCACACACCCGATGGACATCGCTACATTGATTACAACCGCTTCCACGATGTTTTACCTTTAGATTAAAGGTTTGAAATTTGTGAAAGTTACTCAGAAGTCTGATTAAGTGGTGGTTGTAAGGGTTTAACGATCACCCGGCCATTTTCAACTACAGTGCAACTTTTAACCATGTTATTGCTGTGGTTAACTGGCACATCCGGACACTGGTTTTGGTGGGAGATATTTTGCTCTTGTTGTTGGTTGAGGACGACAACACAACAGGCGCAGGAGGCGAAGGACATATAAAATATTTTGATCTCTATATCTATTATCGCCCTACTGATGCTATTTGGCTGAAAAATTTGCTACCCATGTGTTTTGATCGTTCAGGACAATAAGTAGGGGATCACATCTGTGTGCTGGTGTCAATTTAAAGCCAGGGCGAATAGAATTCGCAGAGTTTACGGACACACAAACAAAAGCTCACCCTCTGTGGGCTAAAAGAAACAAGGGGCTTAAGCCCCTTACTATACGCAGAGTGCAGCGCAAGCACGATAGGTGAGGAAGCCTGCGTAGATGAGGTTTCTAACCGTTGATTTAACCTTAAATTGACACCAATAAAATTTGTGCCCCTTAGCATACCGAAATTTAGTTGAGTGCCGATTATTGCGTATATGCGAAACTATGGATGTAAGTATTTGCTTTCTTGTGCTTTTAGCTTGTGTAAACAGGAAAGCGGTTATAGATCCCGCCCCGCTTTCCTCTCTGTCCAAACTTGTTTGGCAGGGTTAGACAGTGGGTTTTTCTAATGAAAAAATTTTTGAGATATCTGGGTTTAGGTTTGCTATCTACGTTTCTGACTGCTACTCCCGGATTGGGAGCTGAACGCATTAGCTTTTTTTACCCTCCCTTCGGCGAATTCTCTTTATCTGTGGACTCGCTAGAAACTTTTGCTAAAGAAGGCAAAATCGATGACGAACTTTCCTTTTATGCTAGTCGTGCTACTCCTCAACAACTCACTCAACTGCGGGATCTGCTCCAGCAAAGGTTCAATGTTACTCCTACACTAGTATCTCAAGTTACCTACTCACCCATAGGCGAGCAGCTAATGCAACGTCTAGGAGAATTACTCCTGACTGAGTCTCGAAATAACGGCTTTTATGCCATACGTGCCTCTTTGATTTTGGCTGCTGCCGATCAAGACGGTTTAACGGTTGTGAATTTGCTGCGTAAATTTCCCAGCAATACTATGCGGGTGAATTTCACAGAAGGGCTAAAGATAGTTGATGACTTGTCACAATTGCTCAAAAAAAGAGATGAAGTTGTAGCTTTTCTTCAAAAAGAGGCGATCGCTCAAGCAGCCAATTCAACCGTTGACTTCTCAAAACAACCAGATTTGCGATCGCCAGGAAAATTCCGCTGGCAGAAAAAAACCTTGGAGCTAAATGACATTTCTCGCAATCGCCGTCTACCGGTAGATATCTATTTACCTACAACTCAAAACTCAGAACTCCCAACTCAGAACTCTCCGTCGTCTCCCTTTCCCCTGATTGTAATTTCTCATGGTGTCGCCTCAGACCGCTCTCCCTTTGTCTATCTGGCTGAACATCTAGCATCCTATGGTTTTGCCATTGCTGTACTAGAACACCCTGGTAGTAATGCCCAACGTATTCAGCAATATTTTGCGGGTTTGGCAGGGCCGCCAGAAGCAGCAGAATTTATCAACCGACCTTTGGATATTAAGTTTCTACTTGATGAACTCGAACGGCTAGATAAATCCGATCCTACCCTCCAAGGAAAACTCAATTTTCAGCAAGTTGGAGCGATCGGTCATTCCTTTGGTGGTTATACTGTTTTGACTCTCGCAGGAGCAAAGATTAACTTTGAGCAACTGCGCCAAGATTGTAATCCCAATAATTCATCTTTTAATTTATCGTTGATTTTGCAGTGTCAAGCAACTGAGTTACCGCCGCTAAATTACGAACTCAAAGACGATCGCATCAAGGTAATCATGGCGATTAACCCGATTGACAGCTCAATTTTGGGTGAGAGCGGAGTCAGTCAAATTAAAATTCCGGTAATGCTGGTAGCAGGTAGTCAAGATATTTTTGCGCCACCTGTCTTTGAGCAAATTCGCCCTTTTACCTGGCTTTCTGATCCCAATAAGTATTTGGCTTTGATTGAAAACGCTACCCACTTTTCTGCGATCGCTGAACCTACTTCTGAGAATGATGTCTTACCTGTGCCACCTGCCTTGCTGGGCCCCGATCGTACTGCTGTTTATTCCTATCTCAACGCCCTCAGCGTCGCTTTTTTAGAAACCCATCTACTTAACCGCCCTGAATACCGTTCCTATTTGCAGCCTTCCTACGCCACATTTATCAGTAAAGAGCCGCTTAATCTCAGTATTTTACAGTCGTTATCGGTAGCTCAGTTCAATCAAATTTGGAATGGGTCAACTGCCCAGTCAGCCAAACCATCAAAATCTAAACCTACTCCTACTTCTCCTTAGTTCTAGGAAGTTGGGAAAATACAATAATTTACGCCAATGTCTATCTTTGCTCCAAGCAAGCCGATTTAACTGTGGGTTAATAATTACTAATTAAGTAAATCCACGTAGTTGATCTGTGTAAGCAGAATAATCAATTAGGAATCATGTTGACTTACAGTTTAGATCCCCAACTTCTTAGAGAAATCGGGGATCTTATTATTCACGAATGATGAAAGTTTGCTATAGAGATGCAAGTCTCAAGGATTCCTTTGATTAACTCAAAGATAAACCTAAACAAATTACCATTTGTTCCAAAGTTTTGGCAGATAGTTTAAGACAATAAACTAGCCTATTCTATTATTTTCAAAAAATAAAAATCATCTACCTTTATTTTTAATAAAACAGTAAATATACTGTTGCAATTCTGTGAATTAATTAGAAACTCTAACTGTTGCAACCATCAACCAAAATCTATATGTCTTTTTTGTTTCTAAGCTATGAATTAGACATAGCAATTTCCTAAAACAGAGGCTATTTGTCAGGAAATTAAGATATTTGTACTGAGGTATTCATAAAAACTTATTTAATAAAATCTTTTTTATATATATGCTTGTCGTTAAGAAGTATTAAGAAATCCTTATTAAAGAATATTGCAATACCTTGATTTAATTGCTAACGTGTGTATGACAACGATGCTGATGAGCGCTCGGATCTAGGAGAAGTAAAATCTATGAGCTACATGCATTCAGCCAAGTGTGTTAAGGATTGACGGGTTAAGAACGAGAAATTTCTGCCTCGTATAGAGAATTATGAGGGATTGCAGATTAACCAAGAAATATCTCGTTGGTAAAGGTTTAGTTTCAGTTTGATTTCAATTGCGATTGATTATTTGTCTTACCTTGTGCCGATAAGTGAATAGCTCAAGATTTGAGTTTATCGGCAATAACGAAGAGTTTGGTAAGACTTAAATTTTGGAGGATAAAACCAATGGAGATTCAAGGTAAAGTTGCTCTAATTACAGGAGCTTCTCGCGGGATTGGACGAGCGATCGCCCTCGAACTAGCGCAACAAGGCATCAAGCGGCTGATATTGGTGGCACGCGATCGCCAAAAGTTAGTCGAGGTAGCCAACGAAATCGAGGCGATGGGCACAGAAACTGCGATCGTGGCCTTAGATTTGACGCAGACAATTGAAGTAAATATCGCTGTTGCCCAACTGTGGCGTAATTACGGACAGATTCACCTGCTAGTGAATTGTGCGGGAGTCGCCTACCAAAATTCGTTTTTGCAATCCAAAATGCCTCAAGTTCAAGAAGAACTCTCTGTGAACTTGTTAGGAATGTATAACCTCACCAGTCTGATCGCTCGCCGCATGGCCAGCCAAAGACAAGGGACAATCGTCAATGTATCGAGTCTGATGGGGAAAGTTGCAGCACCGACGATGGCGACTTACTCAGCTACCAAGTTTGCCATCTTAGGGTTTACCCAAGCCTTGCGCCAGGAACTAGCTGAATACAATATCCGAGTGATTGCATTACTGCCTTCCCTCACAGACACAGACATGGTACGTGGCTTAAAATTATTTCGCTGGGTGATCCCCATGACTACCCAGGAAGTGGCTAAAGCATTCGTCGCCGGAATGCAAAGGGATGCACCAGAAATTTTAGTCGGATGGCAAAGTCATTTAGCTGTATTGTGTCAACGCCTCGCCCCTTGGTTGCTAGAGCTAATTTTAAGAATCGCTACTCCGGCGGCACCAAGAAAACAACAGCCGAATGAAAAACTCCAGAAACTGATGCCGAAACTGAGTTTTTTGACGAGAATCCATCGTTTCGGCGACATGTTCTTGTCAAGAACATGATTTCTTGCGTATCTGCACATAAGTTCTAAATTTGGAGAAGCGATCGCCTTCTCTTCTGCGGTCAATTGCCTTTACATTTAAGGTAAAAACGGGAGTACCCAACCAAATCAACTAGATTGACCGCAATCAGCCATTCTTACCCAACCCAACTCAATCAGCTTCTAACTCTAGACATCGGCAATCTGCATAGACTAACTATATTTTGCTGATCCCCGCTGCTCATAAATTTCTGACTAAATCTGGCGTATTACTAGACGGTAAACAAACTTTATCAATAAATAGAACCCAAAGATGCGAATATCTGGGTAGACTGCACCGATGATTACTAGACTTGCCTGAGTTCGCAGTTACTGAAAATCACCAAATTAAAAATGTTATGGCTCAGGATATTTATTGTATCTGTGCTGAGTCAGGTGCTATTAGATACTCTTGCAAATTTTATAGATTTAACTTATTTCGGAGCAACTAGAAATGCTTTCCTTCCCCACAACGCTTACTCCTTTGCCCGAAATCATTGATGGCTTACCGAATATTTCTGGTTGGGAAACAGAGGTTATCTCTGTAGTTAACCACGATCAAGCAGTATTTTTACCAACAACGAATATCCGCTTGGAAGATGTAAATGCTGTGTTTGCGATCGCTTTACACATGCACCAGCCAACTATACCTGCTGGAAATGGCGGTACACTCATCAGCAATCTGCAATATATGTTTGAACATCCTCATGAAGGGGATAACCATAATGCAGATCCTTTTGCTCATTGTTACAGTCGTATGAAAGACTTGATCCCCGAACTTGTAAATCAAGGTTGCAATCCGCGTGTGATGTTGGATTACTCAGGTAATCTTCTGTGGGGACTGCGGCAAATGGGACGCGGTGATGTTCTCGATAACCTTAAACGCATCACTTGCGATCGCAACTACCAACCTTATGTAGAATGGCTGGGTACAATGTGGAGCCATGCAGTTATTCCTTCCACACCCATAGCAGATATTAAATTACAGATCGTTGCATGGCAACATCACTTTGCAGCAATTTTTGGCTGGGAAGCACTAGCGCGAGTTAAAGGATTTTCGCCTCCAGAAATGCACCTACCAAATCACCCTGATGCTCTCTTTGAATTTGTGAAAGCGCTGAAAGAATGTGGATATCGCTGGTTGCTCGTTCAAGAACATTCTGTAGAAACTCTTACCGGTCAATCTCTCACTCATAAACATTTACCACATCGTCTAATTGCCCGTAATTCTCAAGGCGAAACAATTAGCATCACAGCCTTAATTAAAACCCAAGGTTCGGATACGAAATTAGTTGCTCAGATGCAGCCTTATTATGAAGCGAAAACATTATCCAAACAACAAATTGGCGATGTATTTGTACCACCAATAGTTAGCCAAATTGGTGATGGAGAAAATGGCGGTGTGATGATGAATGAATTTCCTAGCGCTTTTAAACAAGCTTGGTGGGATATGGGAAATAATGGGGGAGGAAAATCAGGTGTTGTTGGTGTGTGTGGTACAGAATATTTAGAATTAATCGAAGCAGCGGGATGCAAATCTGAAGACTATCCAACTTGTCAGCCAGTGGGACAACATCAGATTTGGGAGAGAGTTTCACCAGATAATATTCAACCGCAAGCTGTAGAGAATGCCATTCAAGAATTAAAGCAAACAAACTCTAATTTTCATCTGGATGGAGCCTCGTGGACAAATCATATCAGTTGGGTAAAAGGATATGAAAATGTTTTGTCTCCCATGTATCAATTAAGTAGTTTATTTCATCAAAAGATCGATCCATTACTGCAAACTGACTCAGCAGAACCAATTACTAGACAATCTCAATATCGTAACGTTCTTCTACATAACCTTTTGCTGCAAACCAGTTGTTTTCGTTATTGGGGACAAGGCGCTTGGACTAACTATGCACGGGAAATTTATCAAAGTGGCGAAAGTTTGCTAAAAACGATATTTTAATAATAAAGAACTCAGGTGAGGGAATGAAACAGCCCTGCTTTTTTAAGGGTGGGGCTGGGGCTATATTGCACATGCTGATTTCAAAATCAGTATTTGAGTAATTGTTTATTTGAGAAACTTGTTAGTATGTGGGACAAGTTTCTAAATATATGTTGCTAGACCAGAGGTAACAATATTTCAAATTTTGTACCTATATCAATCTGTGAATGGAAATTTAATTTTCCGCCATGTCTGACGGTTATAATTCGATAACTTACTGCTAAACCAGTATTTTTACTATTTTTTGTTTCAAGTGAAAAAGATTCCATAATTTGCTGTTGCAATTCTTGAGACATTCCAGGCCCATTATCGGCAATGCGAATCAAGATCCAGCGAGAATCTGGTGCATATTGGTTACTTGCTTCCTGTGATATAACTTCTGTGGTAATCTCAATTCGGGGTTTTTGAACAGTATTTGTCTCTTCTAAATGCAACTGCTGTCGCACTGCCTCATTGAGTAAAGTATCGACAACTTCGCTTAAAATATTCATCAAAACCTGGTTTAACTGCCCCATAAAGCAATATACTGGAGGCAATTGACCGTAGTATTTGACGATTTCGATTTCTCCTTGAAGACGGCTATTAATTAATAAAATAATACTATCTATACAGGCATGTAAATCTACTGGCTTGGGATAAAGTTCATCGATATGACAGAAGTTTTGCAAGCTAGTAACGAGTTTCTTTAATCTTTCTGCTCCCGTGCGAATACTAGCAAGCGATCGCGACAAATCTTGTTCTAAAAAATCAAATTCTATCTCTTCTTTAATCTGATTAATTGCCTGAGAAACAGATGGTAACTCTTGCTCGTAAGCCGCTATCAGCTTGAGTAAATCTTGGCTGTAGCTTGAAACATAAGTTATGTTACCCCAAATAAAACCCACTGGGTCTAAAATTTCGTGCGCTACGCCGTCTACCAAACGCCCCAGATTTGCCATTTTATCATTCTGAATCATTTGGGCTTGGCTGCGTTCATACCGTACTAAATTGTCGATTCCCCGAATTTGCCAAGAAATAATATTTAATTCTTGGACATCTAATAATCTATAAACACCAGATTCTGTTTGTACTACAATTGGTTCTGCTAATAATTCTGGCGATCGCTTTAAGCTAAGTTGCATCGTAGTTAAAATTGATGTTGTATCAGCAACCAGCAAAATCGGTGTCCGCGCATAGCTGTAGAGAACTGCTAATGGTTGCTGAACAAATAACTCTTGTCCGAATGGGCGAATCAAAAATTCCAGCAGTCGCCGCCGCGAAATCATCCCAATGAACTGTCCCTGTTCTACCAAAATTACTCCTGGTAGCAAGGGATATTTTTCCAAAAAACTAGCCACTTCCATAGCAGTGTGGTTGATTTCCACTGGGAAGTTGTACATTGGTAGTTCTTGCAGGGTTGAATCTAAATTAAGATCGCCATCGCTACCCTCAGACAAAAATGGCGGTGAGATTTGATAACTGAATTCTTCTGTCACTAGACACCCTGATTATTCAAAGACAGGTAAACAATAAGTTAATATTTTACATTCTGTCACCCTCTAAATCCGGTTTCTGTGAGTGGAATGATAACTTTGCCGCCACTGGAACCATAACTTTGCCGTTAGCGAAGCTGTGATGCTTATTTTCTCGTTAGGCGATCGCATTCATATTTTAGCCATTGGAAGCATAACTTTGCCGGAAACCAAAATTGGAAGTATAAGCTTGCCGCAATTCACACTCATTCTAGAGGCTTGCATCACCTACAATGAGAGTAATGATTCCCGATCACCATCAATGGAAGAGGTTGCTAAGCGTTTGGAATGCGACAGAATAACTATTTTTAGCCATTTTCCAAGTTTATGTCATGCCATCTCTGCCAAATACCTCAACGATAGAAAGGCGATTCTTCTGAGAAATGTACAGCAGTCTTGCGATGAAGTTCGATGAATTGCCCTAAGTTTACACAATCAGGGAGTAGGCTGTAGACTCTATGCCTTTTTAGGGAGTAAAAATTCATGCAAAATTTGTGTAGTCATTGCTTCGCTCCGCTCGCAATGACAGGAGAGAGATTTTTCACTCTCACAAAAATAGCATGAACCGAAAATCACCAAATTTCATCAAAGTCAACACCCTAATCAGGGAGTATATCCGTCTGAAGCCCGCGTTTCAGAACGGATGAGTATGCCAGGATACTTAAGATACACAGAAGCCCGTACAGTATTGCAAGACATACAATGCCAATTAGGCAAATGCTAACTTAAATTTGCTTCGAGTCATCGAGCAATCATTTCTTTTACGCTTTTCCTTGCCTTCCTTTCCCTCTCTTTTATGCGACAATGACAATCATTAGTTGTCCTTTGAGAACAACAAGCATAAAGTGACCTTTTTGGACAACTAGTGCTTGTTGTCGCAACAATGAATGAAAAAAGTTAGGGAATACGAGAATGGAGCTAAGCGGATTCGAACCGCTGACCCCCTCAATGCCATTGAGGTGCGCTACCAACTGCGCTATAACCCCTTAAAATCCATTATAAATAATGGCTTAATTATTGGTGCTTTGTCAAGCTTTTTGTGGAAACTAAATTTTAAATATCTCCTCTAGCACTCAGTACTTAGCACTCATAAAGACACTTGCAACAAATAGGTCATACAGTGCCCCATCAGAAAGTAAACTACTAACATGGCAGCAGCAGCCAGAGCAACCAATGTACCAGCCAACATGAGAGAAAATTCTTTACTCTCGTAGGCTCTTTCCATTAAGTGCAGCGACCACGCCACCAGGGCTACATCAAAAAGTAAAATAGGAAGCAACATATTTTTTAATATTTGTTAATACTTGTAAAATAATATTAACACCCTTTTAGGGAACTGTGTCTAACCTAAGATAGATGTCATTAAATGATAAATGGTGGATCAAGAGAATGTTCTTACTGGCACGTTGCGATCGCGCAAATAATTTTTGATTTCTGCTACGCTTAATTGTCCGTAATGTAACAGGGATGCCAGTAATGCTGCTTCAGCTTTGCCTTCAGTTAGGGCTGTGTAGATATGTTCACAATTACCTGCACCACCAGAAGCAATAACTGGAATTTCTACAGCATTGGCAATTGCCCGTGTGATCTCAATGTCATACCCGGCTTGGGTTCCATCAGCATCCATACTTGTTACTAGCAGTTCTCCGGCCCCCCGTTTTTCAACTTCTTGTGCCCAAAGTAGAGCATCTAAGCCTGTATTTTCCCTGCCACCCCGCACATACACATCCCAACCTGGATTCTCCGGGTTATTTCTGCGTCTGGCATCAATAGCAACAACTATGCACTGATTACCAAAGCGATCGCTTGCCCGATTAATCAAGTCTGGTTCCCGCACTGCCGCAGAATTAATACTAACCTTATCTGCGCCCGCTCGTAACAAAGCTTTAACATTTTCTAAGGATTGAATGCCACCACCCACAGTCAATGGAATAAAGACCTGTTCAGCAGTGCGGTAGACCACATCTAAAATTGTAGCTCGGTCTTCATGAGTAGCTGTAATATCCAGAAATACTAACTCATCTGCACCGGCTTCGTTGTAAACCTTGGCCAGCTCTACCGGATCGCCTGCATCTTGGAGATTGACAAAGTTAACTCCTTTTACAACCCGTCCCGCCTTCACATCTAAGCACGGTAAGATTCTTTTAGATAACATAATAACTTTTGTACTTCTGGGTAATTGACCGGAATTTAAATTTTAAATTGGCGCGGGTATTTCCAAACGAAAATTTTCACGGGCATGGGGAATGGGGCATTGATTATTCTTTCTCCCCCCGCTCCCCAGTCCCCAGTCTCCAGTCCCTTAAAAGTAGATAGCTGAATTATGGCGATAATCTCCTCGAAAAAACAGCCTCCAGAACCCAACGGAGAACCAAAACAGCGTCGAGAGTCGGCGAGGACACCATCCACAGAAAATATTTTGCAACCTGAAGCTGCTATTGATGAACAAGATAAGCAGGAAGAAGGTATTCGACCGCAGCGATTTGCCGATTACATTGGGCAAAAAGATTTAAAGGATGTGCTCGATATTGCTATCAAAGCAGCTAAGTCTCGTGGTGAAGTGTTAGATCACTTGCTGCTGTATGGGCCGCCGGGATTGGGCAAAACCACAATGGCAATGATTTTAGCATCGGAAATGGGGGTAAATTACAAAATTACCAGTGCGCCAGCCTTAGAACGTCCACGAGATATTGTCGGGCTACTGGTGAACCTCAAGCCAGGGGATATTTTATTTGTGGATGAAATTCATCGCCTCTCGCGGATGACGGAGGAAATTCTCTATCCGGCAATGGAAGATTATCGCTTAGATATTACCATTGGTAAGGGTTCCAGCGCTCGCATCAGAAGTTTGCCGCTGTCAAAGTTTACCTTAGTAGGGGCTACAACTCGTGTGGGCGCTTTAACTTCACCACTGCGCGATCGCTTCGGTTTGATTCAAAAACTCCGATTTTATGAAGTTGACGAACTGACTAAAATTGTACTGCGAACCGCTCAATTACTCAAAACACCCGTTACAGATGATGGTGCCACTGAAATTGCCCGTCGTTCACGCGGAACGCCACGTATTGCTAACAGGCTACTTAAACGAGTACGTGATTATGCGGAGGTAAAAATATCTGGCGAGATTAATGAAATCATTGCATCTGAGGCATTGCAACTATTCCAAGTAGATCCTTGCGGTTTAGATTGGACAGACCGCCAGATGCTGAGTGTAATCATTGAACAATTTAACGGTGGGCCAGTGGGTTTGGAAACAATGGCAGCAGCGACGGGTGAAGATACCCAAACAATTGAAGAGGTGTACGAACCTTACCTCATGCAAATTGGGTATTTAACTAGGACTCATCGTGGGAGAATGGCGACTAAGGCTGCATATAAACATTTGGGATTCACGCCGCCTAATGAACAATTGTCATTATTGTAATTATGGGAAATTGGGCATGGGGCATTGGGCATGGGGCATTGATACTCGTAAATGAGTCTTTGAAGTCCATTCCTCTGCTCAATGACAAATGACAAATGACAAATGACAAATGACAAATGACAAATTAGGTAAACCTAGATGATTAAGTTGATTGGTATTTTTCTCAGTCTGTTAATTCTGTTTGGCTGGGCTACTCCAGTCGTGGCACAATCTCAACCACCCATTACTCAAGAACAGTTAAAACAAGGTGATGAGTGGGCAAATCAAGCCTTTGCAGCGACGAATCAAGGTGACTTTGCGACGGCTGAAACTTACTGGACAAAGATTATTGAGCAATTTCCCACGAATGCGGGAGCGTGGAGTAACCGGGGAAATTCGCGGGTGAGTCAGAATAAGTTACAAGAGGCGCTGGCAGATTATAACAAAGCGATAGAACTAGCGCCAAATGTCACCGATCCATATTTGAATCGGGGGGCGGCGTTAGAAGGAATGGGAAAATGGGACGATGCGATCGCAGATTATAATCATGTCTTAGAACTTGATCCTAATGATGCGATGGCATATAACAATCGCGGTAATGCCAAAACAGGTTTAGGAAAATGGGAAGATGCGATCGCAGACTACAAAAAATCTAATGAGATAGCCCCGAATTTTGCCTTCGCCCGTGCCAATTATGCCCTGGCTCTTTATGAAACTGGTCAAAAAGAGCAAGCAATCCGCGAAATGCGAAATATCGCCCGTAAATACTCCAAATTTGCTGATGTGCGTGCAGCCCTCACAGCTGCATATTGGGTAAATGGAGAACAAGGTGAAGCCGAAAGCAACTGGGTAGCAGCTTATGGACTTGATAGCCGCTACAAAGATATCGACTGGGTAAAAAATATCCGGCGTTGGCCTCCCAGCCTAGTTACAGCTTTGGATAAGTTCTTGAAAATCCAGTAATTAGCAAGTAAATCGAAAGGGAAGCAAAGCAATCGCTCCCACTTGATTCTGAGACTTTTTACACTAAGTTAGTCTCAAGAACTCGCTGATTTTGCTGACGCTTTCCAGTTACCATCATTGGTACACCACCGCCTGGTGCTAACAGGACGCTTTTCCGAACCGGCAGTACTGGCTTTGTCTCAGCTAGTTTCATTTGCCAACTAGATAGTACAGTTGCCAATACCAGTTTCATCTCAAACAGCGCAAATGCCATGCCAATACAACGACGATTACCACCACCAAAAGGCAAATATTCAGATGGAGTAAATTGGCGTTCTAGAAAACGATCTGGCTGAAACTGCTTGGAATTGGGGTATAAATCTTCTCGATGATGGCTCAAATAAATACAAGGAACCAATATTGTACCAGGGTCAAATTTGTAGCCTGCAATTTCTAAAGGTGATTTAACCAATCGATTTAATCCCAACATCGCCACTGGATATAGGCGCATTGTTTCCGAACAAACTGCATTTAAATAAGGTAATCGGAAAATGGTGTTTGCATCTTTGTTGTCACCGAGGCTATCTAGTTCTTGCACCAGTTTTTCACGGACTTCAGGCTGATGATGAATCCAGTACAGCGCCCATGCCAAAGAACTAGCCGTAGTTTCATGACCTGCAATCAACAAAGTCATCAATTCATCACGTAATTCCAAGTCTGTCATCGGCTCACCTGCTTCATCACGAGCCGCCATCATTAAAGACAGAATATCACTTCGAGACTCATCAGCAAGCGATCGCCTCTCTTGAATTTCAGCATAGATCAGATCATCCATTTCCTGTCGCAAACGTAGAAAACTTCCCCAAGGACTGCGAGGTCCTAAATCCTGCCGTAATAATGGGAACAGGAGGAATATTGCCCGCAAAATAGGTCTTTTTGGATTCAGGATAGCAATTAGGATTTCTTTGAGTTTTTCATAACGAAGTCCGTCCTTTAGACCAAATACAGCCTTCAAAATCACCTGAAAGGAGATTTCTTGCATGGATGGCAAGACTGTAAAGCGTTCTCCGACTGGCCACTCGCTAGTTACTTGCTTGGTGATTTCACAGATTAAATCACCATAAGCCTGCATTCTTTCCCCATGTAGAGGAGGTGTCAGCAGTTTACGCTGGCGCTGGTGAGGTTTTCCTTCTAAGGATAGTAGAGAATTTGGCCCCAATAAAGGCGTTCCTGAACCTGCTGCTGTACCAGAATCTAACTGTTTTGGATCTGTGGTAAAAATCTGCTGAATTGCTTGAGGATTACTAATGAAGACTTGAGGAGTAAAAACTGGGCCAATTCGGAGAGTGAACATATCACCATAGCTTTTAGCACAGTCTTCCATATATTTTACTGGGTTAGTCAGCCATTGATACGTCTGTACCCAAGGGTGAGTTTGGGGACCGTTAGGCAGTTTAAGTGCAGACATTTTTATTAATCTCCCAATGATTAAAGCAAGATTGTTATCAGCTAGTATTCATGCACCCCTAGCTTGATTAATCTTAGAACACAGATTCAGCAGATGAAGTCACCAATTCTTGAATCTGCCTTGGGGTTAATTCTTGCACATTACGCAAAACTAATGCTGCTCCTGCTGCTATTAGTGTTTCACCATAAGCATCACTACGCGCTGCTGTTTCCTGCACATGGGGCGGTAAAACGCCTACACCAAGCCAAGTGCGAGAAGAATCTTGACCCCGCGCTTTCTCAACGGTATACATATCTGCTACCGTATCTCCCACATACACGATCGCTAATTTTTGTTCGATTCCATTCTCTAACTCACGAACTGTGGCGAAAAGTCCAGTGGGGTCAGGTTTACCTGGTGCATCCTCCATCGCAATCAACACCGGAGATTGCAAACCCAGGCGTTTTTCCAAAATGTAGTTAGCAGAACCACGAGTAGCACCGCTGAAAAATCCCCAAGCAATCCCGGCTTGGGTAAGTTGCTCTAAATAGCTAGGTTGTAATAATAAAGGTTCATTACAGATATACCCAGTAAAATTATTTGGATCTGGGCCTCGGTAGCGGGATTGAAAAAATGCAACGATCGCATTGTAATCTAGTTGCAGTTGCTCACGGCTCTGTTTTTGGGTTTCAAAGTAGCGGTAAATTAATTCCTGCGATGCTTCCCAATCGTTATTCCACACGCCTTCAGACTTCAACTGGTCAATATCTAGTGGGGTTGGGCGATATGCTTGGGTAGTAAAATATTCTACGGTATCTGCGATCGCACGGCGATAGGAACCGCCAACATCGCGCACAACGCCATCAATATCGAAAACAACGATCGCTTTTGCAGAAGTTGGTTGAATCATGGGATAGGAAGCAAAAGAGTTTTAAATTATCATAATGCGCTCATGACTCAGGTAAAAAATCGGGGTTTAGGGTTTGCTCTGGCGTGAAGGGAGATTGTTCGGGGAAGGTAGCCAGATGCAATTCAGTTTCATCGGCAGCCAAGAGTCTAGCATCGTCATAACATAGACCAAAAACCTCATATAAATAGGGTTTGAGGCTAGGACTTTCTTCTACAGCTTCTCTAAGGCATTTGCGATGCTCACGAATTGTTGCTCGCCAACTACCAGAGCGCTTCTCGGCTTGATATTTATACTTCAAGAGGTGCATTAGCACCACTTCCAAATTGCTTCTTAGTGCTTTCTTTTCACTCCTACCCATTGTTTCAATTTCATCAATCAAATTCTTTAAATCCAGTTCTGTAAGCCGACCTTGCTTGAGCAGTTCTGCCGTGGTTTGAATCCACAGGTAAAAGTCTTGCTCATACAAATCTGAACCAGATGTTGTTTGAGATTGGGGCAGTTGGGTAGTCATAAGCATCTCTTTTAGCGCCGACTACACCTTATGCTAGCCCAATCCAATCACTGTTTGGTCATTTGATAGGGTATTGCGTTAAAATAAGCGATCGCTATCCTAGTTAAGTAATGCCCGGAAATTCCCGGAGGTGTGATTGACAAAGTTTATTTTGAAAATTCTGTGGTTAGACGAAAACGTTGCTCTAGCAGTCGATCAAATTGTAGGCAAAGGCACAAGTCCCTTGACTAAGTACTTTTTTTGGCCCAGAAATGATGCCTGGGAAGAGTTAAAAAAGGAATTAGAGTCCAAACATTGGATTACTGACCTAGATCGTGTCGAGTTGCTTAATAAAGCGACAGAAGTGATTAACTACTGGCAAGAGGAAGGCAGAAACCGTCCAATGGCAGAAGCTCAGTTGAAATTTCCGGAAGTTGCCTTCACAGGTAGCGCTTGATATTACATTAGCTATTGTCCTGTTCTACAAGCTGCCACAGTTTGATAGTCTTGTCCCGGCTGGCACTTGCAATTAATTGTGTAACTTTGCTCACAGCAACAGCAGATACTGAGTCTACATGACCAGAGAGAGTAACAATCTCTTCTGCTGTGCTTACTCTCCAAAGTTTAACTGTTTTATCGCAACTTGCACTTAGGAGCGTTTTGCCATCGGCAGTAAAAGCCACAGCCACCACAGACCAAGAATGGCCTACAAGTGTGCAAATTAGCTGACCAGTGTTTACCTCCCACAATTTAATAGTGTTATCATCACTACCCGTCGCCAAAATTTTCCCATCGGGACTAAAAGCGACTGTCAAAACCGCCCATGCATGACCCGAAAGGGTGCTTAACAAGCTATAGCATGGGCGGTTTTGAACAAGAGGCAAGGGGGCAGGGGGCAGGGGGAAAGGGGGAATGTCCTCCGCCCCTTGTGAGTGGTCTTTTAACTCAGCACTATTCATATCCCCCTGCTCCCGTTCGACTACGCTCACGGCAAGCCTGCTCCCCGCTCCCCTATCTCTTCCTAATGCAGGTATCTGCCACAGGCGAATTGTTCTGTCATAACTAGCGCTAGCTAAAAGCTGTCCTTGGGGACTAAATGCCACTGAATTTACCTGTAATTGGTGTCCAGTTATGGTGCAAATTTCTCTGCCAGTATTTACATCCCAGAGTTTGATTGTTTTATCCCAGCTACCACTAGCAAGAATCTGCCCATCTGGACTGAAAGCAACTGATTTTACAGTGTGTGAGTGTCCCAAGAGGGTGCAGATTTCCTCTAATGTCTCAACTTGCCACAATTTGATAGTTTTATCGTCGCTAGCAGTTGCTAGAATTTTCCCATCTGGACTGAAGGTGACTGATTTTACAGCTTGGGAATGTCCTGATAAGCTAGCTAAGACTTTTTTGGTATTTAAATCCCACAATTTGATGTTTTTGTCATCACCACTACTGGCTAAAGTGCAACCGTCAGGACTGATGGCAATCGTATTCACCCTAGCCAACACACCAGAATCTCCACTCAGAGTATGCAAGCATCGCCAAGGAGGAGTTGGTAATTTAAAATTTTGAGTTTTACATTCCATACCCATTGCTTGCATAACTTCATCAGCTGATTGAAAGCGACGGTTAACAGAATTTTGCAGCAGCTTGTCGAGAATTTGCGCTAAGGGATTGTTTATCCCACTAGTAAGATAATCTCGCCAAACCCAGCAATCGTTAGCAATATCAAATAAATCAAAGGGAGGAATCTGGGTAAGTAAGTAAATACAAGTTACACCCAAGCTATATAAGTCACTAGCAAAAACCGCTTTTCCCCTCGCTTGTTCTGGTGCAGAGTATTCTGGACTGCCGATACTGGTTTCAGATGTTAGCCGATCAATTTCTGTAACGATTTTGGCAGTGGAAAAATCAACTATGACGAAATCCCCCTTCTTGGTCATTGGGGATCTACGGATGATATTTTGAGGTTTAATATCACGGTGGATGATGTTGCGATCGCTAATAAACTGAAACACTGGCAACAAATCTTCTAACAGTTGCCAAATCTGAGTTTCATCAAAAGCACCTTCTTCCTCAATCACCTGAGCTAAATTAGTGCCTGCAATAAACTCCTGCACTAAATAGAGATGCCCGTTCTGTTGGAAATAAGCCAATAAAGTGGGAATTTGGGGATGCCTTCCTAAATCTTCTAATTTTTGCGCCTTTTGATCAAAAGTTTTAGATGTTTCAGATTCTGGCGGTAATTCTTGAACGACACAAGGAACTGGCGGAAACTGACCTTCATCTACAGCGAGGAAGGTTTTACAGAATCCCCCTTTACCAATCTGCTTCATTAAACGATAACATTCTTGTAAAAGCAAAATTTCCCTGCCAGAATTACAGGGTAGGCATCTTGCCTACCCAAAGTAAAATATAACCATTTTCAATTGCCTTTCTCGTAGGGGTGCACAACTATGCACCCCTACCGGATGTTGCTAATGTTACTTATCCGCTGGAAAATTCACAACTATAGGTGGAAGACCGTTTTCTGCGGTTTGTTGTGTTTTAGTAACTACTGGTTGCGGATGCAAAGGTGTTGGTGTCAATTCACCCTTACCAGTTTGATTCCATAAAATCATGGATAGTAGCCCATCCACTAAGCCGTTATTGCTGCTGTTACTGCCAACTAAGACATCTGGAATCAAGCGGACATTGCGATCGCCGATAATTTGCATGAGTTGCATTGCTGTATAACCTTGTGGCCCCAAAGCTTCCACACCAGCGCGGTAGGTTTCAGCTTTGGCGTTACCTGTGGCCCGAATACCTTCAGCCTCAGCAATTGCCCGGAGTTTTGTCCCCTCAGCTTCACCGTTCGCCTCTTTGATTTGGGCTTGGGCTTTTAGTTCAGCAATATGCACACTCTGCTCTGATTTCACCATTTCTTGCTGGATATTAGCCAGTGCCGTTTCCCGGACAAGCTGCTGCCGTTGGGTTTGCGCCATCTGCTGAACTTCATAAGTCTTGCGTTCTTCTTCAGCAATTTTCCGGTCTGTCTGTGTCTGCATTAACGACGCTGGTGGCTGAATATCACCAATCAGGGTGTCGATCGCTTGCACGTCATAAGCCCGCAATGCTGTTTTAATATACTCAGCAGCCTCAGCTTGTCGCTCACTCCGAGCGGTGAGAAAGTCTAGTACAGTATAGTCTTGGGCTGAGTTGCGGAAATAATTACCGATAGTCGGTTCTAATACATGATCTACCAGATTTTGCATTGCACCAACGCGAGAAATTACCTTTGGGGCATCTAAAGCACCCACATGGATAATTTGTGCTACTTCCAAATCAAAGGCAAACCCATCTCGCGATCGCACTGTCAAGGAAGCCAGTTGAGCATCATAGCTGTGGCGTTCGGTGCGATCTGACCAATTTAATACAATGTTGGTCGTTGGCACTAGTTCCATCTTCATAATCCGGGAATTAATCGGGTGCTTGCCAGGATACAACGGTTCGATCCACACACCTTTATGTCCAGGATTGACCAAGTTACCGTGGGTGAAGGCTGCGCCGCTGACATCTTGATGTGCCTTGCCCACGAAAGAAATCACCACACCCACATACCCAATGGGAATTTCCGTCATGGGCACTTGCTCAACCTGGACAAACCAAGGATTCAAGTTCCAAGAACCAGAAAGCAAAGTTTGCTCTTGTAAGCCTCGCCGCCCACCGCCATTAATAAATTTCTGACCATTTTGGAAGTTGTTGTGTCCGTCAATGATGGGACCTGCGAGTTCACCAGCAGAAATTGGTACACCATCTAAGGTAGTGACGATGCCAACTTTGTCAGATGCCAGACTGTACACCCGCAACTGTTCTGGAGCCATGCCATGAGCGCTGGCATTTGATGCCATAATGACTTTAAACAGGGCAGTGTTAATCCGGTACGTACCTGCGGTGAGAAAACCCATTTGCCGCCCTTTTTCGCCACCCTGGGTGAGGAATTTCCGAGCATCTTGGAAATTGTCACAATCGACGATTTTACCCAAGATGCGCTCTGGTGGATTGGATGCGCCATCAGCCGCCACAATTAAAGCGATTTCCCCTTGGGGAACGACAATTACTGACTCTTTCTTTACAGAATACTGCCAAGGCCAATAGCCCCAGTGCCAACCAGGAGCCAGAGTATCTGCCTGTAAACCGGCTTCGCCGTTAAGGGCAATCAGTCCTCCGGCTGGGATTCCGCGCCCGGAAAGGGTAAATTTCCTCACTACAATGCCTACTTCCCGTTCGCCAATAACTACAAGTCCACCAAAGAATAGGGGGACGAATATGACGAAACCGCCGACGAGTAGGATGGGAACCATTACAAAAGGATCAATTCCAGCAGCTTGATATTGAGTCCTGCTAGTTTGTAACTGGGCAATATTTGGTGTAGTCTGATTTAGCTGGACTGATGCCGAAGTGATTTCGTTTGCAGTAGTTATTTTTACAGAAGTAGCATTGGCAGAATGAATGCTGCCAGTAAGCGCTAACGTTGCTACGATAGATGCTGCAAAACGAGCTACTTTATTTTGTTTACGAGTACCAAGCAAAGATGAAAAGCTTTTCATAATTTGTGCCCATTTGGGCAACTAATTAGTTAAGTTAACACTTCACCAAGGCTGACCTCGATTTCTTAAACTTGGCGTAATTTTTTTAAAATTAATAAATATCTTGTAGGTTGGAAATTGCCCAACCTACAAAGTTGAAATAGAAAGTTAAATTAGACCAAACCGCCAGCGGCTTGAAACCGAGCGCGGGCGCGTTTGAAGGCTTGGTTTGCCTGGATTTGGGCTTGGCGATCGTCTCCTGTAACTTGATTCAGACGCGCTTCTGCTTGGTTGTAAGCAGCACGGGCTTCTTCAAGGTTAATTTTGTCGCCGCGTTCAGCGCCGTTAACCAGAATTGTCACTTCATTTTCTTCGACTTCGGCAAAGCCACCCAAAAGAGCGATCGCTTCCCAATTCTGATTTTTAGCGGCGCGGACTCGCATTACACCAGTATCCAGGGCGGTCAAAAGTGGTGCGTGTCCAGTTAGGATACCTAGTTGACCAGTAGTGCTAGGCAAAACAACTTCTTCAGCTGGGGCATCCCATACTGTTTTATCTGGGGAAATTACACGAACGGTTAATGTCATTTGTCCTTTGTCCTTTGTCTGTTGTCTGTTGTCCTTTGTCCTTTGTCTTTTGTCCTTTGTCATTTGTAATTGCCATTAGTCATTAGCACTTGAGCTAATGACTAATGACTAATGACCAATGACCAGTGACCAATGACCAATGACTAATGACTAATGACTAACCTTTGATTTTTTCAGCTTTGGCGATCGCTTCGTTAATATCGCCAACCAAGTAGAAAGCCTGTTCTGGCAGATCATCCAACTCACCAGACAGAATCTTTTGGAATCCTTTGATGGTGTCTTCCAACTTCACGTACTTACCAGGAGAACCGGTGAATACTTCTGCCACAAAGAAGGGCTGGGACAAGAAACGCTCAACTTTCCGGGCCCGCGCTACGATCAGACGGTCTTCTTCAGACAATTCATCTAGACCGAGAATGGCGATAATGTCTTGGAGTTCTTTATAACGTTGCAGAGTTGATTGCACTGCCCGGGCTGTACTGTAGTGTTCGTCACCGACAATGTTGGGCTGAAGCATGGTGGAAGTTGAACCAAGGGGGTCAACTGCGGGATAAATTCCCTTAGCTGCCAAACCGCGAGACAGTACTGTGGTTCCGTCCAAGTGGGCAAAGGTGGTAGCAGGTGCGGGGTCGGTGAGGTCATCCGCAGGTACGTATACTGCCTGAATGGAGGTAATTGAACCCTCGGTAGTCGAGGTAATCCGCTCTTGCAGCTCACCTACGTCGGTTCCCAATGTGGGCTGATATCCTACCGCAGAAGGCATCCGGCCCAGTAGCGCGGACACTTCCGAACCTGCTTGTACAAACCGGAAGATATTATCAATAAACAGCAGCACATCCTGCTTGTTCACATCCCGGAAGTACTCTGCGACTGTCAATCCCGAAAGACCAACCCGCATTCTCGCTCCGGGTGGCTCGTTCATTTGACCGTAAACTAGAGCAATTTTTGATTCGTTGAGGTTGTCTTTGTTGATAACCCCAGATTCAATCATTTCGTTGTAGAGGTCATTGCCTTCACGGGTACGCTCACCCACGCCAGCAAAAACGGATACTCCACCGTGCTGGGTAGCGATGTTGTTAATCAACTCCATCATGATTACGGTCTTACCAACACCAGCACCGCCGAACAGACCAATCTTACCGCCGCGTCGATAGGGAGTCAGAAGGTCAACAACTTTAATCCCGGTCTCAAACACCGAAGGTTTGGTTTCCAGGTCAGTGAATTTGGGAGCAGAGCGGTGGATGGGTAAACTTGCCTCAGCATTTACAGGGCCCCTGTTGTCCACAGGTTCGCCAAGGACGTTGAAAATCCGACCCAAAGTGGCTTTACCAACTGGTACGTTGATGGGAGCGCCTGTATCGGTGACTTCAAAACCGCGCACTAAGCCTTCGGTGGAACTCATCGCAACAGTCCGCACCTGGTTGTCGCCCAGCAGTTGCTGTACTTCAACGGTGATGTTGATTTCCTGTCCAGCTTCGTTGGTGCCTTGGATTTTCAAAGCGTTGTAGATTTGTGGCAATTTCCCGCCGGGAAATTTAACGTCTACAACTGGGCCAATGATTTGGGTAATGTAGCCAATGTTTGTTTTTTCTGCGGTTGTGACCATGCTGCGCCTAATGAGTGAAGCTAGATTTCAGATAAGGTCGTAGAAGACATAATAATAAGCAATGTCAACTTTCACTTTAGCACCGGACGGGGACATAACTCCCTTAGTAATTCCTTAAAAAGGAGTTTGGCTGCTGGGGTTGTAGTCCCCATCCTGACCAGATTGACGGAATACACTCCAGTTTATCCCTAATCCCATTTTTCAGATGCGATGTCTACGACGGGCTACGCCTACGCCCTAGCTATCATGCGGTGTAGCGAAAGATGCTACTCTGTTGAATTGCCTATGTTTTTGCACTTACAGCAAAAAAGCTAGATTTTGATAACTAGCTTTTGCTTAATAAATTAAGGATTCTATTAGCAGTGAACTTGCTGCTTTTGCTTGCGCTTGAACTTAGAGGTGACACCAAAAGCACCCAAACCAAGCAAGCCAATCAAAGAAGCTGGTTCAGGAACAGCAGCAGCGTGATATGTTACGTTATCCAGCACTGTAGAGCCATTGTTCCAATTTACACGAACTTCATCAACCAGTCCTGTATAACCCGAAGACAGAAAAGTTGGTGTAGAAGAAGGTGCAAGCGATGCAGATGTTGCCTGTAGTGTTCTTCCATTGTAGAGTGAAAAGCTTACTGGAAAAGAGGAATCACTTGCGAAATAACTACCATCAAAGATTACGGGTGATGCAAAGTAGAATGGAATGCTGCTTGGTCCATTCCACTTGTCATAGTTCCCATAGATTCGGTTCGGAATTGACTCAGGAGTATATGGGTTATGCTCGAAACCATAATAAGTCCAATTATTATCCCATTGGATTCCACATTTGCTAAAAGTTAGTTGGGAATGTATAGGACTAGTATTTTATTTTTGAAATACACGTAGGGTGTGTTATGCCGTAGGCTAACGCACCAAAACCTTCGGATGGTGCGTTACGGTTTCCGTAACACACCCTACACACTTAGATTTTTTTATAAATCAAATCCGATTGCTATATAAAGCTATCTACAAACTAGATTTCCAAAACTTCTGAATATCCATAAGATAAAGATAGATACAAAAAACTGCTTTTAGCCAAGCCGCGATGCCTGGGTTAGGCGTAGCTGCGGCTCCATCCTCACACTTCCAGCGAGCAACAGCTTATGAATTTCTCGTCAGCACGACAATATTTTTACCAGGAGATTCAGCAGTCTGACGAGCATATTGACCTAGCAAAGGCAGCTTTGTACATTGCACAGGAAGAATATCCCAACCTAGATTTAGAGGAATACCTCAACGCCCTTGATACAATGGCATGGGAGCTTCAAGAACGCCTGCCTGATTCACGATATCCTTTGCGGATAGTTCAAAGTATTAATCAATATCTCTACGAAGATTTAAAGTTTTCTGGTAATAAAATTGACTATTACGACCCGCGCAATAGCTTTTTTAATGATGTAATTGATCGCAGATTGGGGATTCCTATTACCTTAGCGCTGGTTTACCTGGAGGTTGCCCGACGGATTGATTTTCCAATGGTGGGTGTGGGAATGCCAGGACATTTCCTGATCCGTCCGGATATTCCAGATATAGAGATTTTCGTCGATGCTTTCAATGGTGGTGAAATAATATTTGCCCAAGACTGCAAAGAACGGCTGTCTCAACTTTATCAGCAACCTGTGACGCTACAACCAGAATTTTTAGCCGTAGTTAGTAATCGGCAATTTTTGGCACGGATGCTGACAAATTTAAAATTTATTTACCTCAAACAGCAAGAGTTAGAAAAAACGCTAGCAGCAGTTGAACGAATTTTGTTGCTGTTTCCTGGTTTAACTTTAGAATTGCGCGATCGCGGCTTGATCTACTATCAACTCGGTTACTATCCCCAAGCCATAGACGACTTAGAAAAATATTTAGCAAAAGTTCCTGATGCCGAGGATGCATCTGTGATTCGGCGGCTACTTACTGAATTGGGTAAGGATCGATAGAGAGTGGGGAGCAGGGGAAGCAGGGGCTAGTAAGTCAAAAGGTAAAAGTAAAAAGTAAAAAGAAAAGAATTAAGAATTAAATTTCAAGACTTCATCAGTTCTGTTTTGCCTTTTTACTTTTGACTTCATCTTGGGGAGGCAGGGGAAGCAGGTGGAGAATAATAATTTCTAACTAATGACTAATGACTAATTTTTTTGTTCTTCTGCGACTCGTTTAAGGCGGCGCAGTTGGGCTTGCATATCTTCTTTTGTCCAAGATGCAGCAAAGGTGTTGAAGCCCCAACTAACTAAGGGGTTAGGGATATCGAACTCAAAACGGTTCAATAGAAGCGTTCCCTTTTCTGTTGGCTGACATTCCCAGCGATCGCGCCCTTGAAAAAATCCCTGAAATTCCCAGACTACCAAACCCGGTTGTCGTTCCACAACTACGCTATTCAACGTGGGTTTCAGTAGAGGAATTTGAATGATAAAACGACTTTCACTGCCGACATCAGTGCTCCAAGCGTCGCCCACAGGTTCGCAACGGAGGACGGGGTTAAGCCAACGGTGCATGAGGGTTAAATCGCTAATACAGCGCTCCACTACCGTAGCTGTAGCATTAATTTGAATCGATTGTTCCAAAACTTGGGACATTCCACATTTTTGGTGCTGTTGCTGCAATTAGAGTAACGCAAAATTCAGTACTGGCAGTAGATTAAATCAAAAATGAGTAACAAAGTCAAAAATTAGTCTTGATATCAATCAATATATGTATGTTTTTACTGGTAAATTGATAGGCAAAACACTTACTCAGTGTTTGCGGCGAATACTTAAGCTTAATTCCCGAAAACCATGAACACAACTTGGCAAGGAATAACCCAGGTGATAGGAGTTGAATTTTTGGCACAATCGCCCAGCCTGCAACCGGTGCAACCATCAGTAAATCAAGGAATTGCTGATGTGCAAGGTATTGTTCAACAGTTGATTTTGTTTACGCCCCGTCTACTAGGGGCAGTGGCAATTTTACTAGTAGGTTGGTTAATTGCGGCGATCGCAGCGGCGGTGACGCGAGGAATCCTCAATCGCACAAACATAGATAACCGCATTGCCGCAGGGGTAACGGGTCGTCAAGATGTTCCCCAAGTGGAGAAATTACTCTCCAGCCTAGTGTTTTGGAGCGTTATCCTGTTGACGGCGGTAGCTGTTTTACAGACATTGGATCTGGAGATAGCCTCTCAACCCCTGAATAATTTTCTCAATCAACTTATTGGCTTTTTGCCAAAGTTGGTTGGTGCAGGAATCCTTTTAGGAGCCGCCTGGTTTCTGGCGACCATTGTGAAGATTATCACTGTGCGCTCATTACAGGCATTTAACCTGGATGAGCGTTTGAATCCAGAACCAGAAGACAGGGCACCCAGCCTGAATCAGTTGTCTCTGAGCGAGACGATTGGCAATGCTCTCTATTGGTTTATATTTTTACTGTTTCTCGCCCCAGTTTTAGATACTCTCGGACTTAGGCAGGCTCTACAACCAGTACAAGCTCTAATTACAGAAGTTCTGCTAATTCTGCCGAACATTTTAGCGGCAATCTTAATTGCTGTAGTTGGCTGGTTCATCGCTAATGTAGTACGGCGGATTGTGACGAACCTGCTGGCGACAACTGGTATCGACCATTTAGGTAATCGATTGGGATTATCTTCCAATGCAGGGGTGCAACCTCTATCGAGTATTATCGGCACAATTGTCTATGTTTTGATTTTGATTCCTGTAGCGATCGCAGCGCTCAATGCCTTGCGAATTGATGCGATATCAATACCTGCGATCGCAATGCTGCAACAGGTACTCAATGCCCTACCTGGAATCTTTACAGCCGTAGCAATTTTGATTGTTGCCTATTTCGTCGGGCGCTTTGTAGCGGATTTGGTTACAAGTATCCTCACCAATTTAGGCTTTAATAACATTTTCACTATTTTGGGTCTGACAACACCCAGCAGACGAATCGTAATTTCAACAGAACCAGCAGTTGAACCTACTCCAACCCGTACGCCATCGGAAATTGCAGGCATTGTTGCCTTAGTCGGTATCATGCTATTTGCCACAGTGGCGGCGGTGAATATCCTGAATATTCCAGCCCTGACAGCATTAGTGTCTGGTATTGTGATCATATTTGGGCGGATTTTGGCTGGATTGGTAATATTTGCCATTGGTTTATTCCTGGCAAATCTAGCTTTTAACATCATTACCAGTTCCGGCGATCGCCAAGCACAGATTTTGGGTCAAGTGGCGCGGATTGCAATTATTGTCTTAGTCTCTGCAATGGCTCTACAACAGATTGGAGTTGCCAGTGATATTGTGAATTTAGCTTTTGGACTTTTATTAGGTGCGATCGCAGTTGCTATTGCCCTAGCCTTTGGTCTTGGGGGGCGCGATATTGCACGAGAGCAAGTTCAAGAATGGCTAAACTCTTTCAAAGGTAGAAACTAAAAGTTGATGAAGGCGCAATTTCATCTGTAAATTTCGGAAAGTGCAGCCCTAAGCATCAATAACAGTGTAGAGAATCTATCGACAATTGTGCCTAAAAGGTTGAAAGTTAGAGCTTAGAAACTCGGAGTTTGAGTATAGAACTCGAAATGTCAAGTTCTGAAGCTCAAGTTCCGAGTTTTCAAGCTCAATTTAATTGTATTTTCCGAGTCACCTTAATCGATTCTCCCAAAATTCCCAAAAGCCCTACTGATATGGGTTATTGAAGTGAAGAGTGCCGTGTTGGTAGTAAATCTTGAGTCCAGATTTGATTTGGCAGCTTTTATGTTAGAAAAACCATTATTATGGGAAAACTTAAAACAAGATCCTGTGTTGAAGGCATTGGATGTAATTCGTCAGCCAAACGTTACAAATTACAAGATTACAGAACAGGGATGGCAAAGTGCGTATGAGTTGAGAGAATAGCTTGACATTCTAAATAAAAATTATTAAACAATAACACTTATGGATTTACTTATCAAGATTATTAAACGTTTTTGGATAATTAATTGTTTCGGGATATTTGTTTTATCGGCTTGCACACCTGCATCATCCCAAGAAAAACTTTTAACACCTAAAGAAGGAAATTTTAGTATCTTAATGCCAGGGACTATTTTAGAAGAAGTTACTTCTCCAGGAAAAGGAATTAATAACCGGAATTGGACAACTATTAAGAGTGAATCTATATATTCAGTGACCCATTCAACTTTTACGAAACAAATAGCCCCGCAGAAAATTCCAAAAGTTTTACAACTTCTAATTAAAGCTGCTAATAAAACAAATTTCATTCAGGGTAAACAAGTATCTCAGTCTTCTGTTAATAAAAGTGGATATAACTGCCAAGACTTTACTTTAATGGGCAAACCCAGTACTTACTTGCAAAAAGAATTTAAGAAAAAAGGGTTAAATATCAATAATCAATTATTCTATCAAAGAAGTCTGCTTTGTATGAAAAATAATTATGCTGTTGAGGCTGTAATAATAACCCCATCATCTGAAGAACTAAAAACTAATGGGGCATCTTTTATTAAATCGCTAAACCTCAAAGCATAAGACTATTCTTTAATACTTGATACGATGATTGCTGTTATTATATTTGCAACTTTCTCGCTTGGACTGCATAGACTTTACCAAGCTAATCCCTTACTTGGTGAGAGCGCTCTTGTTGATTCTGCGATGAAACTAGGCTAGCTGATGCCGCCGTCTGTTGCCAATGTCACAACTGATTTAATAAAATTGCTTCGGATCTTTATCGAGGCGAAATTACTGTTGAAAAGTATAAAAATCTAACTTTTTGAATCATATTTTGGGAAGATATTATGCAAGAATCAGTGATTTATCAGGATATTTTGCAGAAGGGAGAACAAAAAGAAGCTTTTCGCTTTTTAAAGCGTCAGTTAAATCGGCGATTTGAAGAAATCAATTCATCAATATTTGAGAAAATTCAAGTCTTATCTACTGAACAATTGGAACAATTAGGAGAAGAATTTTTAGACTTTTATAATGTATCTGATTTAGTCGCTTGGCTTGAGCAAAATACAAGCATTTAAAATAAGTTTATACATCACTTTCTGAGTTTTACCTTATGGAGCAATTCATCTTTAATACGGTTGAGAATTGAAGTCTCATCCAGGTTTGCCAAAATCCGATTAATCACTGCTTTCGGTCCATCAGGCCCCCAAGTCGCCCCGTTGGCTAAATAAACTTTGGTAACTTGTCCAATACCGTAAGAAGAAACACCAGCTACTCCCGCTTGCGTAACTGCCACCGATATATAAGGGCCAAGGGCAGCACCTGCGGTAGCTGTTGCAGAGATCCCAAGTAAAGTTTTTAATCCACTTAAGCCCAAATTTGCCAATAATTCACTTGCACCAATACCGCCCATACTCAGGGCGATTTTTTGTAGTAATTGTACAGCCCCAGCTTCGGTCATCGAGAAGCCATAGAGTTTAGATAAACCCAAAATCAGAGCAATATCAATAATCACACTACTCAAAATATCTACCACAGTTACGGGATTGAGTGCGATCGCTAATGCTTTAGTCATCACAGCCTTCCAAATCAACTGATTGGCATTCTGTTCCCGAATCATCAGTTTTCGCTCAACCAACTGCTCATTTACGATATCGGCATAAAGCATGGTGTTGAGAGCAACCAAGGCCTTACCCTCACGATGCAGAATCTCCAAGATTTTCAGCTTGAGTTCCTCGACTTGAGCATTACCTGTACGCAACTGTATGCCCCTAGTGCCATCAGGGCGACGAATCGCCGTCTTCACCAATGGCGATGCCGCAGCCATGACAATTTCTAAAGGTGTAAGTAATTCCCGCACCCTTTCATCCCGGATTTTATGATAAATTGCCATCCGGTCTGCTTCTGGATACTGGTCTACTTTGTTAAACACCAAAATGATCGGTTTACCTGCTTCCCGCAACTGAGAAAGGGCCATGTATTCCAGCTTCGTCATGTCGCCAGAGATCACAAACAGAATCAAATCTGCTTGTTTGGCAATCTGTTCAGCTAATGCGGCACGGGTTGCACCATCTACTTCGTCTAACCCAGGAGTGTCAATTAATTCCACCTGGGATTGACCTACACCAGGGAGAGTGACTCGCAAAGCACGTTCAGTTTCTCCAATCGCTTCCTCACTAATACTCCAATTAACTCTTTGTGCAGCACGAGTGACACCGTGCAGCGGTCCAGTTTCAAATACTGTTTGTCCAACCAAGGAATTGAGTAGCGAAGACTTCCCACGTCCCACCATCCCAAAAGCCGCAATCTGCACCACCATACGGTCTAACTTCCCCAGCATGGTTTCCAAATCAGCAATTTCCGCCTCCAATCCGGTTTTTTCTTGAGGGGTGAGGTCGAGATTGGCTACCAAGTTTCGTAGTGCCGTTTGTGCTTGTTTATAATTCAGCTCTGTTTGAATGTCTTCAAAACTGAAAATGGCACTATCGAGTTCTTCCTCCCAGTTGAGAGAATTTGCGTCAGTGTTAGCGGAATCGCTTTGATCGGGTTCAGGCAAGGGCAATGTCGAAGTCATATCAATTTGAGATTTGAAATTTGGGATTTTTAAATTAGCCCTGTCTCTTATCCTAGTTATTTTTAACAGAGGTTTGGGTATTGGAGACTGGAGACTGGGCATTTCTCTAATGACTAATGACCAATGACCAATGACTAATGACTAATGGCTAACAAAAAGTCATAAACTGAAAAATGCATCTAAAATAACGCGTTAGGATCTTGACTAAATTACCTGTGCGGAAAATCGTTATTGCCGGTAACTGGAAAATGTTCAAAACCCAGGCGGAGTCCGAAGACTTTTTACGAGGATTTCTGCCCTACCTGGAGGAAACGCCCGAAGAGCGAGAAGTGGTATTGTGTCCTCCCTTCACTGATTTAAACAGTCTGTCAAAGTATTTGCATGGTAGCCGAATACAACTAGGGGCACAAAATGTCCACTGGGAAGAATTTGGCCCCTATACGGGTGAGATTTCTGGCCCAATGCTGACAGAAATTGGTGTGCGCTTTGTGATTGTCGGTCATAGCGAACGACGGCAATACTTTGGTGAAACGGACGCCACTGTTAATCTGCGCCTCCGAGCTGCTCAAAGGTTTGGTTTGACCCCAATTCTCTGTGTTGGCGAAACTAAACAACAACGAGATGCGGGAGAAACTGAATCACTGATTGCTCTCCAACTCGACAAAGGTTTGGTAGATATCGATCAGGAAAATTTGGTGATTGCCTACGAACCGATTTGGGCCATTGGTACTGGTGATACTTGTGAAGTAACGGAGGCTAATCGGATAATTGGCTTAATTCGTAGCCAGTTGAGTAATCCGAATGTATCAATTCAATATGGCGGCTCAGTCAAGCCGAATAATATTGATGAGATCATGGCTCAACCAGAAATTGATGGTGTTTTAGTCGGAGGAGCAAGTTTGGAACCTGAGAGTTTCGCTCGGATTGTGAATTATAAGTCAGTGTGATGTCCCTTCTTCTCGTTCCCATGCAGAGCATGGGAATACCTACAATACGCTTGGGTTAAGATAATTGGTCTTTGAAGACGCGATGAATCGCGTCTCTACATCATGGTTTTGTTGCTCTATCTGAACTGTATTGGTGTGGCTGCCGCCTCACATAGCAATGTAGATTTATGCCAAGCAACTTGATAATTCGAGGACGCTGTTTCGAGTGGGGACAGCGGACTTATTTGATGGGTATTTTGAATGTAACGCCTGATAGCTTTAGTGATGGAGGTGAGTTTAATACTACCTCTGCCGCTTTAGTCCAGGCGCAAGCCCTAGTGGCTGCTGGTGCTGACATTATTGATGTGGGTGGTCAATCAACTCGACCAGGAGCAAAGCAAATAACTCTGGTGGAGGAACTCGATCGGGTACTATCAGTCTTACAGGTGCTAAGACCAGAAATTTCAGTCCCGATTTCTGTAGATACAACCCGTGCTGCTGTAGCTAGGGCATCTTTAGAAGCTGGAGCAGATATTATTAATGATATTTCTGGCGGCACTTTTGACTCAGAAATGTTGCCAACAGTGGCAGAGTTAGGTGTGCCGATTATTTTAATGCACATCCGGGGAACACCACAGACAATGCAACAACAGACTGATTATCAAGATTTGCTCACAGAAATTTATAGTTTTTTGGCTCGACAAATTGGGGTAGCAACTGCTGCGGGCATTGACCTGGATAAAATTATTATTGATCCTGGTATTGGTTTTGCTAAGAATTATGAGCAAAATTTAGAAATTTTTCGCGGTTTGCGATCGCTAACAACACTTAACTGTCCTATCTTGGTAGGAGCATCTCGTAAAAGTTTCATTGGTCGGATTTTAAATCAACCAGATCCCAAAGCACGAGTTTGGGGAACGGCAGCAGCTTGTTGTGCTGCTATTTTTAATGGCGCTGATATCCTCCGAGTTCACGATGTTCAAGAAATGCATGATGTTTCACTAGTAGCCGATGCCCTATTGAGACAAGCTACACAGCGTGATTGTTAGGTATTACCGTTCTTCAATTTTTTTGCCATTACCTTCTGTATTTACTGACTCGGCTATCAACTCTTGAAACATTTCACTTGAGTTGGCTGGGTCTACAAAGACAATTTTGGCATTATTACTCTCACCAAGTTTTTGGCTGGCATCTACGTAATCTTGAGCTACAAGATATCGCAGAATGTCCCTACTGTCAGGATTGGAACGTAGAGCTTGAGAAATAATTTGCACTGAAGTCATAGTTCCTTCGGCTTTCTTAATGGCAGCTTCCTTTTGCCCTTCTGCTTCGGTAATCAGTGCCCGTTTTTTGATTACAGCGGCTTGCTCCTCTTCCCTAGACTTTCGTACACTCTCAGGTAGAGTAATTCTCTGAATATCTAACCGGAGAATTTCAACTCCCCAATCTGCCGTTATATTATTCAACTGGTCTAAGATAGCTGCGTCCATCTCTGCTCTGGAGATATTAGTCTGCTCTAGGGTATTCTGAGCAATGATTTCCCGGAGCGTGGTTGTGGTCAACTGTGTCAGTGCCCCTTGAAGATCCTCAATAGCGTAAAAGCTTTTCTCAATATCTCTAATGCGCCAGTATACAATAGCGTCCACTTCCACGTAAATATTATCGTAGGTGATCACATTCTGAGGTTTGATGTCTATAAACTGCTCTCGTGTAGTATCTTCCATCACAACCTGATCTACCAAGGGAACAATAAAGTTCAGCCCCGGCTTAAGTTTCCGATGATACCGCCCCAGGCGTTCGACTAAGGCTTCATTACCTTGATTAATCAGTTTTGCAGAACCTAAGGCATAACCTATAAGGGCTAAAACTATAGCAATAATTGGCTCCATGTATGCTCCTATTCAGCTTTGGGGAGAATTTAGTATCAAGAATATGCTACTAGCTTGTCATATCTTTGAGTTTAATGTTTTGAGTCTGTAATTTTATCAACACCAGCAGCGATATCTGATGTCGAGTCGCTGCGCGTCTTGTACGTATTCTCTAAGTAGGACTATTTTGCGGAATGCGATCGCTATTAAAGCACCTTGATAAAAGGCTGGCAAGGACTACTTGATGTAATCAACATTACTTGTACTGGCATCTTCAGACATTCTGGACTTTTATTCAGTATATTAACTTAGATTAACTTAATTTTACGTAAAATTTAGTACGAATTTAAAAAGTCCAGTATAATCGAATTGAAATTGGCTTCAGCCATTAAAAATATAAAAATATTATGGGCAGGCTGTTAATCAGACTTATAGGTTTAATCCTACTTTTCACAGGCTTATACTTTTTTGGTCAAAACATTATATTCGTTAGCGGTTACTATATACCTTTTTCTAACAGATTACCCGCTACTGTTGCCGTATTAGTGATTATGGCTGGTGCGTTAACATTGGTATTTTTTCGGAGAGAAGCTAGTAATTTTGGATGGATTTTGTTAGGGATTGGCATTGTACTAGTTTTCTTCAGCGGTGGAGTAATTTTCAGATCAACTAGCTTATGGAATTTATTTGTTGCTTTTGCCTCATTAACAGTCGGATATAAATTATTTAACGAGGGCAAAATCAATTTTTAAAATCTGTAAATATAATCATATTTTCTCATCTATCTTAGTAACTAAGACTACATTATTCTTCAGTTCAGAGTACAGCTAGAAAAATTTAGCATTATAATTTTCCCATCTTCTCTATTGCTCCTAAGAGTGCATTAGGGCACTTAGATTAACTTTTCGTTAAGTACAGATTTCACGAGTTAGAAACACACGTAACCCGCCTCAACCGGACGAATAGCCTCTTAATCATGACTTTAGCTCAGGGGGGTTTTACTAAGGTTGAGGGTACTATTAGAATGGAAACTATTGATGATGAGGAAAAGGCAAGAATGACCCAGGTGGTTCTAGGAGAGAACGAAGGAATAGACTCAGCTTTGCGTCGGTTTAAACGCCAGGTTTCCAAAGCTGGGATATTAGCTGATGTGAAGTATCATCGGCACTTTGAAACACCGATAGAAAAACGCAAACGTAAGGCAGTGGCAGCTAGACGCAAAAGACGTTTTAATTAAACCTATTTGGTTTGGTACTGGCGTTGCTTGAGGTTATGACCTAAAACAGGCAATAGCGTGACGCCTATAACGTATCCCTACGGGGAAGCAAGCTACGCGTAGCGTTTGTCTGCGACACGCTGCGCGAACGTAGAGAAACGGTAGCGAGTCCTCTCCCAAGGGGAGAGCGTCATGGCCCGTCGTAGACATCGCCATTATTCTTACAAAAATTAAGCAAACTATGCCGCACCCCAAATTAGGGTGTAGATGATTTACCTTTCATACACACAGAAGGCGTTAAGGGCTTTATCTCGGTTGGATGGAGCAGGCTAAAATCGCTGCCCATCAACCAAAATAAGCGCCTTTGCCAAGCTGATAAGGCAGTATTCATCCAACCCTAAGACTCAGAATTATTAATGGTGCGGCTATTACAAACATTCATCGCCTTTTCTACTCCCTGCTTGAGGCTTAGTTCAATACACTCGACTACGAACTGAAGTACAAGAGACATCTGCTGATTTTCGGCAGCAGAAAATCGCCCTAGCACATGAGAAACAGCATCGGAATCATCGTTATTAGCTGCACCTTTGGGTTTACCAATACCAATTCGCAAACGGGGAAAGTTTTGGGTACTAAGATGTGCGATCGCACTTTTCATGCCGTTATGTCCCCCAGCCGAACCAGATAAGCGCAGCCGAGTTTTTCCCAAGGGCAAATCCATATCGTCGTAAATTATCAGCACGGACTCAGGCGGCAATTTATACCAACTTGTCACCGCTTGGATTGCTTGTCCTGAGCGATTCATGTAAGTTAACGGCTTTAGCAAGCGAATCTTACCTCCACCTGGGACCATACCCTCGCCATACTCACCCTGAAACTTGCGGTTTTCTGCTAAAGGAATGCGCCAAGAATGGGAGAGAGTTTCTACACCAGCAAAGCCGATATTATGGCGTGTTTGGTCGTATTTAGCTTCTGGATTCCCTAACCCGACAATTAGTTGTGGAATCACCAAAGCTGGTTGTGTAACAGCTTCTGTCATTTTGCCTACAGTCAATTGATATGCAGCACTCTCCTAGCTAGGTTGGGAAGAACTAGCGGTATCCTGCTCAGATTTAGCAGGGTGGATTTGCTTAGGTTCCAATTCAGCAGTAGTCTTTACAGCTTCTTCTAATTGTTCTGCTTCTTTTTGAAACTCGTTTTGAAAATCCTTGGAAGCTTCTTGAAAACTACGAATTGTTTTGCCCACACTCCGACCAATTTCTGGCAGCTTTTTGGGGCCAAAGATTAACAGTGCTACTACCATAATTACAGCCATTTCCGGCAGACCGATACCAAATATATTCATTTTTTGTCTCCTGTTAACTATAGAACCACTACATAGACTTACATATTTATGTAGTCTACTCAATAATCGCCTATTATAGAAAGCGATGATCGCCCCGGAAGCTCTTACAGGCTGCGCCAAACACTCAAACGTGAAGGCGGAAGCTTTTGCAGCCTGTGCGTCACCCCTATGAATGAAAAAAACAAGTCAAATCCTCTGCCCTCTGCCTTATTTATTGAAAGTTGGGAATGGAACGATCGCCCCTGAAGTTTCCCAAAGGTGATCGCTCCATCTATACTTAAGCGATCGCCAAAGAAGTCAAACTACCGCTAAACCCGGTAATCTCAATTACAGCATCACTAGTAGACTGGAAGCCAGCGGTGTTATTATTCAGCGCCACAAAGGTGCGGCTACCAAAGCTAAAGGTGGCAGCGCGGTTGGCAACAAAACTACTACTAGTCAGCACAGCACTGATTCCGGTTTGGGTTAAGGCAGTTACCACCCCTAGTTCGGCGAGATTTGCCGCGCTGACGACATTCGGCCCATCAATGACATCCGTGCCAATTTTCAGGTCGGTGATGCGGTCAAAGTTACTCAGTAGCGAGTCGGTGAGGGCGAAGCGGAAGGTATCAGTACTATTGCCCCCGATAAGCAAATCGCCACCTTCACCGCCTACAAGCAAGTCGTTGCTGTTGCCGCCAATCAAGGTATCATTACCTTTGCCACCATTGAGAGTGTCATTACCGTTACCGCCATCGAGCAAGTCAGGGCCGTCATTGCCGTTAAGGGAATCTTTGCCATTGCCACCAAGTTGGCTAGAGCCAATTAGGAGGTTGACATTGCCCAAGGTAGTGCCGCCCTTACCGTCAGTTAGAGTGTATTTGAAGCTACCTGTACCGCTCTGAGTGGAGAGAAAAGTAATGAAATCATCAGCAGCGTTGGTGGGAGTGAAATTGTTGAACAAGACTGCCGACCCACCTACCGCATTGCTAACTCCGGTAATCTTCAACACATCCCCAGTATCGACATCGCTGTCGTTAGCAAGTAAAGTGCTGACAGCAATGATTTTGGGGATATATTGGGTGGCAGTTAAGGAGTCAGTGCCAGCAACGGGGGCATCATTCACTCCGGTAATGGTGATGGTAATATTTTGGCTAGCAGTACCGTCAACAGATTGCACCGTGAAGGTTTCGTTTTTGGTCGCGCCTGCACCCAGAAATTGCACCGCACTGTTGGCAACAGTGTAAGTGAAAGCACCTGCATCTGTGATGCTGAGGCTACCCAGGTTGCCACTAGCTGAGGTGACAGCGGTCTTAAATTTGTTCTCACCTGTATCGACATCATTGACAGTGAGGTTGCCCGTTGCCGTCAGGTTGGGAGTGGTGGCATCTTCGGTGACTCCTGCGGTAGCTGTACCTGTGATGGTAGCCGCATCATTCACCCCGGTAATCGTCACGACAATATTCTGGCTGGCTGTGCCATCAAAAGATTGCACCGTGAAGGCTTCGTTTTTGGTAACGCTTGCACCAAGAGATTGCACCGCACTGTTAGCAACGCTGTATTTCCAGGCTCCTGCTTCCGTGATGTTGAGACTGCCCAGGTTGCCATCGGCGGAGGCGACGGTGGTTTTGAACTTGTCCTCTCCGGTATCGACATCAGCAACGGTGAGGCTACCTGTAGCGCTGAGGTTGCTGCTGACGACATTCAAGTCTTCGGTGACTGCCCCGGTTGCTGTGCCACTGATACTGGCTGCATCATTGACGCTGTTAATCGTCAAGGCGACGGTCGCGGTTGCCGTGCCGCCTTTGCCATCGTTAATGGTGTAGGTAAAGCTGTCGTTGCCGTTGTAGTTGGCATTGGGGGTATAGACCAACTGGTCATCGGTCAAGTTGGTAGGGGTGCCGTTGTCGTTGCGTGTGACGGTGCCGTTAGTGGGGTTGGTAAAGCTGTCGAGGCTGCGGGGGTTGCCGTCAGGATCGGTGTCATTTGCCAGGACGTTGATGGTGACGGCAGTGTCTTCATTAGTGTTGGCAGTGTCATTGACAGCGGTCGGAGGTTGATTGGGAGGATCAGCCAGAGTAATGGTGGCAGTGGTGGTCGTGCCTAAGGTATAACCTGAGCGATCGACCAGGGTAAGGATTACCGTTTCGTTGCCCTCCACCAGGTTATCGGCGATCGGCGCGACAATAATGGTAGCAGTAGTCGCTCCAGCCGCAAAGGTAACGGTGCCGGGGAGCGTGGTGTAGTCGGTGCCGTTGGTGGCGGTGCCACTGAGGGTGTAGGAAACGGTGAGACCGCCAGTAGGCGCAGCTTTGCTGAGGGTGAGGGTGAAGCTGCCGGGTGTGTTGGGTTCAGCCGCGTTGCTGCCGGGAGCGACGCTGAGGCTAGGGTCGTTCGCAGTGTTCTCGAAGAACTGGATGTCGAAAAGTGTTCCCACAAAGGCATCAAGGTCGCCATCGCCATTGATATCGGCAAAGGTAGGATTGCTGCCAAACCTGACATTGCTCAGCCCGAAGGGGTTGGTGACGGGAGCGGCAAAGCTGGGGGCTGACGCCGTGCCCGTGTTCTGGAAGAAAAACGTGTTGCCGTCAAAGTCCCCCACGAAGGCATCGAAGTCGCCATCGCCATCAATATCGGCAAAGGTGGGGCTGGCATAGTCATAAGTGAAGGGACTGGGATTAACATCGCGCAGCCCGAAGGGGTTGGTAACGGGAGCGGCAAAGCTGGGGGCTGACGCCGTGCCCGTGTTCTGGAAGAACAGCGTGTTGCCGACATTATTACCGACGAAGGCATCAAGATCGCCATCGCCATCAATATCGACCAAGGCGGGCTTGTTGTAATCCCCAACATCGCGCAGCCCAAAGGGGTTGAGGGTTTGAGCGGCAAAGCTGGGGGCTGACGCCGTGCCCGTGTTCTGGAAAAACGTGATGCCAGCGTAACGGTCTCCGACAAAGAGATCAAGGTCGCCATCGCCATCAATATCGGCAAAGGCGGGACTGGTGTTAGTCCCGATGGTGCCCACCACATAGGGGATGTTAGCTAGCCCAAAGGGGTTAGCGACTGGAGCGGCAAAGCTGGGGGCTGCTGCCGTGCCCGTATTCCTGTAGAACTGCACGTTGACGGGCTGGCTGTTGACATCGTAGCCAACGAAGGCATCAAGGTCGCCATCGTTATCAATATCGACGAAGATAGGATCGTTGGAATATCCACGAAGAGGGAGATTCTGAAGATTTGTTAGACCAAAGGGGTCGGTGATGGGGGCATTGAAATTAGGTGTTGCCATAGTTTGTTCTCTTGACTCAATAGAAGAATTGATTTTGTTAACTGTTTAACCGAGGGAAGTTTGCGCTGGGCGATCGCCCCTGATGAAACTGCCCTTGCTTCCTAGCACCCTGCAACTCGATATGAGTCACCTGTTGCTGCCGCGATCGCTGACCTATTGCTCGGCGGTGAGTTGCCGTAACAGATAATTCCGCTCGGCAAGGCTCTGCTCTAGGTGCTTGACTAATCGCGTGCCGATGCCCTGCCGACGACAACTCGGCAAGACATACAGCGACAGCAGTTCGGCAGTCTGGTCGGGCAACAGTTCGGCGATCGCCAAGCCGACCATCTCACCCGCCTCTGCCGCCGAAATTCCCAGCAGTTCGCCCCGTTGCGGCTGAGTTTGCCAGCGCGTTTGCAGGCTAGGAAACGTAAACGCCTCGTAGGGAGCAAGGTTGTCGGCGTTGAGGTGGTAGACCCGCTGGTATTTGATGTTTGCCAGATCGAGTTCCTGGCTCTGGGCGGTGGCTGAGGGCGATCGCGGCAGTCCCGCTCGCGGCGCAGATCCACCCTGGCTGGGACGTTTGGCGGTTGGCTTGGTGATGAAGATGCCGTTAGAGCCGGGAAAGGTGACTAGACGCTCGATGTCTTCGTTCTGCAAACCGATGGCCCTGGGCTGAACCACACCCGGCAGCACGACCACATCAAACAGTTCCTCCACCACGCCGTCTAGATACAGCCAGTGCAAGGTTTCACCCGTGTTCAGGTCAATCAGCATCAGCCCACACTGCCCTTCCCGACCCTGAGCCGCCAACCGCTCCTCTAAGACCAGCCCGCTAAAACTGCGCGATCGCAGCTTTGACAAGCCCACTAAGGAATGCGGATTAAATAAAATCCAGAATTATGCCACCTGTGGTTTAGCGGTGTAATTCCATTGCGGCAAATAATCA